>JAGRFX010000051.1 GCA_020445805.1 Rhodocyclaceae bacterium
TCTGGCAGGGCCTGGGAATTGCATCGCCCCGTCTGGGGATCACAGGAAGAGATTCGCAAGCCTCAGGGAGAGGCCCCCTGGCCAATGTTCCTGCCGAAAACCTGCCTGGCCATTCCCGTGTTCGTCGATGGAGATGTTCTGGCTGTTCTTCAGTTCTTCCATCAAGATCGAATTGAGGAGGACTCGCGTGTGGTGGCGGCGACGCGTTTGCACGTGCTCGAACTGCAACGGTTTCTTGAAGGGCGGGGTTGGCAGCAACTGCGATCCTTTTTAGCTGCGATCGTTGAGTCGACTTCGGATGCTATCATCGGAAAGGATCTTCAGGGCCAGATTCTCAGTTGGAATCATGGCGCCGAATTGGTGTACGGCTATTCCGAGGACGAAGCGGTTGGCCGATCCATCAAGCTGATTCTTCCCGATGAATTGGAACAGGAGGAACCAGAGATTCTCAAGGCCGTCCAGAGTGGCAAGCCGCTCACGGGATTCGAGACGATCAGACGTCATAAGTCGGGAAAGCTTTTGAATGTCTCCCTAACCATCTCTCCCATTCGCGATCAGGACGGTGAACTGATGGGAGCCGCGACGATCGAAAGGGATATCACCTCTCTGAAACAGACCATACAAGATCTGTATGATCGGGAGGAACGTCTGCGATTGCTCATGGAAGCCTCCGGGGAGGCCATCTACGGAATCGATACTCTCGGAAATTGTATCTTCGCCAACAGGGTATGTGCCAAGATACTGCGGTATCGATCGTCGACGGATCTCCTGGGTCGGGATATGCATGCTCTGATTCACCACCACCATGCCGATGGTCGACCTTACCCGGCCTCGGAGTGCCCGATCCAGTCGGCGATTGCCGCGGGAAAGAGTGTTCACATCCTGAACGACGTCTTCTGGCGCGAAGACGGAAGTCGGTTTCCCGCCGAGTATTGGGCCTCTCCCATTCGTCGGGGTTCGGAAATTGTCGGGGCGGTGGTGATCTTTGAGGATTCGACCGAACGGATTGCCGCCGAACGAGTGCGGGGAGAACTGGCGGCCATTGTCGAGTCATCTGGAGACGCGATCATCGGAAAAAGTCTCGACGGAACGATCACAAGTTGGAATCGCGGGGCCGTTCAGCTTTACGGTTTCACTACCGACGAAGCGATCGGCAGGAACTATCGGGACTGTCTCCTCGGCCGGCTCATTGACGCCGAAGATGCCGTTGATACATCCAATGCGGACTGGATGACCAGAACACTGGAAACGCAACGGACTCGAAAGGACGGCGGAATCATCGAAGTGGGAATCACCGAATCCGCCATTCGGGATTCCCAGGGAGCTTTGATTGGAACCTCTTCGATCGAACGGGATATCTCCCAACGGAAACGCCGCGAAGCCGAGTTAGAGCGAGCACGCGAGCAGGCGGAAATCGCGAATCGCGCGAAATCCGAATTTGTGGCGAATATCAGCCATGAGCTGAGAACCCCGATGAACGCTGTCTTGGGGATGTTGCGAATCGCTCTCGAAGAGCCGCTGCCTGACGCCCTTCGGGATTACCTGTCCACCGCCAGCGAATCGGCAGAGAATCTCTTGTTGAATCTGGACGACCTGTTGGATTTTTCCAGAATGGAAGCTGGGCGTTTCGAACTGGAACCGGATCCCTTCCGGTTCCAGGAGACATTGGAGAACGCCGTCCGGCCGCTGGCAGACCGCGCACAGGAGAAAGGGATCGATCTCAGCTTGGACATTGACCAGGGGATCCCCGATCAACTCGAAGGGGACGCACTTCGGTTTCGTCAGGTGATCACGAATCTGGTGGGCAATGCCATCAAGTTTACGGAGCGTGGCCATGTGTCCCTGGCCGCCTCCTGCGACCGGGCTGATGGCGGCCGGCCGACGCTCCGTTTCGTGGTGGCCGACAGCGGCATCGGCATCCGGCCGGAGGATCGTCCAAGGCTGTTCAAGGCGTTCGAGCAGGCCGACAGCTCCACCACGCGGGAATACGGCGGCACCGGCCTGGGGCTCGCGATCTGCAGGCGCCTGGTGGAAATGATGGGCGGGCAGATCGACCTGGAAAGCACCCCCGGAGAAGGCAGCACCTTCTGGTTCACGCTGGTGCTGAACAGCCGGCTCGCGGCGCCGGACACCGACTGCCCGCCGACGACCGACAGCCTCGAGGGGCAGTTGATCCAGAAGCATCGCGGCGCCAGGATCCTGCTCGCCGAAGATGAACCGATCAGCCGGGAAGTGGCCGAAGGCCTGCTGCGCGAGGCCTGCATGGATGTGGACGTGGCCGGCGACGGTGCCCAGGCCGTCGAGATGGCTCAGCTGCGCGCCTACGACCTGATCCTGATGGACATGCAGATGCCGCGTCTGACGGGCATCGACGCGGCCCAGCGCATTCGCCGGACCTCGAGGAATCTCGACACCCCGATCATCGCCATGACCGCCAACGCGTTCGAAGAAGACCGGCGGGCCTGCCTTGCGGCAGGCATGAATGCGCACCTCGCCAAACCTGTCGAGCCGGATGTCCTGTATTCAGCCCTGCTGCAGTGGCTACCACCGGTTGCCGTTTCGGCGCCACCGAGACCGGCTCGATCGGGTTACTGAGCTGAACCCGAAAAACTCGCGCAGTGTCGGCCAAATCGACGCCGATCCGGCGTCGCCACAAACGCATTCGGGGAGCCCGGATGAGTCACAGCCGGCACATGGCAGGCAATCGTCTTGCCGCGACGCCTGAACGCCAGGAGCTTCGGCTCACGCAGTTTCAAGCAATCGTGCCTTTGCGCCACCCGGCCCGCGCTCCTCGCGGTAGAGCTGTGCGCGGCGATTCAACAAGAACACTCCGCCACAGAAGACGAGCAGCCAAAGCATCGCCCTCAGTGGCGCGCCCCACGAAGCGTAGCGACGCATATCACTCAGTGTTGAGGGCGTGGGCAAGGTCAGCGTCACTTCCCCGGGCGTGTCGGATCTCGCATCGACATACAGCACCTGTCCGTCATGCTCGATTCGCACAACGCCAGAATCGGGGCCCGACGCCAAGCGCACGCGTATCGACTGCAGCAGGGTCGTAATTTTTGATGTGAAGGGTCCCGCGCCAGCACTGGACTCGTAGGCACCATTCCGAAGAATCCAACCCGAGGCATCAAGCCCCCCCTCAAATGAACCGGCGAGCCAATTGGGCAGTGAGGCCGTACGCAATTCCAGGAGGCGAACCTGAGCCGAGTCCTCGGACGAAATCGCGATCTGACGCGGGGCGGTCGGCAGCTTGAATGGCGCGAGCGCAAGAGCCAGCGGCGTCGAGACGACGATGGCCAGCGCCACTGCCGTCACCGACTTCAGGCCCCTTCGATGGCAGCTGGCCGCCCTGAGATCAAGGCCACACAGGGCCAGCGCGAGCCAGGCCGCATAACCACACCAATAGAAATACCGGTACTCGGCTGAGACATTCACAGGAAAGTACGTCGTCATGTAGATGGCCCCAGATAGAGCCACCGTGATCGCGAGACGCCCCAAGGGGCTGCCTGATCTCCCCCTCAGAATCTGTAAGGCGGCCGCGGCCAGGAGGATCCCCGCGAATAGCATGGGACGACTGCCCTGCTGAACCAGCGAGGAACCGAGATAGGACTCCGCAATCTGCGTTGCAGGACGCATCGGATGTCGTGGGACCACGAATCTGGACGGCGTCGCCGCTGGAACCTGTCGAAACATCTGCCATGAATTGGGCGTCCGGGTACTGAGCCGATACAGTGCCGCCCAAACGGAATAAGTCTCGAGGGGGTGGTGCACGATGGCCCCCAGCCAGGCTGCCGACAATCGACGGCTCCCCCAGATGCCCTGCTTCTCCAATCCCTGATGGATGAAGCTGCAGTTTCCCCAAATGGCTCCATCCCATTGGATCGGGGAATAGCAGGAAGCGACGATCGCGTCTGACTCAGCTGCGCTCCATGTCCCCGGCAACTGATTCTGCCCCGTCAGATAGGACAGCCCCAGCAAGTGGTACAGCTTGACACTATCGCCGGCATGGCGCTGCTGGACATCGAGCGCCAAGCCGTTCGCGACGTACAGCGTGGGCATTGCCGCCAATGCCAGACCAACGTACGCGATGCGCCGCGGGCGCGACAAGCCCATCGTCGCCAGATATAGCACGGGGAGCAGGGCAAACACGACGTTGGGTCGCGTGAGAAATGCAGCCACGCATGCAAGCGCGGCCACAATCCGACGCAGGACCATCCGCGAGCTACCCTCGGTTCGCCAACATGCGGACGCGGCACTGGCTGTCGCGAATAGCAACCAGCCGACGAGGAGCGCGTCCTTATGGATATGGCCGAGAAAATTGAAGAGTCCCGGCAAGAGCGGCAGCAGAACCAGGACCGTCGCGGGGGCCCCGACCCGCTCCTGCGCCATCGCGGCAATCCACGCGAGACTTCCCCACACAAGCAAATTGATCAGAATCAGCAGGCCTGCCGGCCCCGGAAGTAGCGCGTGCAAGCCCCACCAGAGAACTGCGAGGAAGGGGGAATGCCAGTCGTCGAAATGCCCTCGCTCGATCTGCATGAGCTGAAAATAGGAATCGGCATTCAAGTAGCCGGGGTAGCTAGCAAGAATGACCGAAGCTGACCCAAGTACAGCAAGTCCCCATGGCAGCAGACGAACCGCGGGCCGCATGCGTTTCGGTCAGTTCGACCGCAGGGGGCGCCGCACTCTGACCCAAACGTTCTTGCCAACAAACGATGAACAGAGTCGGTCGAGTTGCCGGCTGACCGGAAACGCGAAGCGGTCGTAAAGCCGGACACTGCCTGGATCTAGCGAGCCGTCGGGCGATCCGAACACCTTGAGGGCCAGACTGGCTGCATACCCCACGCTGTCCGCGTACGCCCCTGCCTCGAGGATGAAGCCGGCCCGAAAACACTTCTGCCGAAGCTCAGCCAGACGATAGCGCCGGACGTGGCCCACGCACCGATCCATGGCGGAAAACAGGATGGCGAAGGCGGGCACATAGAGGTAAAGGACGCCGCCCGGTACCAACACGTCATACAAGTAACTCAGGGCCTCCGCGTCGTCCTCGATGTGTTCGAGTACGTTGAGCGAATATGCGCCATCCATGGATTGCGCCGGCACACCTTCCAATGACCTGACGCACGGAATGCCCAGGGCACCAATGCGTACCCCAAGATCTGGCTCGGGTTCGACCGCAACAACCTTGAAGCCTTGTTTCTGCATTCTTTCGGCAAAAAATCCATTGCCAGCTCCAAAGTCGAGCACCTGCCTGCAACCAGCCAAATGCCGGCGGAGCTGCGAGACCAGAAACGCGTTGTAATTCTCGGCCGCGAGCATTGCGTCCAGATTCTCGGAGCCACCCACCTCCGTTTGCCGTTTTACAAGCGTCATGCCCTACCCATGAAGACAAAACGGCGACTCAGCATATAGTTGGCGGCCAGACCTGCGATGGCTCCCACGGCGAGCGGGACCACAGGGGTCGCCCTCAGGCTGGGCTGCACGTGAATAAGCGCTGCATAGACCAGCAGGTTCGCCAGCGCGCCGATCAGTTGCACCGCAATGTAGCGCCGGTATTCCGTGCCGACCCGCAATGTGCGCAAATCACGAAAGGCCCATTGCCGGTTCAACCACCAGGTAACCGAAACGGCTGTCAGAAACGAGGGAATCCGAGCGGCGACGGGCCCCCAACCGGCACTGCGCACCAGCAAGGTAAGGATGCCAGCATCCACCAGAAAGCCGATGCCGCCTGCGACAACGAAGTGCAATCTTCGCCGACATTCACCGTCGGACGTCCGGGTGCCACCGGAGTTCAATTCCGACGCCATGACCGGCAGGGGCCGCTCAATCGTCACTTCGACGACGTCGTGCGAACGTCCCGACCGACAGATAGATCAGATGTCTCAACTCACGCCGTCCCACCGTCACGGTTTCTAGAATGAGACCCGCAAAGAAGCTGAGTCCCGCCATCATTCCAAGGCCGGTCGCAAGCACGGCAGTCGGTAGGCGCGGCACGGCGCCGGAATTGACATAGGTGATCAGTAATGGGGCTGCTAGTCCAAGCGAGATCAGCCCCACTAGGAGCGACATGGCACCATAAAACCGGAACGGGCGCTCGATGGCGAACAGTCGGATGATGGTTACCAGAATGCGCCACCCGTCGGCATAGGTGCGCAACTTGCTCTCGGAACCGGTCGGCCTGACCCCATAGGTCGTCGTCACTTCGGCACACGGCATCCGGAGTTCCTGCGCATGGATGGTCAGTTCCGTCTCGATTTCGAATCCATGCGAGGTTGCGGGAAAGGATTTCACGAAGCGCCGGGATAGCACTCGGTAGCCCGAAAGCATGTCGGTGAAGGTACCGCCAAAAATCCTCCGCATCGCGCCCGTCAGGAGGCGATTGCCGATCTGATGCCCTGGGCGATACGCCTCGTTGCGTTGATGGGCTCGCGTTCCGACCACCATATCCAGGTCGGCCCCCACCAGTCTGCCGATCATGATCGGCGCGCTGGCGGCATCGTAGGTGGCATCGCCGTCCGCCAGCACGTAGATGTCGGCATCGATGTCGGCAAACATGCGACGCACCACGTTTCCCTTGCCCCGCCGCGAAACAGCATGGACACGCGCACCCGCAGCGCGCGCCACGGCGACTGTGCTGTCCGACGAGTCGTTGTCAAAAACATGGATCTCGGCCATCGGAAGCGCCAACCGGAAATCGCTGACAACCTTCGCAACCGCCGCCGCCTCGTTATGGCACGGCAGCATCACGGCAATGCGAAGACGCTCCCACTCACAGCGCTGTGCTTTCTGTACAGGTAACTGGTCAGCCGAATGCCCATCAAGATTCTCAGCACCATGCCAGACAAGCTCAGCCACGCGGTACACTCCCTGCCACTGCCAAACCGAAAATATGTGCGCCAAGGATAGCACGATCCAATAATCCACCTGGCATCCGCGGCCCACCAGACCCGGCTACTTCCTACCGAAATAGCGAATGAACTCTTCACCCGGTACTGCCCGGCCCAGCAGGTACCCCTGGAACTCGTTGCAGCCCTCGTCTCGCAGGAACGCCGCCTGCGCCTCAGTTTCGACGCCCTCGGCCACCACGGTCAGGCCCAGGGTCTGCGCCACCCGCACGATGGCCCTGATCAGGGTGTCGTTATCGTGGTCGTGGCCGATCAGGCCGACGAAGCTGCGGTCGATATTGAGCTTCGCCACCGGCAGGGACTGCAGGTTCGACAAGGGTGAAAACCCCGTTCCGAAGCCATCGATCGACAGGCGGATGCCGAGGTCGCTGAGGGCCTCCAGCGCGGAGACCACGTAGGCCACGTCGAGCAGGACCGACTCGCGGAACTCGAACTCCACCTGGCTGGCCGCCATGCCGGTTTCGTGCAGGATGGCGGCGACACTTTCGACGAAATCGGCGCGCTCGAGCTGCCGCGCGGAGATGTTGATCGACAGGACCGGCGGCGCCACGCCCTGCTCGCGCCACGCCACATAGGTTGCGAAGGCTTCGCGCATCACCCACTCGCCGAGGGCGTGGATCAGCCCCACATCCTCGGCCAGGGGCACGAAACGATCCGGGCTGACCACCCCCAGCTCGGGATCCTGCCAGCGGACGAGCGCCTCCGCCGCGACCAGCCGCTGGCCGCCGCTTTCGAACAGGGGCTGGAAGACGATCGCCAGGGCCTTGTTGGCGATCGCGACCCGCAGGCGCCGCTCGAGGATCATGCGCTCGTTGGCATAGGCGGTCATTTCCGCCGAGTAGAAGCTGTAGGCGTGCCGACCGCGGCTGCGGGCCTGCAGCATCGCCGAATCGGCCGCCGTCATCAGCGAATCCATGTTGTGGCCGTCCATCGGATAGAGGCTGATGCCGATGCAGACCGAGGGGTACACCTCGGCACCGCTGACCCGGACCGGCTGCTCCAGCGCCTTGAGGAGATGGTTGGCGGTGACGCTGGCGCTGCGCGGACCGTCGATGCCCTCGATCAGCACCAGGAATTCGTGTTCGCCGACCCGTGCCAGGGTATCCGTTTCGCGCAGCTCGGCCTGCAGACTGGCAGCCAGCGCACGCGTGAATTCATCGCGGGCGTCCGGCTCGGTATGGGCGGCCACCTCGATCATCAGCATGCCCAGCTGCTTCATTTCGCGCAGGGCCCGGCGCGCCACCTGCTCGAAGCGATCGCGGAACAGGGTTCGGTTGGGCAATCGCGTGACCGGGTCGAAGTAGGCGAGATCACGCAGCTGGGCCTGCTCGGCCATGATCTGCCCGATATCGGTGAACACCCCCACGTAGTGCTGGATCTCGCCCGCTGCGTCCCGCACGGCGCTGACCGACAGCCATTCCGGGTACACCTCGCCGTTCTTGCGGCGGTTCCAGATCTCGCCCTGCCAGCGCCCGGTCTCGCGCAGCGACGCCCACATGTGCTCGTAGAAATCCGGCCCATGACGGCCGGACTGCAACATGGACAGCTTGCGCCCCTTGACCTCCTGGGACGCGTAGCCGGTCAGGCGGGAGAAGGCCTCGTTGACGGCCAGCACCCGGGCGTCGGTATCGGTGATGCAGATGCCCTCGGCGGCATTGTTGAAGACGATATGAGCGAGTTCCAGATCTGTCGTGCCCACGCAAGTACCCCCCGTTGCGAAGGCTCCCATTATGCCCATGGTCGACGCCTGACCGAACGGCGAGCGGCGCAAGCCTTGATCGGCGCCAAGGCTTTCCCGGCGGATGGCAGGTCGCCAGCCGCCGGGTGGGCGCTCAGCCGCGGGGCAGTCGGTCCGGCAAGATTTCCGCGGCACGCACCGGCGCGCGCTGAAGCCCACCGTCAGCCAGTTCGTAGCGCGCCTCGCCCAGCCGGACAGAGCCGTCGGACGCCACCGTCACCGGACCTCCGGACGGCTCGGCCAGCGGCGAAGCGGCAAACAGCTCGAGTTCCGGCAGCGTCAGCGCCTTGAGGGTTCCGCCGTCGCGCAGCCAGACGACCTCGCGATCCGTGTCGAGGGCCAGGTCGGCGAAGCCGACGGGGTTGTCGGTCCGGTAGCGCGCCAGCAGTGCCACGCCCTTGCGCACCCAGACGGCCTCCACCTGGCGCCCGCCATCAATCGGCAGCACGACCACTTCGCGGGCCTTCCAGACCATGGGTTCGGGAATGTCGCCGGAGCACGCGCCGAGCGCGACGACCGCGGCCAGGGCGGCAAACACCCGAACGAAAGCAGGGGCAAGTGAGGACATGGCGATCTCCTTTGTGTCGATTCACCAATACAATATCTGTCACTTTAATGCCCATTCAGATACACTTGAACGATCAAATAACAGACTGTACCGGCCAAAGCACCAGGCCAGTCTCATTGCTCGGAGCAGAACAGCCATGCAGATCCAGGTCGACAGCACGCGCCCACAACCCCTGGTGGAGCAGATCGTGTCCGCGATCCGCGGCCAGATCGACGACCGCATCCTCAGGCCCGGCATGCGCCTGCCGCCGATCCGGCGCCTGGCAGAGCATCAGCAGGTCAGCCGGTTCACGGTCGTCGAAGCCTATGATCGCCTGGTGGCCCAGGGCTATCTCGACTCGCGCCGCGGATCCGGTTTCTATGTCGCCAGCCGCAACCTGCCGGAACCCGAGCAGGAGGATCCCGAACGCGTCGAGCGGGCCATCGACGCCGCCTGGCTCATGCGGGCCCTGGGATCGGAGGGCGAAGGGCGCATCACGGCGGCGTCCGGCAGCCTGCCGGCCAGCTGGATGGAAGAAGATGCGGTCATGCGCAATCTGCGCCAGCTCACCCGCAGCGCGGAGTCGCGCGTCACCAGCTACGGCACGCCCCAGGGCTTCGCGCCACTGCGGGACCAGCTGCAGCTGCGGCTCGCCGAGGTCGGCATCCGGACGCAACCCTCACAGATCGTGCTGACCTACGGCGCCACCCAGGCCCTGGACCTGGTGGCGCGCTACTTTCTCAAGGCCGGCGACGCTGTCCTGGTGGACGACCCTGGCTACTGGAACGTGTTCGCCAGCTTCCGGCTCCAGGGGCTGCGTCTGCTGGGCGTGCCGCGGAACGAGGATGGCCCCGATCTCGCAGCCCTCGAAGACTTCCTGGCCCATGAGCAGCCCCGCCTGTTCTTCACCCAGTCGCTGCTCCACAACCCGACCTCCAGCTGCATCAGCCCGGCGATCGCGTTCCGGCTGCTGCAACTGGCCGAGAAGCACGACTTCATGATCGTCGACGACGACATCTACGGTGACATGCTGCCGGGCGGCGGGACCCGGCTCGCAGCGCTCGACCAGCTCCAGCGCGTGATCCACGTGGGCAGCTACTCCAAGACGATCTCCGGGAACCTGCGGGTCGGCTTTCTGGCGGCCCGGCCGGATCTCGCCCGCGCCCTCACCGACGTGAAGATCACCACCACCCTGTCGAGCCCGGAACTGGCCGAGCGGATGGTGCACCTCATGCTGACCGAAGGGCACTACCACAAGTACATCGATCGCCTGCAGACGCGCCTGCAGAGGGCCACCGAACGCACCTGCCGCATGCTCGAACGGATCGGACTGCGGGCCGATTTCGAACCCAAGGGGGGCCAGTTCGTGTGGATGCAGGTGCCCGGCGTGGCCGACACCACGGCCATGGCGCGCCACGCGGTGGAGGAGGGCATCATCCTGGCGCCCGGATCGGTGTTCCGCAGCAACGCACAGCCTTCCGGCTACCTGCGCTTCAACGTCGCAACCTCCGAGCACCCGCGGCTCGAGCGCTTCATCTCAGAGCAGCTCAGCCGCTGAGGCCACTCAGAAGCGCTCGTCGCTCCTCAGTACGCGCCACTGCCCCTGGGGCAGGTCGTCCAGCCGTACCCGCCCGATGCGAACGCGCTTGAGGCCGACGACCCGGAGCCCGACCAGTTCGCACATGCGGCGGATCTGTCGCTTGCGCCCCTCCCTCAGCACGAAGCGCAGCTGGTCTTCGTTCTGCCAGACCACCTGGGCCGGCCGCAGCGCGCGCCCGTCGAGGCTCAGTCCATGGTTCAGGAGGGCCAGGCCATCGGCGGCCAGGCGCCCCTCGACGCGCACGAGGTACTCCTTGTCCACCGCGCTGTCGTCGCCGATCAACTGGCGCGCGATCCGGCCGTCCTGGGTCAGGACGAGCAGGCCCGTCGAATCCACGTCCAGCCGACCCGCCGGCGCCAGGCCCTTCAGCATCGCCGGCCTGAAGCGGGGCCCCCCGCCGGGTCCGGCCCACTGGGTCTCGGGTTTGATCAGGGTGACGGCCGGCGTGCTGCCCGGCTCCGGCTGCCCGGACACGTAGCCTACCGGCTTGTTGAGGAGCAGGGTCACCCGCGCCTCCTGCTGCCGCTCGGCCCGCGGGTCCAGTTCGATCCGCGCATCCGCGCGGATGCGCGAGCCCAGCTCGCTCACGACCCGGCCATCCACCCGCACCCAGCCCCGGGCGATGAACTCGTCGGCTTCCCGGCGGGAACACATGCCGCGCCCCGCCATCACCTTGGACAGGCGCTCCCCGTCAGCCGCCTCCGTGGCAGGCGCCTGGGGAGGCGTCGACACGACGCGGACCCGGCGGCGCGGCGGACGACCGCCTTCTTCCGATGTCATGACCAGACCACTCCCGACAGTTCAAACGAGGGGAGGCAGTTTACCGGTTCGCCCTCCGGCCGGCGATCCCGAATGCCACTCGGCGAGGCGCGCGCGCATGCGCCGATGATGTGAGCCGGCCCAGTAGAGGCGGCCACAGCGGGGACATGAACGCAGCGCACTGCCACGCAGTGCGACTGGCGCCACAAGCGGGGGCACTCCGCCGGCCGGCTCGAGGCGGGCGTTGTCCATCAGGCAGCGGGTGAAGGGCCGCCACAGCCAGTTCACGGCCAGGTGGTCGCGCAGCGTTGTCGCCTGCTCGTCGAGATTGCCCTGCCGCAGCCCCAGGACGCGCGCTCGACCCGACCGAGCCGCCACTGCCCGGTCGCAGGTCAGGAAGATACGGCCCTCGCCGTGTGCCATGGCCAGCCAGACCGGATCCGGCGCGCCATCGGACGCCAGGGCCGTATCGTATCCGGCCGCCCGCAGGTAGCGCGCCAGTCGTCCAAGCATTTCGTCGCAGAGAAAGCGCGGTGCCTCCGGAAAGGTGGCCGCAGCCAGGGACTCGGCCGATTCCCGCCTCTGGAGGCGCTCCGAGCCGCAGGCTACACTCGGGGGCTGATTGCCAAAATCGCTCAGGGGAGCGGAACGCTCACGCCTCAAAGGCGTCCATTGGTATCGAATGATTTCGCGCTGGAGTGCCACATTGATTTCCTACATTCGTGACTTCCTCAAGCTCGAGGCGGCCAGCGGCATCTTGCTGCTCGTCGCCGCCGTGCTTGCCATGCTGATGGTCAACAGCCCCTTGCAAGGCCTGTACGAAGACTTCCTGTCGATTCCCGTGATCGTCCGCTTTGCGGACCTGGAGATCGCCAAGCCCCTGCTGCTGTGGATCAACGACGGTCTGATGGCGGTGTTCTTCTTCCTGGTTGGAATGGAAATCAAGCGCGAAGTTCTGGATGGCGAACTGTCGAATCCGGCCCAGATCGTGCTGCCGGGCGTGGCGGCCGTCGGCGGCATGGCGGTGCCGGCCCTGATTTTCTGGTCACTCAACGCCGGCGACATCCACGCCATGTCCGGGTGGGCCATCCCGACGGCCACCGACATCGCCTTCGCGCTCGGCATGCTGAGCATCTTCGGCGACCGGGTTCCGACCTCCCTCAAGATCTTCCTGCTGACCCTGGCCATCATCGACGACCTTGGCGCGATCATCATCATCGCGATTCTCTACACCAGCGACATCTCCACCACCTCGCTGATCGTGGCCGCAGCCTCGCTGGTCGCGCTGTTCGCGCTGAACCGCAGCGGCGTGACCCGGATTTCGGCCTACCTGCTGGTGGGTGCCATCCTCTGGGTGTCGGTGCTCAAGTCGGGTGTCCATGCCACCCTCGCCGGCGTGCTGCTGGGTTTCTTCATTCCGCTGAAGGTCAAGGAGACCGACAAGGCGCCGCCCCTGCGCCGCCTCGAGGAGGACCTGCATACGCCGGTGGCCTTCGCGATCCTGCCGCTCTTTGCCTTCGCCAATGCAGGCATTCCGCTCGCCGGAACCCAGTTGTCCGACCTCACCGACGGCCTGCCGCTGGGGGTCGCCCTGGGCCTCTTCCTCGGCAAGCAGATTGGCATCTTCCTGCCCAGCTGGGCCATCATCAAGTCGGGCTTTGCGCGCATGCCGGAGGGCGCCACCTGGGCCTCCCTCTACGGCGTCTGCCTGTTGTGCGGGATCGGCTTCACCATGAGCCTCTTCATCGCCTCGCTGGCTTTCGAGGGCAGCCACGACGACATCCTCGCCGCAAGCCGGATCGGGATCATGTGCGGCACCCTGGTGTCGGCAATCGCCGGGCTGACCGTCCTGAGCAGGACCCTGCCGCCACGCGGCACCCACCGCGAATCTCCCTGATAGCGCACAGTCGACAAAGAAAGGGCGCCCCTCGGGGCGCCCTTCGCGTTCAACAGCCCGCGCTCAGAATACCTTCGCGTTGATCAGCATGTGAGCACCGATGCTGGCCGCGTAGCCGGCGGCGATCACCGGCATCCACTTGAGGTGGCCGAAGAAGGTATAGACGCCACGCGCCTGCCCCATCAGCGCGACACCCGCAGCCGACCCGATCGACAGCAGCGAGCCCCCCACACCGGCCGTCATCGTCACCAGCATCCACTGCCCGATGGACATGTCGGGCATCATCGTCAGCACCGCGAACATCACCGGAATGTTGTCGACGATCGCTGACAGCACGCCGACCGCCACGTTGGCCTGGGTCGGCCCCCAGCCGATGTACATGGTTTCCGAGACCAGCGCCAGGTAGCCGATGAAACCCAGGCCGCCCACGCACAGCACCACGCCGTAGAAGAAGAACAGGGTGTCCCACTCCGCCCGCGCCACCGCACGGAAGATATCGAAGGGAATCGGGTTGCCGAGGTCTGCGTCCTCCGCCCGGTCGGCATGGGTCTCGCCCCAGTGCTTCAGGAGGTACGAGAAGATCTTCAGGTAGGCGAGGCCGGTCAGCATGCCGATCACCGGCGGCAGGTGCAGGAAGTTGTGGAAGCTCACCGCGGTCACGATCGTGAGCAGGAACAGGATCACGACCGTCAGGGCGCCCCGCTTCATGCCCACTTCGCCACCCCCCTTGTCCGGCTGCCCCTTCGGAACGGCCAGGCTCATGGCCACCGCCGGCACCAGCCAGTTCACGAGCGAGGGGATGAACAGCATGAAGAAGGTCCAGAAATCGATCGGGCCATTGGCCGCCTGGATGTTCTTCTGCCAGACCATCAGGGTCGTGATGTCGCCGAAGGGACTGAAGGCCCCGCCGGCATTGGCCGCCACCACGATGTTGATGCACGACAGCAGCACGAACTGCTTGTTGTCGCCGGCCACGGCCATCACCACGGCCGCCATCAGGAGTGCGGTGGTGAGGTTGTCGGCGATCGGCGAGATGAAGAAAGCCAGGGTGCCGGTTACCCAGAACAGCGCGCGCAGGCTGAAACCCTTGCGCACCAGCCAGGATCGCAGTGCCTCGAAGACGAAGCGCTCGTCCATGGCGTTGATGTAGGTCATCGCCACCAGCAGGAACAGCATCAGCTCGGCGTATTCCTCCAGGTTGTGACGAACCGCCAACTCCGCCTCGTGGGTGATGCCATGGGAGACATAGGTCCAGCCGATCAGGCCCCAGATGATGCCGGCCGCCAGCATGACCGGTTTCGACTTGCGCAGATGGGTGAACTCTTCGGCCATCACGATCAGGTAGGCCACCAGGAAAAGGCCCAGCGACGCGATGCCGACCCAGTGGCCGGTCAGGTCGATACGGTTGCTGGCACCACCGCCTTCCATGGCGAGCGCGAGCGCCGGAAGCCCCAGGAGTGCAGGCGCGACAAGTCTTTTGATCACTGATTTCCCCCCTTGCAAGTCGATACCGGGCACAGCGCGCACGGACACGCGATGTGCATTTGTCGAAACCGGAATTGTACCGACAGGTGAGGACCTGGTAACTCAGAGAAAACCACACCCTTGCGCCTGACCGGAAACCGGCCGGCGCCAGGCAGTCGGCGTGCCCGTCAGTGCTGCACCGTTGCAGCTGCCGCAGAGCGTGTATGCGGCGCTTCGGGATGCCAGCCCAGAACCGCCAGCAGCACGGCAAATCCGACACAGTAGGCCACCACCACGTACCACCCCTCCTTGACCCAGCGCCCGACCGAGCGGACTTCCGGGAACAGGTTCGACAGGGCTACGCCGGCGGATGAACCGAACCACATCATCGACCCGCCAAAACCCACCGCGTAGGCCAGGACGCCCCAGTCATAGCCGCCCTGCTTCAGCGCCAGTGCGGTCAGCGGAATGTTGTCGAAGAAGGAGGACACGAAGCCCAGGGCAAGCGCCGTCTGCCAGCTGGCTGCCGGCAATTCCTCGACCGGCATCATTGAGGCGCAGCTCACCAGCGAGAGCAGGAAGATGGCCCCCTTGGCCGCTTCCGGCGTCAGCTCCCAGTCCGGACGGCGGAATCGGACGCTGGCGAGCAGGGCCACCCACACCGCAACACCAATGAAGGGGAAGGCATCCGCGTGCTCGGGAATCACGCTGTTGATGGTGACATTGGTGCCGATCGCCGCAATCAGGATCGCGATCACGATCGCCACGCGGGTCCGATCCACATGGGTATGGGCATGGGCGCCCTTCAGGATCGGCGAATAGGCCTGCTGCTTGCGCGCGGCCGGGATGCCGAACACCAGCAGCGCCGCAAACGAAGCCACATAGGCGTCGAGCACGGTCACCGGACTGATCCCGTCGATCCACATCATCGTGGTTGTCGTGTCGCCGACGACGCTCCCCGCGCCGCCCGCGTTCGAGGCCGCGACGATGGCTGCGAGGTAGCCAATGTGGACTTTCGCGCGGAACAGGGAGTGGGCCATCGCCCCACCGATCAGCGCCGCCGCAATGTTGTCCAGGAAGCTCGACAGCACGAACACCAGCGCCAGCAGCGCCAGGCCTCCCTTCCAGTCATGGGGCAGGTAGCGCGGCAGGATCACGGAGATGTGGGTCTTCTCGAAATGGCGCGCCAGCAGCGCGAAGCCGACAAGAAGGCACAGCAGGTTCGCGAGCGTCACCCACTCGTGGCCGAAATGCGCCAGCAGCCCGGACAGCCCCGGCCCGGTCTTGAAGCCGGTGAAGACAAGCTTGTAGAGGACGATGGCGGACAGGCCCGTCAGGCCCACACGCAAGGTGTGGTCGTGAAACAGCGCGACAGAGACCAGAGTCGCGCCAAAGAGGATGAAATCGACCGGAATCCCGGCGACGCGCGGCATCTCGGCGGCCTGCGCCAGCGATGGCAACGCGACAAGGATGAGCCCCAACCAGGCGTGTGTCAGAGGTGTGGCAAACAACCGGACAATCGAGCGCATTCGAACAGCTCCTGCAAGGAACTCGCGCCCCAAGTGATGGCCGGCAGCCGAGCCGGCAATCCTCATGGAGGACCGCGGACCAACAATGGAAGAACGATCGGGGCGGGCCCGATCGCACCTTTTCCGCCAAGATTCGTCAGGACGGCACGCAACCTGCGAGCAAGAGACGCGCCCGGCCATCGAGCCCCGCAACCCTCCGAAACGTGGCATGTTTTTTCACTGTGCGAAATGTACGCTGTCGGGTACCATTCAGATAGTAGGAAAACCCTCATGAATGCCCCCGAACAAAAGAATTCCATCCAGGTCATCGAGCGCATGATGAGCCTGCTCGACGTCCTCTCCGAACACCCGGATCCGGTTCCCCTGAAGAATCTGGCACTCGAGACGGGTCTGCACCCCTCGACGGCCCATCGGATTCTCGCGGCCATGACGGCCAGCGGCTTCGTCGAACGTTCCGACAACGGGGTCTACCGGCTGGGCATCCGTCTGCTGGAACTGGGCGCCCTGGTGAAGTCGCGCATCTCCCTGCGCGATACAGCCATGCAGGCCATGCTTCAGCTCCACCAGCAGACCGGCGAGAGCGTCAACCTGGGTATCCGTGACGGCGACGAGATCGTCTATGTGGAACGCACCTCGAGCGGACGCTCGGCCGTGCGCGTGGTCCACATCGTCGGCGCCCGCGCGCCCCTCCACGTCACCGCCACGGGCAAGCTCTTCCTGGCGGACGACGGTTTGCCGAAGGTGCGCGAATACGCCCGGCGAACCGGGCTGCCGCGCCTGACGTCCACGTCGATCGTGACGGTCGAGGCCCTGGAGAAGGAGCTCGACAAGGTCCGCCGCCACGCCGTGGCCTATGACCTGGATGAGGTTGAGAATGGTGTGCGCTGCATCGCCGCGGGCATTCGTGACGACAGCGGTGCGCTGGTGGCGGGCTTGTCTCTCTCGACGCCCTCCGAGCGTTTCAACCCGGACCTGGCCCCCATCATCCGCGATACGGCCGACCAGATTTCCCGCTCGCTCGGCTACGTCCTGCCCAAGCCGCGCTGAGCCCCCTCAGCTCGAACTGTCGGGTCCAAGACCCGCGTGCTGGCGGATGGCGCCAGATTCGATCCAGGTCTTGATCCGCTTGGCGTCCGCGGTCCGGCTGTACTTCCCGTACGAGTCGAGCAGCACCACGATCATCGGGCGATCGTTGATCCAGGCCTGCATCACCAGGCAGCGACCTGCCTCCCGGATGTAGCCGGTCTTCGAAACGCCGATCCGCCAGTCCGGGCTCTTGACGAGGCCGTTGGTGTTTCCGAAGCGGCGGAGGCGCCCGTTGATGTTCACCTCGTGCGCCTCGGCCGTCGAAAATGCCCGGATCAGCGGATAGCCCGCCGCCGAGCTGACCAGCCGGAGCAGGTCCCGGGCGCTCGACACGTTGCTGGCCGACAGGCCCGTCGGCTCGACGAAATGCGTATCTTCCAGGCCCAGCAGACGGGCCTTGATGTTCATGGCCCTGACGAAGGCCGACGTACCGCCGGGGTAGTGGCGCGCCAGTGCCGACGCAGCACGATTTTCCGAGGCCATCAAGGCCAGGTGCAGCATGTCCTCCCGACTGAGCCGGGCGCCCACCGGCAGGCGGGAGCGGCTGCCCCGCAGGCTGTCGATGTCGTCGTCGCTCACGCGCAGGATGTCCGAGAGCCCCTGCCCGGCGTCCAGCACGACCATGGCCGTCATCAGCTTGGAAATCGAGGCAATCGGGACCACCTGGTCGGCGTTCTGCTCGAGCAGGATCTGGCCGGTCGCCTGATCCGCCAGCAGGAAGGCCTCGGAGCGCAGCGCCGGCCGACTGCTCGCTGCCGTCGCCGGGGTCGCCTTGGCGGCCTGTTTCGGCCCGCCGGCGCCGACCGGTCCGATCATCCCCCATGCCAGGCTGGCGGCGACTACAAGCCTGCGGATCCACCGTGACGATTGCATCGTTTGCCTCAAGCGGTCTTGAAAAACGGTCTGGCCCCGCCCGATTGGCAGGGACAGACCGTACACGGCATATTGTGCCTAAAAATTAAGTGATTGGAGAATGGAATTAATGTAACTCCTGCACCCTCCTGGCCGGCGCGGCATCGCAGCGCAGGAAAGCCGCCAGTTCGGCGCGGCGCTCCATCGCGTCGCGGTAGCCGAGTTCCATCAGGGCCCGGGTATATCCGGATTCGAACAGCAGGTAGGACAGGATGGTCGAACCGTTTCGGCGGGTCGCCCCCACCCCATGCATCACCGATCGCAGCACCGGCGGCAGGGTGTGCCGGTAGCGGGCTGCGATGGACTCGAGCTTCCGCGACGGCGAGATCACCAGCGTCTCGATGGGCTTGAGGCGGATACCCAGGGCGCTGCGTTGCGCCGGATTCATCGAACCGACGGTGTCGTTGATGCGCTGGAGACGCTCGAGATCGACCTCGAGGCTGTCGAGGAAAATGCTCGACAGCGCGTGGCCTGCGATCTGGGCCGGCGAGGGGTAACGGTCGGTGCGTTGGCGAGGCTCCAGGCCCGCCCGCCCGGCCCCGATCACCAGAATGCGGTCCGCCCCCAGGTGAATGGCCGGGCTGACCGGTGCCAGTTGTCTCATGGAGCCGTCACCGAAAAACTCCCGATGTATCTTGATCGCTGGGAAAACGAACGGGATCGCGCTGGAGGCCAGCAGGTGCTCCACGGTGATCCGCGACCGTACGCCCACCCGCTGGGTGCGCCGCCACGCCGGCATGTCGTCCACAGCCTGGAAGAAGCTGAGGCTCTCGCCGGTCGCGTAGCCCGATGCAGTCACGCTCAGCGCGTGCAGATGGCCCCGCGCGATGTTTCGCTCGATGGCGTCGAAATCCAGCGCGCCCGTCAGCAGCTGGCGCAGGGGGTCATTGTCGAGCAGGGAGGCCGGGCTCTGCCGGAACAGCCAGCCCAGCAGCAGGGCCGAGCCCCAGCGCAGGCCCGAGGCCAGGATCGATAGCCCGTCCGCCCGATAGACCTGGCCCACCGAAAAGTTGCGCCAGATCCACGACAGCTTGCGGACGGCCGCATCGAAGTTGTCGCAGAACACCGCCAGCGCGGCCGCATTGACCGCCCCGGCGGAGGTCCCGCAGAGGATCGGGAAGGGGTTCGGGCCACCCCGTCCCCGGATGTCGCGGATCGCATTGAGGACACCGACCTGGTAGGCGGCGCGAGCGCCCCCACCCGTCAGAACCAGCGCAGCCTTGCCCTCCGCCACGAGCCCCTCCCCCGATGTCGTCGCTTTTTTGCGCCTAGCTTACCGACAAGGGCCGCGCCGCGCTCGCGATTCGACCGAGACGACCCGCCTCAGGGGGCCACATGCCCGTGGCTGGCCTCGACCACCGTCAGCGCGGTCATGTTGACGATGCGCCGCACGGTCGTGCTGGCCGTGAGGATATGCACGGGCTTCGCCGCACCGAGCAGGATCGGGCCGATGGTCATGCCCTCCCCCGCCGCGGTCTTCAGCAGGTTGAAAGCGATGTTGGCCGCGTCGAGCGTCGGGAAGATCAGCAGGTTCGCGTCCTCGCGCATCCGGGCATTGGGGAAGATCTGCGTCCGCAGGCCCGCGTCGAGGGCCGCATCGCCGTGCATTTCGCCTTCCACGTCGAGCTCGGGGTGGTCGGTGTGCAGCATCACCAGCGCGCGACGCATCTTCTCGGCCGTCGGCGATTCGTCCGAACCGAAGGACGAATGGGACAGCAGGGCGATCTTCGGCGTCACCCCGAAGCGCCGCATCTCGGCCGCCGCCAGGGCGGTCATCTCGACGATCTGCTCGGGCGACGGATCGTAGTTCACGTAGGTGTCGCACAGGAACAGTGTCCGGCCCGGCAAGCTCAGGATGTTCATGGTGTAGAAATTGCGCACGGCGCGCTGACGCCCCAGCACCGTCTCGATGAAGCGCAGGTGCAGGCGGTGCATGCCGTAGGTGCCGCAGATCAGGCCGTCGCCATAGCCGAAGTGGAGCAACAGCGCGCCAATCAGGGTCGAGCGACGGCGCACCTCGCGCTTGGCAAATTCGACCGAGACGCCCTTGCGCTCCATGAGCCGGTGATAGTGGCTCCACAGTTCCTTGAAGCGCGGGTCGGAATCGGGATTGACCAGATCGAAGTCGATGACCGGCTTCATCCGCAGGCCGAAGCGCTCGATGTTGCGTTCGACC
>JAGRFX010000527.1 GCA_020445805.1 Rhodocyclaceae bacterium
TTCGTCCCGACCTGTTCATTCCGGCCGCAGAGGATTGCGGCATGATCGCGCAATTCACCGACTACCTGCTCAAACGGGTAGCCATCGATGTGCCGCGCCTGGTCGAACTGCGTCCCCACTGCTACGTCAGCGTCAACCTCGGCTCCTCGGATCTGCATTCCGAGACGATCGTCGACCAGTTGCGAGGGCTGCTCGAGACGCCCGGGGTGCGGCCGCAGAACATCGTCGTCGAGGCCACCGAGCACTCATTCCTCGATCCGCTGCTGGCGCGACGCATCGTGGCCGGGATCCGCGCCCTTGGCATCCGCGTGGCCATCGACGATTTCGGCACCGGCTTCTCCAGCCTCTCTCACCTGACCACCCTGCAAACCGATTTTCTCAAGATCGACCGGGTTTTCGTCGAGACCATGGGCACCGATTCGGCAACCAGCCAGGTCGCCCTGCACATCATCCGGATCGCCGAAGCACTCGGCCTGAAAGTGATCGCCGAAGGCGTCGAAAATGAATCGCAGGCCGCGTTCCTGCGCGCACACGGCGTCCAGTTCGCCCAGGGCTGGTTGTACCACGCGGCGATGCCGGTCGAGGACATCGTCAGGTTGCCGGAACGGCTGGAACCGGCAGCGAACGTGGCCGCCGTGCCGGCCT
>JAGRFX010000528.1 GCA_020445805.1 Rhodocyclaceae bacterium
CGCAGATGTTGCCAGCGCCGTGCTCGACGCCGGGGAGCCGGACTTCCTCAGTAACACCTTCCTGCGGCTCACCGAG
Source organism: Rhodocyclaceae bacterium (assembly GCA_020445805.1). GTDB lineage: Bacteria > Pseudomonadota > Gammaproteobacteria > Burkholderiales > Rhodocyclaceae > Cognatazoarcus. The sequence goes on from JAGRFX010000528.1 coordinate 77, forward strand.
ATGCTCGGCGGCCCGTTCGCCGACGACCACGATCTCAGCCTGCACCATGCCGCCGCCCTGCTGCGCCAGGCGGAGCGGACCATCACCGAACAGCGCGCCCATATCGACCGGCTGCAACGCCTCAGCCTCACCGACGAGCTGACCGGCCTGCTCAACCGCCGCGGCTTCGAGCGCGAGATCCGCCGCGCCTTTGCCGCGCTGCGCCGCCACGGTGAGCCGGCGATCGTGCTGCTGGCCGACCTGGATGGCTTCAAGCTGGTGAACGACACCTACGGCCACCAGGCCGGCGACTTCGTGCTCAGCGAGGTGGCGCGCCGCCTGTCCGGCGAGCTGCGCAACACCGATGTGGTGGCGCGGCTGGGCGGCGACGAATTCGCCTGCATCCTCAACCACTGCAATCCCGGCCTGATGGAAACCCAGGTGCGGCGCCTGCGCCAATCGGTGGAGGACATGCCGCTGCTGTGGGGCGGCCACCGGCTGAGCATCGGCATCAGCATCGGCGCCGCGGAGATGGACATCGACCATCCCAACGGCCGCGAGGCCCTGCACCTGGCCGACACGGAGATGTA
>JAGRFX010000529.1 GCA_020445805.1 Rhodocyclaceae bacterium
TCGACCGGTTCCGGCAAGCGCCCCTTACCTTTACCTCCACCGGACTGGCCGGGCACCAGATCCGTCACGAGGCCGCTGCCTTGCCGGGCACGCCGGATCAGAACGTATACCTGGCGCCGAGACAAGCCCAGCGCCTGAGCCGCCATATCGGCCGCTTCGTGCCCGACCGTCTCCGACTGCGCCAACGGACTGATGATCTCCGCACGACGGCGCGCACGCTCCCAAGCCTCATCAGGCAGAGTGGCCACGCCTTGTTCTGGAATCCGTGGGGTGTCCGTCGCCATGCTCACCTCGCTTTGGTGCACACGAGTATTGAGCATAGTCGAGATTGGTGCAGATCACTTCTGATATTGAACTGTCAGGAGCTGGCTGCACAACAGCCATTACGCCCAATCAACTGGTGCAGTCGTCTTCTGAAAATGACATCATCTTGGCCGGGTCGTTTTTGCCTGGTCTAAATGGCCGCTGTGGATCTCATCGTCAGAAATGTCGATGCGAGATCCAGGCGGGCAGGGCGGCCGGCATCGTCGGAACTGGCGATGGTCGACCAGCGCCGGCGTGCATCGTCGGAAACGGCGATGCTGCAGCTCGACGTGCGCGGGCCTGGTGGCATCGTCGGATGCGGCGATGCTAGAGCAAAAAAA
>JAGRFX010000530.1 GCA_020445805.1 Rhodocyclaceae bacterium
AACTCGCGCGGGTAACGCAGGTTCACCGGAAAGCGCTCGCGCCCCTCCACGGTGGTCGTGATCTCTTCGCCGCCGATGGCCACCGCGATCACCCGCTGAAGCGCCCCCACGGTGAGGCCGTGCCGTGCCAGCTGGTCGCGCCGAGGATCGATGTCCAGGAAATACCCGCCGGAGACTCGTTCGGCGTAGACGCTGCGCGTGCCGGGCACCGCCTGGATCGTACGCTCGATCTCGCCGCCCAGACGCTCGATCTCGTCCAGGTCGGAGCCCATGATCTTGATGCCCACGGGCGTGCGCACCCCTGTGGTCAGCATGTCGGTGCGGGCCTTGATCGGCATGGTCCAGGCGTTGGTCACACCGGGAGTCCGCAGGGCCTGATCCATCTCCGTGATCAGTTCGTCCCAGGACAAGCGGTCGGGCCAGATCGGCCTGAGCAGCGGCTGCAGGAAGTCGGGGAAGCGTTCCGAGTACCAGCGTTCCCGTGTGCGCCACTTGTCCTTGGGCTTGAGCACCACGGTGGTTTCCATCATCGACAGCGGCGCTGGGTCGGTGGCCGTGTCGGCCCTGCCTGCCTTGCCGAAGACCCGTTCCACTTCGGGAAAGCTCTTCAGCACCTGGTCCTGCATCTGCAGCAGGTCCTGGGC
>JAGRFX010000531.1 GCA_020445805.1 Rhodocyclaceae bacterium
GTGGGAGTGTAAATATCACGTAGTATTTATCCCGAAGTGTGAATAGCCCCGGGTTTGTCGGGGTATGGTTACTCTGTGATGCGTTGCAGATGGCGATCTGGCGGCGCAGCCCAAGGCTGGGTTGATTAACCACTCGGATCGTGGATCTCAGTATGCAAGTAGGGCGTTAGGTGTTTGTTGAAGGTCCACGGAATCCTGGGCAGCATGAGTCGCAAAGGCGACTGCTGAGACAATCCTGTGGTTGAGAGTTTCTTTGGCACGCTGAAGCAGGAACTGGTGCATTGGAGAAACTGTCCCGCTTCAGTCGGAATTGGAGTTTTCCTCGAACTGAGTTAATAGTAACTTGAGGAGGAAAACATGACCAAGAACACCCGGCGGAAATTTACACCGCAAGAAAAAGTGGCCATTCTGAAGAGGCACTTGCTGGAAGGGAGTCCGGTGTCGGATGTGTGCGACGTTAATGGCTTGAACCCGAACGTGTTTTATCGCTGGCAGAAAGAGTTCTTTGAGAACGGTGCAGCGGCTTTCGAGAGGGTGGATAGACGCACCGCACAAGCCCAGCAACGTCGTTATGCCGAACTGGAAGCCAAGCTGAAAAAGAAAGACACGGTGATCGCCGAAATCATGGAGGATCTGATTGCGG
>JAGRFX010000532.1 GCA_020445805.1 Rhodocyclaceae bacterium
ATGTACGCCATCATTCGCCGCCTGGTAGACAACGGCGAGTTGCTGGAGGTTCATGCCGGCTTCGCCCGCAACATCATCGTCGGCTTCGCGCGCATCAGTGGCGTGGTCATCGGGCTCGTCGCCAACCAGCCGATGGTGATGGCCGGCGCGCTCGACCTCAACGCGGCCGACAAGGTCGCCCGCTTCGTGCGCACCTGCAACGTGTTCAACGTCCCGGTCGTGACCCTGGTCGACGTTCCCGGTTTCCTGCCGGGAGTCGAGCAGGAGCGCGGCGGCATCATTCGCCACGGCGCGAAAATGCTTTTTGCCTACGGTTCCTGCACCACGCCAAAGATCACGGTGATCCTGCGCAAGGCCTATGGCGGATCATATCTGGCCATGTGCAGCCAGGAAATGGGCGCCGACATGGTTTTCGCCTGGCCAACGGCAGAGATAGCGGTCATGGGTGCCGAGGCGGCTGTCAAAATCCTCTACCGCAAGGAAATCGCCGATGCGGAGGACAAGTCGGAGAAAGCGGCCGAGATGGCCCAGGAATACCGGGAAAAATTCGCCTCGCCCTACGTTTCGGCGAGCAATTTCTATATCTCCGACGTCATAGAACCGCAGGACACGCGCTGGATGGTCGCCCTGGCGTTGCGCAAG
>JAGRFX010000533.1 GCA_020445805.1 Rhodocyclaceae bacterium
TGCGTTTCGTTCGCTAGCTCGATCGACGCGCTCTCGAGCTTCTCGTCCAGCGCCCGCGCCTTGGTTTCCAGCTTGTACTTTTCATTGAGCACAGCGTCGGCAGCGCGTTTGCGCTCGAGCTGGGTGTTGATCCGCGCGACAGCGATTTCAAAGTCCACCGGCTTGGTAATGTAGTCGTTGGCGCCAAGGCCAAGACTTTCGACGACGTCTTCGCTCTGGCTCTTGGCCGTGACCATGATGACCGGCATGTTGTCATAGCGACGATCGTCCCGAAGGCGTTTCAGCACTTCTGTGCCGGACAGGTCCGGCATCATGACGTCGAGCAGGATCAGGTCGAAATCGCTTTCGGCGATCTGCTTCAAGGCATCCTGGCCACCCACGGCTTCCGCGACATCGAAATTGCGGCGCACGAGGCGGCGCACAAGAATGTCACGGTTGTCGGCTACGTCGTCGACCACCAGAATACGCGGCTTCGCCTCGGCAGCGCCATCGACGTCGTCCGATGCGTTCTCGCTGAGCATCACCGCACTTTGCATCTTGGTTCCCCCAAAAAACCACCGACCCTCGACGACACCGGGTCACTCTGCCTGCCACTATGCGACGAAGGAGTTTCCCTAGACTTAAGCTGCCTGCGCCACATC
>JAGRFX010000534.1 GCA_020445805.1 Rhodocyclaceae bacterium
CTCGATTGCGCGGCTCATTCAGAAATATGCAGGCCGCGTGGGTATCGACCCGGAGGCGGTGGCGGGGCATTCGCTGCGGGCTGGGTTCCTAACCGAGGCCTCCCGCAACGGCGCGACCATCGCCAAGATGCAGGAGGTGTCACGCCACAAGAAGGTCGAGGTTCTCCTGGGCTATGTTCGGTCGGCTGAGCTATTCGATGATCATGCAGGGGAAGGGTTTCTTTGAGCCTACGGGAGCAGGCTCCGATCGAGGCCAAGCTGTGATAACTAACATATGACTCTTATTGGCTACGGTCAGGTTGGTGATGCGGCGGTGTCGCACTTCGGCGGCCTCGACATCCTGGTCAACAATTCCGGCATCTGGACTGCCGCGCCCGTAGAACATGCCAACGAAGACGACTATCGCCGCGCTTTCGAACTCAATGTGCTAGGCGTCATCCTGACGACCCTGTCAGCGATACCGCATCTGCGCGAAGCCGGCTGCGTCATCAACATCTCGTCGTCGTTCACCACGTTGCGCAGGCCTGGCACATCGGTCTACACCGCGACCAAGGTGGCGGTAAACTCGATTTCGGAAGATCTCGCCAAGAAACTGGCACCGCGCAACATCCGCGTGAACATCATCAGCCCTGGCTTCGTCG
>JAGRFX010000535.1 GCA_020445805.1 Rhodocyclaceae bacterium
GATCCTCGTCGATCCCGGCCTCCCGATCCCCCCGGCGTCGACCGCGATCCACGGCATCACCGACGCCGCCATTGCGGGCGCTCCCCCTTTCCCGGAGGCATGGGACCGCTTCACCGCCTTCACCGCGAAGCGCATCCTCGTCGGCTTTTCGATCGGCTTCGATCTCGCCGTCCTCGAACAGGAGGCGAAACGCGCCGGACTGGACTGGGTCAAGCCGCGCAGCCTCTGCGTTCGCCTGCTGTCGGCCATCGCCAATCCCAATCTTCCGGACAATGCGCTCGAGACGATCGCCGCCTGGCTCGACGTCGACATCCGGGATCGGCACACCGCGCTGGGCGACGCCATCGTGGCGGGGCATGTGTTCTCGGCACTGATCCCCCGGCTGCGCGATCGCGGCATCCGCACGCTTGCCGAGGCGGAGCGCGCCTGTCTCGGGCTCACCCAGCAGCTTGAGAGCCATCATCGCGCGGGGTGGGCGGAGCCGGTCAGCATGCCGGAGCGGCCGAAGGGCCTGGCGTCGGTAGACCCCTTCGCCTACAGCCACGACATCGCGCAACTGATGAGCAGCCCGCCTGTCGTGGTCGGCTCGGCGTTGCTCCTGAGCGACGCGATCGCGCTGATGACGGAACGCCGGATCAGTT
>JAGRFX010000536.1 GCA_020445805.1 Rhodocyclaceae bacterium
TCCAGCTCAAGACGGCACTCATGGACGGCGAGCCGCAGGCGGTGATCGATCCGACCCAGCTCGAGTCCGCCATCCTCAATCTGTCGATCAACGCGCGGGACGCGATGGTGGTGGGCGGTCATCTCACGATCGAGACACAGCCCGTTTATCTCGACAAGGATTATGCCGAGAAGCACCAGGACGTGACCGAGGGCCATTACGTGATGGTCGCCGTATCCGATACCGGCGGCGGCATGACCCCGGAACTGCTCGACAAGGTGTTCCAGCCGTTCTTTACAACGAAGGAGCAGGGCAAGGGCTCAGGGCTCGGCCTTTCCATGGTCTATGGCTTCATCAAGCAGTCCGGCGGCCATATCAATATCTACAGTGAAGTCGGTCACGGCACGGCGGTGAAGATGTATCTGCCGCGCAAGTTCGTGGAAGGCGAGATCATCCCCGAGGTGCTCGGCGTCGCACCCCAGCAGGTCGCGACCGCTCCCGTCGACACAGTCGTCGATGAGCCTGCCGAGGAGGCGATTGTCGAAACGCCGCGCCTGCCCAAGATTCTTGTGGTCGAAGACCAGGAAGCGGTGCGCGCGGTGGCTTGCGGCTTCCTGCAGGACTTCGGCTATGACATCGTCGAGGCCGAGGATGGCCTGCAG
>JAGRFX010000052.1 GCA_020445805.1 Rhodocyclaceae bacterium
CCGAGCTCGAGGACGAGCGCGCTGCAGTGGCCGACATGCTGAAGTAATCCGCCTCATCCGCTGAGGTGAAGGGGCCGCGGTACAATGCCGCGGCCCTTTTTCTTTGCCTGGATGCCATGACGAACGCGCAGCCCCACTCCGCCCATCCGTCCGAGGTCCTGTTTGCCGGCGAGCGTGCGTTGCCGCTCATGCCGGCGGTCGATCACTACGCCGGCTCCGAAAAGCTGATCCGCAAGGCGATCGCCCTGCAGGCCGAGATGGGCCCGGTCTTCGACATCACCTGTGACTGCGAGGATGGCGCAGCAGCCGGTGCGGAACGCGAGCACGCCGAGATGTGCGCCGAGATCATCGCGGGCAGCGACAATCCGCATGGCCGCATCGGCGCGCGCATCCATGACGTCACGCATCCGAGCTGGCGCCAGGACCTGGAGATTCTCATCCCCCGGGCGGGGGCGCTCCTGCCCTTCATCACCCTGCCCAAGCCCTGCTCTGCCAATGACGTGCGCACCCAGATCGCCGCCCTGCGCGAACTCGAGGCACGCGCCGGCCTGACCCGTCCGATCCCCGTGCATGTCCTGATCGAGACGCACGGCGCCTTGCGCGAGGTGTGGGAGATCGCGGCCATCGGCGGGGTCGAGTCGCTCGACTTCGGCCTCATGGACTTCGTCAGCGCCCACCAGGGCGCCATCGGTGGCGCCGCCATGCGCAGCCCGGGCCAGTTCGATCATCCCCTGGTGCGACGGGCCAAGTGCGAGATCGCCGCCGCCGCCCTAGGCAATGGCGTGATTCCTTCGCACAATGTGACCACCGAGCTGAAAGACCGTGCGCTGATCCTGTCGGACGCGGCGCGCGCCCGCGACGAGTTCGGCTATCTCCGGATGTGGAGCATCCATCCCAACCAGATCGAACCGATCCTGCAGGCCATGCGGCCCGATTTCGCGGAAGTCAGCGAGGCAGCCGAGATCATCTGGCAGGCCATGGCGGCCCAGTGGGGGCCCATCAAGCACGCAGGCAAGCTGCACGACCGGGCCTCATACCGCTATTACTGGAATCTGCTGGCCAGGGCACACAGCACCGGCGTCGAACTGCCGGCGCCGGTCTGCGCGCTGTTCACCAGCCGCTGAGGCCCCCGAGCGGTGGCCTCAAGGCGCGGACGTCGACGATCGCGCTGTGCGGTGGCGGCCCGAAGCCGGCACCGATCGCAGGACCGAGCGCTGTCAGGCTGGACCCCATCGGGGCACGCCAAACGAAGCATCGATTGACCGGCCAGGGCTTGCCCGGTCGCGATCCTCAGGCCCGGGCGATCTCGGGCCGAGTCCGGCGCCTGACCGGACCCGGGAGCGAAGGCGCAACGAACGGGCGCCTTCCGCCTTGCGGCGGATTGCCTGCGCGTACCGCGGTACGCGCAGGACGCCGGGGCTTACTTCCAGCAGTCCGCCACCGTCTTGGAACAGCCGGACCCCACGCCCTTGACGCCGATATTGTTCAGGGTCATGGAACAGCCGCAGCCCTTGTCGGCGCTGCTCTGCTGGCTGGATGGCGTCGCCGTCACGGTGTAGGTGGTCTGCGCAAGCGCCATCGAGAAGGTGAAGTTGCCCGTCAGGTCCGTGCGGCACTGGAGGCCGGGCAAGGCCACGGCATTCCCGGCCGAGTCCTGGTCGTAGCGCAGCGCGAGCGTGTAGTTGCGCTCGAGGAACTGGGCCACCTCGGTCGCACAGGTCTGCGCCGTTCCGCGTCGCGCCTTGGCGATATAGGTTGCATAGCTGGGAATCGCGATCGCGGCCAGGATGCCGATCACCACCATGGCGATCAGCACCTCGATCAGCGTGAAGCCCCTGGCTGCCTTCATCGCGTGCCTCCGCTGCCGAGGATCCGTCCATCCAGGACGAGCAAGGCCGTCACGCGGCCCTGACCGTCGGTGCCGAAACTGGCCGGCCCGCCGGTCGCGAGCTCCGCCAGGCCGTAGACCCGGCGGGTCCCCACGTAGATTTTGGTGGTCTGGTCGAGCTGGTAGGTCTTGCCCGAAATGCGGACCGTGTAGCGGGTCGGATCGACCCGCTCCAGGATGCCCTCCTGCTCCACCTCCGACGCCTGAAGGCCGTTGCCAACCTGCGCCTGCGCGGATCCCATGCCCCAGGCCAGGGCGCAGCATGCTGCATAGATGAGCTTTTTCATCTTCAGTCTCCCATCAGTTCGCGCCACGACATGCGACCGCGCGCAACGTCGTCGGAAGCATTGACCGTGCTCGGTGGCTTCTCGCCATCGGTGCTCGATCCCGTTACGCACAGACCATCCTTGCACCGTTGCAGGTAGGGGTTACCGCCGTTGCCATGCTTGTATCCGGTGACGGTCTCGCTATGGATCCGGTCATCGTCATCCACTTCGCCGTCGCCTTCGACGTCGAAGAAGCTTTCGGATGGCCGGCCGGCGAGCCAGGGATTGACGGCCATGAGCCAGCCGTCGCCCAGGTTGCCGCAGGCCTCGTTGTTCGGAATCAGGGTCGAACCGAGCAGGATGTTGCGGATCAGGATGTTCCGCACCAGCATCCGCTCGCCGGCCGCGGTTCCGCCGTGCAGCATCAGGTCGATGAACCAGCCGTGCTTCTGGTAGCTGCCATCCGAGGCCAGCAGGCTGTCGCCGCCCACCGTTTCGCCCTGGTCCGAGATCAGCCGGTAGCTGCCGGTGGTCCCGTCCACCCGCGTCACCGGGCCTTCCTCCTTGATGATCCGTTCGACCATCGCGGTGCGCGTGCGGGCCGTGTCCGTGGCGATGGCATCGGTGATCTTGTCGCGGACGCCATACCAGGTCTGGACGCTGGTGTTGCTCTTGTCGCCGCTGGTGATGAATCGCCCGGTGCCGAAGAAGATCCACAGTTCGCCCGTGTCCGGATGCATCCCGACCGTCGGCGGCGCGGTGATCGGCTGGACCGTACCCCCGCTGTCCTTGGCGATCATGACCGGCTTGCCCGTCGATCCCGACTTGTTGGCGACAGTCCAACTGTTCTTGTTGCCGGAGGACACGTCGAACTTCCACAAGCGGCCGCCCAGGTCGCCCGCATACAGCAGGTCCACGTCCCCGTCACCGTCATTGTCCCAGCCACCGGCGCCCGAGAGCCCCTGGGCCGTGGTGCTGCCATCGGTCGACAGGACGACCACGTCACTGGCGTTCATGATGTTGATCAGCAGGAGCTTGGCCGTGTCGGTCGCACCGTTGTAGCCGTTGCCAACGATGACCCGCCAGGTGCCATCGTTCATGGGCGCGATCAGGGGGGCGCCCAGCACGTAGCCCATGTTGTTGGTGCCGTTCCCCTCGATCTCCCACAGCAGGTTGGAAGCGGTCATCGCCGAGGTGACCGAGGAACCCGTGCCGGTAGCCGAGGTGGTGACATCCAGCGCGAACATGACCTTGCCACCACGCCCCAGAGACGCCACCAGGACGGTTCGCCAGCTGCTGCCGTCATAGACGTCTTCCACCACCACATCGCCATCGACATAGAACTCGTGGGCGTAGTTCTGTCCGGCCAGGTTGGCCAGCCGCGACAGGACGGCCTTCGGGACGTAGGCAAAGACTTCCTTGCCGGTCTTGGCATCGAAGGCGTGCAGCATGCCATCGTTGGCCCCGACGAAGACCACCGGCCGGCGATCCTTGCGGGCAGTCCGGTGGGCCTGGTAGGAGCCGGCGCCGGCGATGGACGTCTGGTCGTAGAGGCGGTTGACCGGCGAGCCGAGGTAGGCCGGCGAGGAATTCACGATATCGCCGAGGGGTGCGGTGGTCGCCGAGAAGCGCTTGCGCTGCCGCAGGGCCGTGCCACCGACGCCCTCATTGGTGGCCGCGCCCCGGATGTAGTCGACCAGCGCGTTGGAACCGACCGCGGACGACACGCCCGAGGTCGATGTCTTGAACTCGACCATGCTGCCGGCGGCGCCGGTCAGGGTCGTGAAGATGGTGCGTGCGCTGGGCTGGGGCATCTGCTCGCTCGCAAACCACAGGCCCCGCTGTTCGTTGTTGGCGCCCACCGTGAATTGGACCTGCCCGCTCGTGGCGTCCAGCGCCCAGGCGACCAGATCGCCCGTCCAGCTGTTGGACGAATAGCGGGCCTGAAACACCGTCGAGCCCGTCGACACGGACGTGGTATTGCCCGACAGGCTCGAGGCGCTGCCCGCGGTCTCGTCGATCTCCTTCAGCGCGGCGCTGAGACCCGATGCGAACTCCTGCGGGTTCTGGGCCGGCACGAATTTGCCCCGGCCATTGATGGCCGCATGCAGCAGGTCGTCGATCTTGCGCTGATCACTGCCCGAGTGGGGGCTCGGCCACGAGGCGAAGGTGTCGTCCGCCAGCACCGTATCCGGGTCCAGAGTCCCCTGCACGCCGATCGACAGGGTGAAGGTGTTCATGTGCTGCCAGAAGGCCGGGTCGGTCGGCGTGGGGCCGACCTTGTTGTTGATGGACGTCTGAAGGTCGGTCTTCCAGTAGTGCATGGCCACGTCGGCCAGGGTATTCGAATTACTGTCCGCGAACGGAGGACCGGCCGTATAGCCGGAGTTCGCAATGCCGTCGAGGTGGCTGGTGTAGACGGAGCCGTTGGTCCCATCCGCGTTCCCCACCGCCGAATCGGTATTGACCCCGCTGCGCGGGTAGCTGCCGTTCCAGTAGCCATCCGTGGTCAGGATGGTGAAACTGCGACGGCACTCGGCCTCGGACAGCGGTTTCCAGGGGTTGTTGGTCTCGCCCACGGCCTGCGAATAATATTCGCCCGCCCACTGCAGGGCGGACCTGAGGGGTGTGCCGTTAGTGGACACTTTCTTGTTGAGTAGTGCGTTGAACCAGGCCTGGCGAGAAGCCCCCGAAAAGGATTGCGTCGGGTTGATCAGTTCCGAGTAGTCAGGATCACCGGGATAATTGATCGTCGTGAAGCCGACCCGCTTGTTGGTATCCACGTCGGCAAAGGCCAGGCTGGCCCCGCCCCGGGCCGCCAGCAGGCGCGACCGGTAGTAGGAGAACCAGTTGGCGAAGTTCTGCAGTTCCTGCGCCGGCGTCCGGCTGAAGGGCGTGCCGTCCGCGCGCGTCCAGTCGAAGCTGCTGACCGCGGAGTTCGTGCCCGACCCGGCCGGATCCCGCTTGTAGCCCACCGAATCCCGGATCTGGTAGCGCACGTAGCTGCTGGCCGAGGTGGTGCTGCCGGAGCCCTTATACATGTAGAAGGTCACCGGCCAGAAGCTCTCCGAGCACCCACCACACACGCTTCCGCCCGAGTCGACCCAGCGCGCGTTCATGGAGAGCGCCGTGGACGGGTTGAGGTTCAGCGACCCGCGTGCCGTCACGGCCGGGTTGTATGGCGCATTGGTCGGTGTGACGTTACCCGCAGAATCCCCCGTCACGGCCACGTGGCCGCTGCCGTCGAAGGTCTTCCAGGGCGCGTAGTCGATGGCCGGGTTGTAGAAGATGGCGTTGTTGTGCGTCGACCGCCACAGCAGGTTGTACTGGTTGCCGTCATCGAAATCGGGGACGATCTCGGAATAGGTGGACGCCCCGTAGATGTTCGTTCCGTTGCCGTTGTTGGGCAACGGGAACGCGAAGCTGATGGCCCCGAAGCGGAGGCTGTCGGGCATGACCTCCCACTGCATGGAACCCGAGTCGTCCAGCACGAACATGATGTTGGGCGGGACCGAGGTGTCGGTCAGCAGGGGCGAGCTGGAGATGCTGATGGCGGCCTGGACGGGCTGCAGCACCAGGCACGCTGCAAGGCTTGCGCACAGCGGCTTCAGGATCCGCGGGCGGGCGTTGGTGATCGGATTCGGTTTCATAGTGCCTCCCTGGCCTCAGGGCCGGAACGTTTCCTGCAGCATGATCTGGTTCGCGTTGCCGGCGCTTCCGCTACGCGCAGTGATGCGATAGACCGGTGCCAGGCACAGCGCGTCCTTGGGGAATGCGTTGTTGCACAGGTACCAGCTCTCCCACTCGCCCAGATCCTCGGCGATGTATTGGGGTGTCGGGGTCTTGGGACCGCTGGCGACGGCCGTGGCATCCCGCCAGGCGGTCGCAGCGTTCGTCCAGCGGTCGACGAAGGTGCCGTTGGACAGGGGGACCGGCGTCGGGAACAGGCCATTCGTCCCGTCGAAGACCGGGTTCGCGCCAATGGCCACGGCCGCCTCGGCCTGACGCAGGCCGCTCTCGGCGGCGTGGAAGGCAATCTGGCGGTCATAGATGCCACTGCCCATCCGCACCTGCAGGCTGGAGCCGCGCAGGGAATTGAGGCCCAGCAGCATGATGGCGATCAGCATGACCAGTGCCACAACGAGCACGGTGCCGCATTGCCGACGAGGAGATGAAAGCCTATGGCGCATCAGGACACCCGGTTTCGCAAGGTGACGACATGGAAGAATTCGCGCTGCATGCGCTCCGCCCCGCCGCTGGCATTGGCCTCCAGGGCAGTGCTGGTGAGCGAGAGATGGATGCGGACCGCGATGACATCGCCCCAGTCGTTGGCGGCGGTCACCGTGGTGGCATCGACATACTGGGTTGCCCCATCGACGAGGTAGTCGATCTCGAGTCCGCTCACGCCCTCGAGCAATTCGTCGCCGACCGGCGCCGCCGCCCCGGCCGTATTGCCGATCCGCATGCGGAAGAGGGACGTTCCGCCCGTCGCCGCGCGGCCGTTGTTGCCCACGTACCAGGCGATCGACTCGAAGCGCAGGACCCGGGAATTGGGCTTGAAGCTGTAGGACACGCCGTTGGTCGAGCAATCCCGCGGATTGGCCGAGAAGCCGAGGCCCTTCGTGCAGTTGCCGGGCGACACCGAGCTGCCCGTGTTATGGACCACCTGCAGGTTGCCGCCCGCGGGGTTGGTGTTGGTGATCTGGAAGATCGTGGCCAGGGTGGCATCGCAGGCGATGGCGATGTCGCCGGGCTGGAACTGCGAGGTATCCGTGACCCACAGGGCAGCCGGCGTCGTCGCGCCGGCCCCGACGACGGTCTGGACGATCGATACCCCCAGCGACGAGCCTTTCATCAACTGGAGTGCATCTTCCGTGGCCACCCGCTGCCCGACGCCGGTGCCGCTCACCGGATTGCCCGCATCCTGCCCGGCGTCGAATCCCCGGATGCCTTCGTTCCAGGCCGCCCAGGCCGGCGGTGGCGTGGCCGCCGTGCCCAGCACGTTCATGACCTTGTCCACCCGGCCACAGTCATTGAGGCCGGCCTCGCGGATGTCGCGCGACATCATCGAAAAGGCGGTTCTTGCGGTTTCCTGCAGCCGCGACAGGTTTTCCGTCGTGCGACCGGCGTCCCCCGTGGCGACGAACACGCTGCCGATGCCCGCCACCAGGAAGAGGCCCAGGGTCATGCCGACCATGAGCTCGACCAGGGTCATGCCACGCATGCGCCGCGCGCGCAACTGGACGGATCTCATAGCCGCACCTCCGTGGTGATCGTCGGTGTCTCGGAAGACGTGCCGGAGCGGGAATCGGTCCATTGCACGGACACCACGCAGATCCCTGCGACCGTGCAATTCACGCCGCCGCAGGCGGTCGTGCCGAGCATGCCGGGGTCGCGCAGCTCCTGGATCCATTCGGTGAGGTCGCGCTGGGCCAGCGTGCCGGTGCCCGGCGTCGGGCAGGCCGCACCGCCCAGGGCGATGTTGTAGTCGCCCGCCAGCGCCCGCCCGCGGTTGGCCAGCATGCGCTCGGCGATCGAGCTGGCGGCGATGGTGGCCACGCTGCGCTCGTAGGCCGCCTGGTTGGAGCGGAGCGACGACATCTGCATGCCGGCCACACCGAGCAGGCCGACCGCCAGGACCACCACCGCCACGAGGACCTCGATCAGCGAGGTTCCCGTCTGCAGCCTGGGTGAGAGGAAAGTATGGGCTGGCATCATCACGGGTTACTCGGCGGGTTGCAGTTGGACGCGGACTGGCGGGCGACACTCATCCGGCTCCCCAGCATCACGGTGACCAGTCGGGCATTTTCGCCCGCCACACGCGAGGTGTCGCAGAGCCCCAGCGCCACCTGCTGGACATTGACCGTGCCGTGGGCCCGGGCGACGCCATCCGGGCGGAAATCGACGATGTTCGACACCCCGGACAGGGAGGCACTGGCCTTGACCGTCGTGGAACCGCCACCGACCACACCGGCCCGGGCGATCACCTCGCCCGCGTCGAAAGCGCCATTCCGGTTCACATCGACGAAGACCATCCAGCCCGCCCAGTTGCCGGTGCCCGGATTGACGCAGCCGCTGGTGTCCGGCACGCCGTTGGCGGCCGCAACCGGGCACAGGATCACGCGCTGGTTGCGGCTGATGGCCTCCGCCCGGGCCAGATTCAGCCCGGCCAGCAGTTCATTGGCCTGGCCGGTGAGCCGGCTGGAGACGATGAATCCATTCATGCCCGGAACCGTCAGGGCAGCCACGACCGCGAACACGGCCAGGGTGACCATCAGTTCGATCAGGGTGAAGCCGACCTGTCTTCGGGGTGTCTGTCTGTCCATGGTCGTTCCATTTGTTCGCGTTCTCACATTAACGCGCTCCTGCGGCGCAAAAAAATGACTAAAGACGGACGAAACGATTCAACGGACATGCGGCACGGCTAGCCGTCGAGTGGAGGGCCAGCCAGGATGGATGGTCGGCGGGTGCGCGCCGCCCGGGCCGACGACTTGCGGTTTGGCGCGCCCGTGCAGCCGCGCAGGGCCAGGCAGGCGGTCGGGACACAGCGGCTCCGGGACCCGATGGAAAAAGGGCGCAACCGCCTTTCGGCGGATGCGCCCCATGCGGCGAAGTGCGGTCGATCAGGCGGCTTCGCGCGCCAGCAGATCGACCCGGCCAGTGGTGCCGATCTCGATGCGGCGGGGCTTCATGGCCTCGGGCACCTCGCGCACCAGCTCGATGTTGAGCAGGCCGTTCTCGAGCGAGGCACCGACGACCTTCACGTGGTCGGCCAACTGGAAGCGGTGCTCGAAATCGCGGGCGGCGATGCCCCGGTGCAGGAAGGTACGCTCCTGCCCTTCCTTCTGGCGGCGCCCGACCACCTTCAGGGTGTCGCGCTCGCTCTCGATCTCCAGTTCACTGCGGTCGAATCCGGCCACGGCCATCGAGATCCGGTACTTGTCTTCCTCGACGAGCTCGATGTTGTAGGGCGGATAGCTGGGTTGGGCCTCGCTGCGCAGGGCGCTGTCCACCAGCTGGGCAAAGCGGTCGAAGCCGATGGCGGAACGGTACAGGGGGCTCAGGTCATAACTACGCATGGTCATATCCTCCAGGTTCAAGCGATACGAAAGGGATGCGGGCCTCCCATCGAGCACCCGCAGTCAGGAGGTCGGGGCGCCCCTGCGCATTTCAAGCCCCCGGAGGTCAGAACCCCATGTAGCGCCCCTGCCGGTGGTTCATGGAGATCACCATGTTGAGGGCCAGCGAACCGACCATCGAGAGCGCCACGGCCGGAAGCGGCACCACCAGCAGCGCCACCGCGAAAATGACGACATCCGCCGCCATCTGCACGTGGCCGGCCCGCCAGCCGCGCTTCTCCTGGAGGTAGACCGCCATCACGCCGAGGCCGCCCAGGCTGGCCCGATGGCGGATCAGGATCAGCAGGCCGTTGCCGAGCAGCAGCCCGCCCGCGATCGCCGCGAACCAGGGCTGGGCCGAGGTCACGGAGAGCCATCCGGGCATGGCCTCGGACATCAGCGACACCGTCGCCACGGCCGTAAAGGTCTTGAGGGTGAAGGCCCTGCCCATGCCCCGCCAGGCCAGGACGTAGAATGGCAGGTTGATCATGAAGAACCAGACGCCGAGGGGCATGTCGGTGGCGTAGTGAAGCACGAAGGCGATGCCCGCCGTGCCGCCGGTCAGGATGCCGGCCGATCTCAGCAGCGTGAGACCGAGCGAGACCATCAGGGTCCCGATGCCGATGGCCACCAGGTCCTCGAACAGGGAGTGCCGCGTCGCCTCACCCATCACGGCGCTCCCGGGTTCCCGGCGGCACAGAAAACCGCCAGCCAGACCGCCGGCGCAGACGTCTCCACCACGCGATGGCGGCACCCGGCGGGAATCAGGCACCAGTCGCCACGCTGCAGGCGGCGCTCGCCGCCCTCGGCGAAGGCCAGGACCGCCGCCCCCTCGAGCAGGCATACCCATTCGTCCTCGGACTGGTCGTACCAGAAGCCGGCCGGCGAGGCATGACCCCGCGAGACGATGCGCTCGACCCGCAGGGCGGCGGTCGTCAGCAGCGGGGTCACGGCCTCCTCCGGGCCGGTATCGGGCAAGGGCGCGAACAGATTGCCCGAGGGGACGGGCAGGTGCGAGGGTGATTCGGTGTCACGGGGCATGCCCGCGAGATTGCACGATTCAAGCCACTTGCGTCTAATGGGGCCTACCCCAACAGGAGGCTGACATGAGCGCACACACCTACAAGCTGGTCGAGATCGTCGGTTCGTCCCCGAACAGCCAGGATGAGGCCATCCGCAATGCCATCGAGGCGGCCAGCAAGACCCTGCGCCATCTCGACTGGTTCGAGGTGATGGAATCCCGCGGGCACATCGTGGACGGCAAGATCGCGCACTTCCAGGTCAAGCTCAAGGTCGGCTTCCGCCTCGAGGATTGATCGCCCAGCACACCCGCCCGGCATCGCCGGTGGCTGCGGTGTAAAATTAGCGCCCACTGATATTCCTGACGCTGCCCGACCCTGTCGGGCCCTACCATGATGCTTCGACGCTTACTTCCGATCGTGGTCATTGCGCTGGCCGTCGGAGGCTTTCTGGCGCTCAAGGCGAGCCGCCCCGCCCCGCCGCCGGTCGAAACCCGTGAGCGCGTGTGGCGTGTGGAGACCCTGCGCGCCGAGCCGGTCACGGCCCGCCCCACCCTGGTCCTCTACGGCCGCATCGAGGCGCCCGACCGGATCCGCGCCGCCAGTCCCGTGTCCGGTCGCATCCTGAGCGTGCTGGTTCGAGACGGTCAGCGGGTCGAGGCGGGCGCGACCATCGCGCGGCTCGATCCCCGCGACCTGGAACCCCGCGTGGCGCGGGCCCGGGCCGACGTGGAGCGGGAGAAGATCCGCCACGAGACCGACCGCAAGGCCATCGCCCAGGAGCGCGCCCTGCTCGACCTGGCCGAGGCCAGCGTCGAGCGCCTGGCCCGCCTCAAGAACGCCCGGCTGGGCGCCGAGAGCGCCCTCGACCAGGCCCGCGAACAGGCGGCCCGGGCGCGGCTGGCGCTTACCCTGCGCGAGCAGAGCCTGGCCGAGCACCCGGCCCGCCTCGCCCAGTTGCAGGCCACCCTCGCGGAGGCCGAGCGGGACGCCGCGCGCGGCGACATCCGGGCGCCCTTCGCGGGTCGCGTGGCCGGCGTCCAGGTGGCCGCCGGGGACCAGGTCCAGAGCGGCCAGGTACTGCTCTCGCTGTATGCCGCCGATGCGCTCTACCTGCGCGCCCGCGTCCCGGTGGCCTACGCCGCCGAACTGCGCGATGCCCTGGCCGCGGGCGAAGCACTGACGGCCCGGGCCCACTTCGGTGCGCGCGCAATCGGTGCGCGGCTGGAGCGCATCGCCGGTGAGGCCGATGCCCGCGGCGTCGATGTGCTGCTGCGCCTCGAGACCGCCGAGGGCCTGCCCGTGGGGGCCTTTGTGGACGCGGTGCTCGAACGCCCGGCCGTCAGCGGTGTGCTGCCTCTGCCCTACTCCGCGCTCCATGGCAGCGACCGGATCTTCGCGGTCGACCAGGGGCGCCTGCGGGGCGTCCGCGTCGAGCGCGTCGGCGAGCGCCGCGACAACGGCCAGGTTCGCCTGCTGGTCCGGACCGCCGATCTGGCCGCCGGCGACATCGTCATGGTGAGCCACCTGCCCAATGCCCTGGACGGCCTCGCCGTCGAAGCCCTGCCCCAATGACCCGCCACGGCCCCATGGCGGCGCTGCTGCGCCATCCGGTCGCCGCCAACGTGCTGATGCTGCTGGCCCTCTTTGCCGGCCTGATCGGCCTGTCGCGGATGAACGTCCAGTTCTTCCCGACCTTCCAGCTCGACATCATCAGTGTCCGGGTGGTGTGGAGCGGTGCCGCTGCCGAGGACGTGGAGATCGGCATCACGGTCCCGCTCGAGGAGCGCCTGAAGACCGTGGACGGGCTGAAGCGGATGTCCTCCACCTCGGCCCAGGGCATCGCCAGCATCACCCTCGAGCTGCACGAGGGGACCGACCCCCTGCTGGCCCTCGACCAGGTGCGGCAGCGGGTCGACGAGTTCCGCAACCTGCCCCGCGAGGCCGAGACCCCCCAGGTCAGCCGGGTCACCCGCTACGAGCCCATCGCCCGCCTGCTGATCCGCGGCGGCGACGTGGAGCAGTTGCGCCCGTGGGTGCGTCGCTTCGAGAGCGAGCTGCTGGCGGGCGGCATCGATCGCATCGACATCGTCGGCCT
The DNA here is from genome assembly GCA_020445805.1 of Rhodocyclaceae bacterium. Classification (GTDB taxonomy): domain Bacteria; phylum Pseudomonadota; class Gammaproteobacteria; order Burkholderiales; family Rhodocyclaceae; genus Cognatazoarcus. The sequence goes on from JAGRFX010000052.1 coordinate 12,390, forward strand.
GCCCGAGCAGCGGATCGCCATTGAGGTGCCCTCCGAGGCCCTCACGTCCCTCGGCCTGTCGCTGCCGGACATCGGCGACCGGGTCGCCCAGGTGGCACGCGACGTCCCGGCCGGCGTGGCCGGCGAACGCGATGGCGCCCGCGAGATCCGGGGGCTCGAGCAGCGCCGCGACGCCCAGGCCTTCGCGCGATTGCCCGTGCTCAGCGACGCGAACGGCCTGGTCCTGCTGGGCGACATCGCCAGCATCCGGCGCGAGCCGCGGCCGTCCTCGCTGGCCCTCTCGGAGGGCGGCGACGCGGTCGTCGAGATGGTCCTGCAGCGCGCCGAGAACGGCCACTCGCTGCGGGCCGCGGATGCCCTCGATGCCTGGCTGGAACGTACCCGCCCGACCCTGCCGCCCCAGCTCAAGCTGGAGGTCTTCGACGCCCAGTGGCAGCTGATCCGCGACCGGATCGAGCTGCTGATCACCAACGGCCTGGGTGGCCTGCTGCTGGTGGTGCTGGTGCTCTACCTGTTCCTGCCGGCCCGGGTGGCGTTCTGGGTCATGGTCGGCATTCCGACCGCCTTCCTCGCCACCCTCGGCCTGATGCTGATCTTCGGCGGGTCCATCAACATGATCAGCCTCTTCGCGCTGATCATGGCCCTGGGCATCATCGTCGATGACGCCATCGTCGTCGCCGAGGATGCCGACACCCACCGGCGCATGGGCGAGCCCCCCGACGCCGCGGCCCTGGGCGGCGCCCGCCGCATGCTGGCCCCGGTCATCGCCGCCTCGCTGACCACGGTGGCGGCCTTCGTCCCGCTGATGATGGTGGGCGGGGTGATCGGCAACATCCTGGGCGACATCCCCTTCGTCATGATCATGGTGATCCTGGCCTCGCTACTGGAGAGCTTCCTGATCCTGCCGGCCCACCTCAAGGGCGCGCTGAAGAGCGCCGCCGCGCACCACGGCTCCCGGCTGCGCCAGCGCCTGGAACAGGGCTTCGACCGCTTCCGCGACCACCACTTCCACCGGGTCGCCACCCTCGCCCTGGCCTGGCGCGGCACCACCGTCGCCATCACCCTGGGCCTCATGATCCTGGCCGTCGGCCTGCTGGCAGGCGGACGCATCGGCTTCGTGTTCTTTCCCTCGCCCGAGGGCCAGATCGTCTATGCCAACGCCACCTTCGTGGCCGGCACGCCGAGGGCCCACACCGAGGCCTACCTGCGCGAACTGGAGCGGGCCCTGGTCGAGACCGAGCGGGAACTCGGCGACGGGCTGGTGCAGACCGCGGTCTCGTGGCTCGGCGGCACGGTCGGCAGCGGCGGTGGCGGCAATGCCCGCGGCGACCAGCTGGCCTCCCTGATGATCGAACTCTCGCCGCCGGACAGCCGCGCGGTCCGCAACGAACGCTTCCTGGCCGCGTGGCGCAGCAAGGTGCCCCCCGTGGCCGGCCTCGAACTGCTCACCTTCACGGCCCGCCGTGCCGGACCGCCCGGCCGCGACCTCAACGTGCGGCTGATCGGCGACGACGCCGACACCCTCAAGGCGGCGGCCCTCGAGCTGGCCGAGACCCTCAAGAGCATCCCGGGCGTCAGCGACACCGAGGACGACATGCCCTTCGGGCGCGAACAGCTGATCTACCGGCTCAACCCGGCCGGCGAGGCCCTCGGCCTCACCACCGAGAGCCTGGGTCGGCAGCTGCGGGCGGCCTTCGACGGCAGCCTCGCCCAGCTCGTGCAGGTGGGCCGCGACGAACTGGAGGTGCGGGTCCTGCTGCCGCGCGAGGAGCGCGAGCGCATGGACGTCTTCGAGCGCATCAGCGTGCGCCTGCCGGGCGGCGGCTTTGCGCCGCTGTCGACGGTCGCACGCTTCGAGTCCCAGCGCGGCTTCGAGGCCCTGCGCCACGCCGACGGACGCCTCGCGGTCGAGATCTCCGGCGAGGTGGACACCGCCCGCGCCTCCGCCGACGTGATCCGCGCCGAACTGCAGCGCGAGATCCTGCCGGCCCTGGCCGAGCGCCACGGGCTGGCCTTCAGCTTCGAGGGGCGCGCCAGCGACCAGCGCGAGACCATGGGCGACATGGGCCGCGGCCTGATGGTCGGCCTGGCCCTGATCTACTTCGTGCTGGTGTGGTCCTTCGGTTCCTGGAGCTGGCCGCTGGTGGTGATGTCGGCGATTCCCCTCGGCCTGGCGGGCGCCATCTTCGGCCACTGGCTGCTGGGCCTCAAGCTGACGATCCTGTCCATGTTCGGCCTCTTCGGCCTGTCAGGCATCGTGGTCAACAACTCGATCATCCTGGTCACCATGTTCCAGGACCTGCAGAAGAAGGGCCTGGGTCTGCAGGACGCCCTGATCGGCGCCTCCTGCGCGCGCCTCCGGGCCGTGCTTCTGACCTCGCTGACCACCATCGGTGGCCTCACGCCGCTGCTCTTCGAAACCTCGCTCCAGGCCCAGTTCCTGATCCCGATGGCCGCCTCGATCGCCTTTGGGCTGGGCTTCTCGGCTGTGCTGGTGCTGTTCTTCGTTCCGGCCCTGCTCTCCCTCATGGAGAGCGCCAAGCGACGACTGATGCGCTGGACCGGTCTGGAGCGGGCGGTGCCCGAATCCGCCCCGTGAGCGTGCTCAAAAGCGCCCCCTGGCCGGGGACTGGCGCTGGAGCCGCGTTGCGGCAAGGCGCATCGCACATCTTGCGCGGCGTGTCCCGATGCCCTGCGGAATCGCCGCTGGAGACGTGGAAATCATTCCCACGCGCCGTCCGCCGGTGGTAGAGTCCCGCTCACTGACCATGAGATACCGACGCCGCCCTGCCGCCCTTCATCGCCTCCTCGCGCTGCGCGTGCTGGGGGTGTTTGCCCTGCTGCTGCACCTCCACGCGAGTGCCAGCATGGCGGGCATGGGCCTCGCAGTGGGCGGAGACGGGCAGGTCATCTGTACCGCCCAGGGCTTCGTCACCCTCGACGCCGCCGCCCCCGACGCACCCGAGATGTCGCCCCACGCCTGCTGCGATCTCTGCGGCGCGTGCACGGCCCCGGCCATCGGCGGCGGGCTGCGCTTCGACTTCGGCCCGGTCGCCACCGGCCCGTCTGCGCGCATGGCGCGCCCGGCGGCGCCGCGCGCCCCGCCTGCCGAATACACCCCCCAGTCACCCCGCGGCCCACCGCAGCTCTCCTGACCGGCATTGCCTGGCCCCACACCCTGCGCGGGTGTCCGGCCAGCGGCATGGCGTGACGGCTTCGCGCCCCACGCCTCGCACCTCACATCAGGAGAATCACCATGAATTCCGTATCCACGGGGCGTACGCGCGCCCTGCCGCGGCGCTCGCCGCTCGCCGTCCTCCTCGCCCTCCCCCTGTCCGCCCTGGTCCCCGTGGCCGAGGCCACCGCGGCCGACACCATCCTGACCCTCGATGCGGTCTCGGTCACCGGCACCCGGGAGCGCCAGTCCCTGGCCGAGACCCCCGCCGCCGTCGGGGTGGTCGAAGCCCAGGCGCTGGAGATCGTCCGGCCCACCCATCCCAGCGAGATCGTCAGCCAGGTGCCGGGGGCCGCCGTGGCGGTCACCAACGGCGAGGGGCACACCACGGCGATCCGCCAGCCTTTCACCACCGCGCCGGTCTATCTGTTCCTCGAGGACGGGGTACCGACGCGCTCGACCGGCTTCTTCAACCACAACGCGCTCTACGAGGTGAACCTGCCCCAGGCGGGCGGCATCGAGATCACGCGCGGTCCCGGGACGTCCCTGTACGGCTCGGATGCGATCGGCGGCATCGTCAACGTGCTGACGCGCACGCCACCGACCGATCGCGAAGCCACGGTCTCGGCCGAGTTCGGCGGCCACGGCTGGTGGCGGGTGCTGGGCGGCGGTGGCACGGGCTACGACGCCGGCGGCTGGCGGGCCGACCTCAACCTGACCCACACCGACGGCTGGCGCGACGGGACCGACTACGACCGCCAGAGCGGCACCCTGCGCTGGGACCACGCGGTAGGCGACCAGACCGTGGCCAAGACCGTGCTCGGCTTCTCGGAGATCGACCAGCAGACCGGTGCCAACTCGCCGCTGATCCGCGCCGACTTCGAGGACCACCCGACCCGCAACTACAAGCAGATCGCCTTCCGCAAGGTCTCGGCCCTGCGGCTGTCGAGCGCCATCGAGCACGAATCGGGCAACAGCCTGCTGTCGGTCACGCCCTACGTTCGCGACAACAGCATGGACCTGCTGGCCTCCTTCAGCCTGGCCTTCGACCCCACCGTTTACACCACCGAGAACCGCTCCTTCGGCCTGCTCGCCAAGTGGCGCCAGGATTTCGCCCCGATGCGCACCCGCCTGATCGTGGGCGTGGACCTGGACCACAGCCCGGGCAGCCGCCTCGAGCGGCGGCTCAATCTGGTCACGTCCGGCTCGGGTGCGGCCCGCGAGTACCTCGACTACAGCGTCGGAGAGATCGCCTACGACTACGACGTCAGCTTCACCGGGATCTCCCCCTACGTGCATGCCGAGTTCTCGCCCCTCGAGGCCCTGCGGCTCACGGCCGGTCTGCGCTATGACCGCCTGAGCTACGACTTCGACAACGCCTTTGCCCCGGAAGCGCGGGCCGTGACGACCACCACCAACGGAGTCGCCAGCACCCGCTACTACGGCCAGGCCAAGGACGGCGATACGCGCTTCGAACACCTCAGCCCGAAGCTTGGCGCCACCTGGGCGCTGGCCCCCGAGACCAGCCTGCACCTGGGCTGGACCCACGGCTTCCGCGCCCCCTCGGAGGGCCAGCTCTACCGGCCCTCGGTGGCCTCGAGTGCCGCCGCCGCCCAGGCCTCGGCGGCCTCGGCGCTGGATCTCGAGCCGGTCAAGGCCGACCAGGTCGAAATGGGCGTGCGGGGCCGCCTGGGCCGGGTCGACTACGACCTCGTCGCTTACCAGCTGGTGAAGCGCGACGACATCCTCAGCTACCGGGACACGGCCACCAACGCCACCACGGTCGTCAATGCCGGGCGGACGACGCACCGGGGCATCGAGCTCGCCGCGGGCATGCCCCTGGCGGCGGCCTGGCGCATCGACAGCTCGCTGTCCTGGGCCCGTCACGTCTATGCCGACTGGGTGGTACCGGGCACGGCGGATTTCACCGACAAGGACATCGAGACCGCGCCGCGCTTCCTGGGCAACACCCGGCTGGGCTGGACACCCGCCGCAGGCGCCCGAGTCCAGCTCGAGTGGGTGCATGTGGGGAGCTACTGGATGGATCAGGCCAACACCACCCGCTACGGTGGCCATGACCTCTTCCACCTGCGCACCGACTGGCGCCTGTCGGAGACCTTCCGCCTCTTCGGCAGCATCACCAACCTCGGCGACCACCGCTACGCCGACAGCGCCCAGATCTCGTCCTCGACCCCGGTGTTCTCGCCCGGCCTGCCGCGGACACTGGTGGCCGGCGTGGAGGCCCGGTGGTGAGGCGCGGCCTCGTCGCGCTCGTGCTGGCACTGGCCGTCTCGGCAGCGAGTGCCCAGCACCATCACGGGGCGTCGGGTGCGGCAACGCCGCGGCCCGCGCTGGGTGCCTCGGCGGCCTTCGACGCGGCCGGCCGCCTGTGGGCCGTCCATGCCGAAGAGGCCCATGTGCTGCTGTCGGTGTCGGACGATGCCGGCCAGCACTGGCGCCGGGTCGGCCCCGTCAACGCGGCGCCCGAGCCGATCGCCGCCGACGGGGACAACCGGCCCAAGCTGGCCTTCGGACCCGGGGGCCGGCTCTTCGTGAGCTGGACGCAGCCCACCGCCAGGCCCTACACGGGCATCGTGCGCTTCGCGGCCGCGGATCAGGCGGGCGCCCCCTTCGCGCAGCCCCTCACCGTGCATCGGGACCCGCAGCCCATCACCCACCGCTTCGACGCCCTGACCGTGGCCCAGGGCGGCGAGGTGCTGGTCAGCTGGATCGACAAGCGGGACATGGAGGCGGCCAAGGCGGGGGGCGAGCCCTATCGGGGTGCGGCGGTCTATTACGCGGTGTCGCGCAACGGGGGTGCCAGCTTCGAGGCCGAACGACGCCTGGCCGAGCACAGCTGCGAGTGCTGCCGCATCGCGCTGGCCCCCCGTCGCGACGGCTCGGTCCAGGCCCTGTGGCGCCACGTATTCGAGCCTAATGTGCGCGATCACGCCACCGCGCGCATTCTGCTCGACGGCGAGCCGGAACCGCTCCGGCGCGCCACCCGCGACGACTGGGCGCTCGACGCCTGCCCCCACCATGGCCCCTCGCTCGTCGAAGCCCCGGACGGAACGCTCCACGCGGTCTGGTTCACCGGCGCCAGCGGGCGCGAGGGCCCCTGGTACGGGCAGCTCTCGACCGATGGCATGGTCCATGCGGTTCGTCTGCCCGACGAGGGGGCCGCCCACGCCGACCTGGCCGTGGCGGGGTCCACCGTGGTGATCGCCTGGAAGGCCTTCGACGGCGAGGCCACCCGCCTGCGCAGCATGCGCTCCGAGGACGGTGGCCTGAGCTGGGCGCCGCCGCTCACGCTGGCCAGCACCACGGACGCATCCGGCCAGCCCTTCGTGCTGGTCCGCGCGGGGCGCTTCCATGTCTTCTGGCACAGCCGGGCGCATCCGCTCGGCACCTGGGCGCTGCCATGAGAAGCCATTGTCTCGCCTGGCTGACCGCGGGCCTGCTGCTCGCAGGCGCTAGCGGCCCGGCGGCGGCCGGGCCGCTGCGCCCCTTCGACGAGGCCTCCCTCGATGCCATCCGCCAGGCGCGGACCGGCCGGCCCTTCCTGCTGGTGCTGTGGTCGGTGTATTGCGCCCCCTGCCGCGAGGAGTTGCCGCAGGTGCGCGCCGCGGTGGCCTCGGTGAGCGGCATCGACGCGGTCTTCGTGTCCACCGACCCGCCCACGGACCAGGCGGCCGCCCAGCGCCTGTGGGACAGCCTGGGGATGGACGGCAGCGAGGGCTGGGCGTTTGCCCACGACTATCTCGAGCGCCTGCGCTGGAAGATCGACCCCCGCTGGAGCGGCGAGCTGCCCCGCGCCTATCTCTATCGCGCCGACCACAGCCGGGACGCCCGCAGCGGTCGCCTCGACCCCGATGCGCTGGCGGACTGGCTGGCCACGGCGGTCGCCCCGCCGTAGCGGCTCAGACCATCGCCCGCGGGTCCACCCAGCGATCGAAGTCGGCCCCCGTCAGCCAGCCCGAGTCCATGGCGGCGGTGCGCAGACTGGTTCCGTCGGCGTGGGCCCGCTTGGCGATGGCGGCCGCCTTGTCGTAGCCGATGTGGGGCGCCAGCGCCGTCACCAGCATCAGCGAGGCCTCGAGCAGCTCGGCGATGCGATCGCGCCGCGCCTCGATGCCCCGCACACAGTGGCGCTCGAAGCTCCGCATCCCGTCGGCCAGCAGGCGGACGCTCTGCAGGAAGGCGTGGATGATGAGGGGCTTGTACACATTCAGCTCGAACTGGCCCGAGGCGCCCGCCAGCCCCACCGCCACGTCATTGCCGATGACCTGGGCGCAGGCCATGGTCAGCGCCTCGCACTGGGTCGGATTGACCTTCCCGGGCATGATCGAGCTGCCCGGCTCGTTGGCCGGCAGGCTGATCTCGCCCAGGCCGCAGCGGGGCCCCGAGCCGAGCCAGCGCAGGTCGTTGGCGATCTTGGTCAGCGCCGCCGCCAGCGTGCGCAGCGCGGCATGCGCCGTCAGCATGGCCTCATGCCCCGCCAGCGCGGCGAACTTGTTGTGGGCGCTCTCGAAGGGGTGGCCGGTCTCGACCGCCAGCACGCCGGCGACGATCGGTCCGAAGCGGGCCGGCGTATTGAGGCCGGTGCCCACCGCGGTGCCGCCGATCGCCAGCGCCAGCAGGCCCTTCATGGCATCGCGCAGCGCGGCCCCCGCCAGCTCGAGCTGGGCCGCTTAGCCGGAGAACTCCTGGCCCAGGGTCAGGGGGGTCGCGTCCTGCAGGTGGGTGCGGCCGATCTTGACGATGTCCGTGAACGCCGCCGACTTTGCCGCGAGGCCATCATGCAGGCCCTGCAAGGCCGGCAGCAGGCGCTCGTCAAGGGCACGCACCGCCGCCAGGTGCATCGCCGTCGGGAAGACGTCGTTGGACGACTGGCCGAGGTTCACC
>JAGRFX010000537.1 GCA_020445805.1 Rhodocyclaceae bacterium
CCGCCAGCCCCATCTCGCCAAGCGCCGCCACCAGCGCCTCGGCGCGATCGCCGTCGGGCTCGACAAGCAGCACGTTGCGCAGGCCCGGCTGCGGCGGTCGCAACTCGTCCGCCACCGGTGGCAGACCGACGCGGAAGCCAAAGCACGAACCGACGCCCGGTTCGGAATCCACCCAGACATCGCCGCCCATCAACCGCACCAACCGCTCGGTGATCGCCAGCCCCAGCCCGGTGCCCTCGTAGCGGCGATTGCTGGTATCCTCGACCTGGATGAACTCGCCGAACACCCGCGCCCGCATCTCGGGCTCGATGCCGATGCCGGTATCCTCGACCGTCACGTGCAGCCGCCACAGCCCGTCCTGTTCGATCCCGGTCACGCGCACCGAGACCTCGCCCCGGTCGGTGAACTTCACCGCGTTGCCGACAAGGTTGGTGAGAATCTGCCGAAGCCGCCCGGCATCGCCGATGAACTGGGTCGGCAGGAACATGTCGTAATCCACCGTCAGCCGCAGCGCCTTGCGCGCCACCAGCGGCGCGACCAGCCGCGCCACCTCGCGCACGGTCTGCTCGAAATCGAAGGGCGCGGGATGCAGCACCATGCGGCCGGCGTCGAATTTCGACACGTCGAGAATGTCGTTGAT
>JAGRFX010000538.1 GCA_020445805.1 Rhodocyclaceae bacterium
GCCATCGGCGAGCGGCTCGCCAGGCTCGGCTTCAAGGTCGTTACCCAGCTCGACGCCGGGCGCGATGCGATGCAGAACGCCGTGGCCGACTACGGCGAACAGCTGGCTCGGCACAAAGGCGTCGGCCTGTTCTATTTCGCCGGGCACGGCCTGCAGCTTGCCTGGCGCAACTTCCTGGTGCCGGTCGATGCCAATCTCACCCGGGCCGACGACGTGCTGCTGCAGACCCTCGACCTGCGCCAGCTCTTCGACCGCCTGGGCAAGGCCGGCAACGCCATGAACGTCATCATCCTCGACGCCTGCCGCGACAACCCCTTCGGCAGCGAGCTGAAGACCGGCAAGGGCCTCTCGCAGATGGACGCCCCCATCGGCACCCTGCTCGCCTACGCCACCGCCCCGGGCAATCTCGCCTCCGACGGCAGCGGCGACAATGGCCTTTACACCGAGCACCTGCTGCGTGAGATCGGCACCCCGGAAGCCAAGATCGAGGACGTCTTCAAGCGCGTGCGTCTCGCCGTGCGGCGCGCCTCAAGCGGGCAGCAGGTCCCCTGGGAAAGCACCTCGCTGGAGGACGACTTCTACTTCATTCCGCCGCCCGACCTGAAGAAGCTGTCTCAGGAAGAACTCGACCGCCAGTTC
>JAGRFX010000539.1 GCA_020445805.1 Rhodocyclaceae bacterium
GGCCACTTGATCGACGACATCCTCGAACTCTCGCGCGTCAGCCGCCACAGCATGCGCCGCAGCCAGGTCGATCTGAGCCGACTCGCCGGCGAGATCCTCGATGAGCTGAGGCAGGGCGCGCCCGCCCGCGCCCCCACGGTGTCGATCGCCGAGGGCTGCACGGCCTTCGGCGATCCGCAGCTGTTGCGCGTTCTGATGCAGAACCTGCTGGAGAATGCCTGGAAGTATTCAAGCCGGGAGGCAGCGCCCACGATCGAATTCGGCCGGGAAACCCCGGATGGGGAGGCGGTGTTCTTCGTGCGCGACAACGGCGTGGGCTTCGACATGAAGTACGCCGACCGCCTGTTCACCCCCTTCCAGCGCCTGCACAAGCCGGAGGAGTTCGAGGGCACGGGCATCGGCCTGGCCACCGTCGCCCGCATCGTGCATCGCCATGGCGGACGCGTCTGGGCGGAGTCGGAACCGGGCAAGGGGACGACCATCCGGTTTACACTTCCCCACTGATCCCGCTCCAGGAGAAAACCATTGGTCGAGAAAATGGAGATCGATCACAATCCCGGGCACACCGGCCCACGGGACGACAACGCCCAGCGCTTGCTCGGCCTGTTCGTCGCGCTGGTGCCGGCCGTCGGCATCGTT
>JAGRFX010000540.1 GCA_020445805.1 Rhodocyclaceae bacterium
GCGCGGCAGGCCGCCAAGCGGCGGGCCTTCGAACGGCAGCGGAATATGCCAGGGATCGCGCGGATCGGGCGCGATCAGGGTTTCCATGGCAAGCCGCACATCGGCAACCGTCCGGGCGATGACGCCCTGCACGGCCATGCCGATGGCAAGAATGCCGCGCTCGCCCGGCGCGGTCGAATTCCAGGCCGGCACCCGATTGGCCGACGGCTTTACCGTCACCCCGCCGCAGGCCGTGGCCGGATAGCGCAGCGAGCCGAGAATGTCGTTGCCATGCGCGAGATGTCCGATGCCGCTCATCACGGCCGCCGCCGAGCCGCCCGACGAGCCGCCGGCGGAAATCGAGGCGTCCCATGGGTTCAAGGTACGGCCGAACAGCGGATTGGTCGTGTCGGCGCGGAAAGAATATTCCGGCGCGTTGGTGCGGCCGATCACGATCGCGCCGGCCTTCTGCAACAGCCGGGCTGGCGGCGCATCCTCGGAGGCGACCAGGCCGGCATAAGCCGGCACGCCGTTGGACGAAGCCTCGCCCGCCTGGTCGGAATTGATCTTGATGGTGACGGGAACGCCATGCAGCGGCCCGACCGGTCCCGACCGGTCAAAGGCCGCGTCGAGTTCGGCTGCCCGCTCGAGCGCGCTTG
>JAGRFX010000541.1 GCA_020445805.1 Rhodocyclaceae bacterium
ATGGGGAGCGGGACTGCCGAGGTGCTGGTCGAGGCGCTGGACGCACTACTGCCGCAACAGCAGTGCCGGCGCTGCAGGCAGGCGGATTGTCGGACCTACGCCGAAGCACTGGCTGCGGGGCAGGCGGCGGTCGACGATTGTCCGCCCGGCGGTGAGGCCACGCGGCACGCGCTGGCGGCCCGGCTGGGCATGACGCTGGACCCGGCGCGTCCCGTGCACGGCGCTGCCGAGGTGCTGCTGGCGCGGGTCGATCAGCTCGATTGCATCGGCTGCACGCGATGTATCGAGGCCTGCCCGGTCGATGCCATCGTCGGCGCGAGTCTCGCGCGTCATGCCGTGCTCGCCGCGCACTGTACCGGTTGCGGCCTGTGCCTGCCCGTATGCCCGACCGACTGCATCACCCTGTTACCGCGAACGGCAGCGGACGAGGCGCCACCGCCCCGGGTCGCGCGCCAGCGCTACCTCGCGCGACGTGCGCGCCTTGCCCAATCCGCTGCGGGGGCCGCCAACGCTGCGCTCGTCGATCTCGCAGACCTGACGCCGGTGCGGCTGCGTGACGAGGTGCTTGAGGCGGTGCGCCGGCGACGCGAGAATGACCGCTCCGGCCCCGGGCCCTGATTCGCGCAGGCAACGAGAGG
>JAGRFX010000542.1 GCA_020445805.1 Rhodocyclaceae bacterium
CGATGGCGCGTTGGATCTTTATCACGGTGGCTTGCGGGCCAGGAACGAGCGCGGCGAAATCTTGTTTGACCATCTGGATTACCGGCGCTATTCCCAAGTGCTTCGCGAGCAGGTGAAGCCATGGAGCTATATGAAGTTTCCGTTCATCAATTCCTTGGGATCGGAACAAGGCTGGTATCGGGTCGGACCGCTGGCGCGGATCAACAACTGCGATTTTATCCCCACGCCGCTGGCCGAGGAGGAGCGACAGGCGTTCATGGCGTTGGGTGATGGCCAGCCAGTTCATATGACCCTGGCCTATCACTGGGCGCGGATGATCGAGTTATTGCACGCCACCGAGGCGATCAAGGAACTGCTGCTCGACCCGGATATCTTCGGCGAAGAGCGGGTCGTGCGCGGCGAGATGGCGCGAGAAGGCATCGGCGTGATCGAAGCGCCGCGCGGCACGCTGTTTCACCATTACCGTATCGACGAGGACGGACTGATCGAGAAGGCTAACCTGATCGTATCCACCACCAACAACAATCAGGCGATGAACGAATCCATCCGTCAGGTGGCGGAACACTATCTGGACGGCAAGGAACTGACCGAACCGCTGCTGAATCAGATCGAAGTGGCGGTGCGGGCCTACGATCCC
>JAGRFX010000543.1 GCA_020445805.1 Rhodocyclaceae bacterium
GAAGCCCTGGCAGATATAGCCGTTGATCTTGCCCTGGTGCATGTCCTCGAACTGCGCCAGGTGATCGTAGCTTCTGTCGGCCTTGGGGAACCAGTCGTAGCCGAAACCGTTCTCGGGCGTCGCCTTGGCGCCGAACATGGCCTTGAAGAAGCTGACGGCGAACTTGTTGTAGTTCTGCCAATAGCTCGTCTGGCCAGGCTGCAGCGGCTTGAAGTTGCGATTTCCGAGATAGGTCTTGAAGTCGACTTCCGAGTCCTTCGGCATTCCGAGATAGCCCGGAATGAGATGGGTCATGACGCCGATATCGGTGTAGCCCTGCACGTTCGAGTGGCCGCGCAGCGCGTTGATGCCGCCGCCAGGCACGCCGATGTTGCCGAGCAGGAGCTGCACCATCGCCGCAGTGCGGATATTCTGCGAACCATGCGTGTGCTGGGTCCAGCCGAGCGCATACATGAAGGTCGCCGAACGCTCGCCATTGCCTGTCGAGGCGAGATACTCGCAGACCTTCAGGAACTTGTCCTTCGGCGAGCCCGTCACCGACGAGACCATTTCCGGCGTATAGCGCGAATAATGCTGCTTGAGGAGCTGCATCACCGAGCGCGGATTGGTCATCTCGCGGTCGAGAACCGCGATCCC
>JAGRFX010000544.1 GCA_020445805.1 Rhodocyclaceae bacterium
CCCCGCTCGATATCAACCGTGCCATGGCCAGCACCGCCACCGTCGCCTCCAACGAGTGGAAGTATGTCGCTGAACTCGTCACCGACTTCGACCCCGAGCTGCCCCAGGTCCCGGTCATGCCCGGTGACTTCAACCAGGTCATCCTCAACATGATCGTCAATGCCGCACACGCCATCGGCGATGTGGTCGGCGATGGTGCCAATGGTCGCGGCACCATCACGCTCAGCACCCGCAAGGAAGCGGACTGGGCAGAGATCCGCATCAGCGATACCGGCTGTGGCATGACGCCGGAGGTCGCCGCGCGCATCTTCGATCCCTTCTTCACCACCAAGGGGGTCGGCAAGGGCACCGGACAGGGACTCGCCATCACCCACAACGTCATCGTCGACAAGCACGGCGGCACCATCAGCGTCGAGTCCGCACCCGGCCAAGGCACCACCTTCATCATCCGCCTGCCTCTCGCCGTGCCGGATGCCGATGCGTCCTCCGACAGCGACAGCGAGGCCGCATGAGCACCTCCCTCGCAAATATCAACATGCCCGCGAAAACGCACAAGCGGGGCTTTGGCATACGTTTCAAGACCATGGCCATAGCCAGCGTACTGACTTTCAACGCAGTCGCGGTGGGAGGCCTTCT
>JAGRFX010000545.1 GCA_020445805.1 Rhodocyclaceae bacterium
GTTCGAGCGGGTACGGGCCCAGGTGGACCGGCCGGTCGCGGTAGGAGAACAGGCGCATGGCGCGATGATGGCCGAGCCGGCACAGGGCTACCATGCGGACATGCGCCAGAGCATCCTGATCGCAGCTTTGACATCTGCGGCACTGCCGGCTGCACCCGCAGGCCCGTCATTCGACTGCGGCCGGGTCGAACCCGGCAGCATCGAGGCCCAGGTCTGTGCCAGCCCGGACCTGGCCGCGTTGGACCGGCAACTGGCCGCCGTCTACGCGGCTGCCCGCGCCAAGGCGAAGAACGAGCACCCGCCCACCCTGGCCGCCGAGCAGCGCGGCTGGATCAAGGGGCGCAACGACTGCTGGAAGGCCGACGACAAGGCCACCTGCGTGCGTGATGCCTACCGGCTGCGCATCGCCGAACTGCAGGCCCGCTACCGCCTGCTGCCGGGCCGCGGGCCGGTGTTCTACGTCTGCGACGGCCAGCCGGCCAACGAGGTGGCGGCGACCTTCTTTGCCACCGACCCGCCGAGCGCCCTCGTCGAGCGTGGCGATCGCACGTCGATGATGTTCCTGCAGCCGGCGGCCAGCGGTGCCCGCTACGCCGGGGGCAACGAATCACTGTGGGAACACCATGGCGAGGCCC
>JAGRFX010000546.1 GCA_020445805.1 Rhodocyclaceae bacterium
GCACCCGATCCGGCGGCGCTGCAGGCGGCCTTCGAGCAGTTCAACGGCCTGGTGACGCCGGTGCACAGCCTGTCGCTCGCGGCGGCGCACCGCCTGGCCCAGCGCGCCGACGACGGGAACCGCGCGCTGCAGCAGCAGAGCCGGCTCGGGGTGGCGCTGTCGGTGTTCCTGTTCGCGCTGTGCGCCGTCTTTGCCGGGCTGGCGATGCGCCAGATGCGCCAGCTGCAGCAGCGCCGCCTGGCGCTGGAGGACCTGACCGAGCGCCTGCGCGAGGCGCGCGGAGACGCCGAGTCCGCCAGCGAGGCCAAGAGTGCCTTCCTGGCCAACATGAGCCACGAGATCCGCACGCCTTTCCAGGGCCTGCTGGGCATGCTGTCGTTGCTGCGCGAGAGCGGGCTCGCGCCGCGCCAGGCGGAGCACCTGCGCGTGGCCACCGAGTCGGCCGACCACCTGCTGGCCATCCTCAACGACATCCTGGACATGTCGCAGCTGGAGTCGGGCCGGCTGACGCTGAACCCGGCGCCGCTGGACCTGCGCGCGCTGCTGACGCAGACCGACAACCTGATGCGCACACAGGCCGCGGCCAAGTCGCTGGCGCTGTACCTCGACGTCGCGCCCGACGTACCGGAGTGG
>JAGRFX010000053.1 GCA_020445805.1 Rhodocyclaceae bacterium
GAGCGATGGATTCATAACCCATAGGTCGGCGGTTCGATTCCGCCCATCACCACCACCTGTTGCACGAAAAAGGGCCCACCTCCGGTGGGCCCTTTTTCGTTTTCGTCCCCGGGATCGCCAGGCCCAGCGGCCCGAACGCGTCGGGCTCGACGTGCCCGCACATCAATGTCACGAGAAATTAACAATTTCGCCATTTCCAGATCAAGATTCATTAGCATTTGACGATAAGGTCAATTCCCCCATAGCCCGAAACTTTGACCGGTACCGGTTCAGGCCGCACTTCGCTATCTGCTAATATGGTTTTCGGCTTGATCGGACCGAAATTCTACCCAATCGGGATCTGAAAAAATGACCAGGAACGCGAAAGCCCCGGAAAAGCGCGCCACATCGGACATACGACAGCCCTCCTTCGTCGTCGGGATCGGCGCCTCTGCCGGGGGGCTGGAGGCGCTGCGGCAGCTGATAGGGCAATTGCCCGTGGCGACCGGCGTAGCCTACCTGGTCGCGCAGCACCTCTCGCCCCAGCACCGCAGCCTGCTCACCGAGCTCCTCAGCCGCGAGACGAAGCTGGCGGTCATCGAGGCCAGCGGGGGCGAGCCCCTCGAGGCCAACACCATCTACATCTGCCCGGCGAACGCCGACCTGGCCTCGGTCGATTACAAGCTCAAGCTCTCGGTGCCCACCCGCAGCATCGGCCCCAAACCGTCGATCGATCATCTCTTCGGGAGCCTCGCCGAGAGCTACGGTGACCACGCGGTCGGCATCATCCTGTCGGGTACCGGCTCGGACGGCGCCCATGGCTCGCGGGCGATCCGCGCGGCGGGCGGCCTGACCATCGCCCAGGACCCGCAGACCGCCCAGTACGACGCGATGCCCAAGGCCGCCATCGAGACCGGCGGCGCCGAGCTGGTGCTGGCGCCGGGCGCCATCGGCGCGCAGCTGGGTGCGCTGCTCAAGCTGCCACGCCTGCGGGAAGACTACACGGCCACTTTGCCCGACGCGCAGAGCGGCCCCCTCGGCGACATCATTTCGGGCATCTGGCGCAACCTCAAGCTGGACTTCGCCAAGTACAAGCAGTCCACCATCTGCCGCCAGATCGACCGCCGGATCGTCGCGCTCCAACTCGAAAACATCGAGCACTACGCCAGCTACCTGAGCAAGAATCCCGATGAATACAAGGCGCTGGCCCGCAGCTTCATGGTGTCGGTCACCTCCTTCTTCCGCGACCGCAATGCCTTCGATGCGATTGAGCGGGCTCTCGACCAGCACTTCGACCGCAAGCGCGCGGACGAGCCGATTCGTGTCTGGGTGCCGGGCTGCGCCACCGGCGAGGAAGCCTACAGCCTGGCCATCCTGGTGCAGGAGCTGATGCGCAAGCGGATCGAGAACCGGCCGGTCCAGATCTTCGCCACCGACATCGACACCGACGCGACCGCCCACGCGCGACGGGGCATCTATCCGGAGGCCGCCCTGCAGGATGTCCCGGACGAGATCGTCAAGCGCTACTTCTCGCAGACCAGCAGCGGCTTCCGCGTCCAGCCCAACGTGGCCGAGATGGTGATGTTCGCCCGCCAGGACCTGACCCGCGACCCGCCCTTCCTGCGACTCGACCTGATCTCGTGCCGCAACGTGCTGATCTACTTCAAGCCCGAGCTGCAGGAGCACCTGTTCCGCGTCTTCCACTATTCGCTCAACGCCGGCGGTACCCTGTTCCTGGGCAAGTCCGAGGTCCTGACCGGTGCGGCGGGCCTGTTCAATCCCAGCCCCCAGGGCGAACGCATCTTCGTGCGAAACGACCTGGCAACCTCCTCGCCCCTGTCGCTCAGCAGCTACCGGCCGAGCTTCGAGTTCAGTTTCGTCGGCCGCAAGCCCAAGGCCGCGCCGCCCGACCCCAAGGCCCTGATGCGCGAGCAGCTGACCCGACGCTTCGCGCCGGCCAGCGTGCTGATCGACGCGACCAACCGGATGGTCGAGCTGAGCGGCAACACCAAGCCCTTTTTCCAGTTCGCCGAGGGCAGCGCCAACCTGGACTGTCTGTCGCTGATCCGGCCCGAGCTGCGCACCGAGCTGCGCGCACTCATCCATCGGACCCGCGACGGCAAGACACCCGAGACGGCGGGCCGGGTGTTCTCCCTCGAGGAGGGCGCCTTCCAGATGCAGGTCTTTGATCTGCAGAGCGCCGAGCAGGCCGGCGCCGTCACCCTGGTCGCCTTCGTCCCCAAGGAGACCCGCCCCCCCCTGCCGCGATCCAGCAACTCGGAGCTCACCGACGGCGAGACGGAACAGCACGTCCGCGAACTGGAAGACGAGCTGGCCACCACCCGCGAGCACCTGCACAGCGTGATCGAGGAACTCGAGGTTTCCAACGAGGAGCTCCAGTCCCTAAATGAGGAGCTCCAGGCCTCGGGCGAGGAACTGCAGGCCTCCAACGAGGAGCTGGCCACCTCCAACGAAGAGCTCCAGGCCACCAACGAAGAGCTGTCCACGGTCAATGACGAACTGCAGGCCAAGTCCCAGGAGTTGGGCGACGCCTTCACGGACCTCGAGAACATCCAGGACGCCGCGGCCGTGGCCCTGATCGTCGTCAACCAGGATTTCCTGGTGACCCGCTTCAACACCAAGGCCGTGCGCATGATCGGCCTGACCGATGCCGACGTGGGCCGCAACCTCACCACCTTGCCGATCCGCCTGCCGATTCCGGACCTGCACGGGCTCCTCACCGCCGCCCTCAATGGCGACCGAGTCAAGCCGCTCGACATCGAGTCGGGCGGGCAGATCTACACCGTCGAGGTCCAGCCCTACACCAGCGAGAAGAACACCAACCAAGGGGTCGTGATCACGCTCGCCGACGTGACCGAACTCAAGCACGCCCAGGCCGCCCTGCAGCAGATCCATGACCTCTTCACCATCCTCACCGACAACCAGGATGCGGTGATCTGGGTCCAGGAGCCGAACTTCGGCCGCTTCGTCTATGTGAGCCCGGGCTACCGGAACGTGTACGGCCTCGATCCCGAGCTGCTGCTGCGCGATCCCGAGCACATGCTGAAGGTTGTGCACCGGGACGACGCCGAGCACCTCAAGCAGATCAGCCGCCGGGCGCGAGCCGAGCCCTGGACCATGCGCCTGCGCATGACCCATCCGGCCGACGGTTCCCTGCGGTGGCTGCACACGCGGGCCTATCCGTACAAGGTCGGCGGCGCCCTGCGCTACTACACCGGCGTGACGCTCGACGTCACGGCCGAGGTGAACCAACTCGGCCAGAACGAGAACTTCGGCCTGATCTTCGACGCACTGATCGACTCGGCGGCAGATGCCGTCCTTGGCTTCGATGCCGAAGGCCATGTCACCTTCGCCAACGCGCGTGCCTGCGACCTCTTCGGCGAAGAGGAAGGCTCGCTCAAGACGAGGGTGGCCTCCGATCTGCTGCTGGATGAGCATGCGGCGCTGCTTCTGGCCTCCGCCACATCAGGCCAGGCCATCCGAAGGCCCATGATCCGCGGCCCCATCAAGCGCGCCGACGGCGGGCAGATCGTCAGCGAAATCATGATCAGTGCTGACCCCATCCTGCGGGGTACCAAATCGGCCGCGATCGTCGTGTTCCGGGCCGCGGGCACCGGCGAGACGGCCTCCCAGCACCAGGCGCTGGCGTCGGCCGCGTTCGAGAACGCGCCCGACGGCATGCTGCTGCTGGGCGCGGACACCCGGGTCATCACCGCCAATCCCGCCGCCCTGGTGATGCTGGCGCTCGAGTCCACCTCGCTGATCGGACGCGTTCCGGAGCTGTTCCGCCCGGTCACCGGCAATTCGGCCTTTCCACCCAACGTGTGGCACCAGCTGCGCTCGGCCGGTCGCTGGGCGGGCGAGATTCACACCCAGCGTGGCGACGGCAGCTTTGCGGTGCTCGACCTGACGATCAGCGAGCTCGAGCATACCCATGGCAATGAGCCGGGGTGGTTCCTGGTGGTCATGACCGATGCCACCGTCGGCCACAAGGAACGTACCACCGCACTGCAGCAGGCACACCACGACAGCCTGACGGGCCTGCCCAACCGCCGCCTGATGGTGGACAGCCTCGACCAGGAGTTGCGGCACGCGGAGCGCGAAGGCTACGGCGTGACGCTGATGTTCATCGACCTGGACCGCTTCAAGGAGATCAACGACAGCCTGGGCCACGAGGCCGGTGACGCCCTGCTCGTCCAGGCGGCCCACCGCATCCGGGAGGGCGTGCGGGCCTCGGATACGGTTGCGCGCTTCGGCGGCGACGAATTCGTGATCCTGCTGCCCAAGTACCAGCGCTCCCAGGCACCGGAGCTGATTGCACGCCAGCTCGTGGCGTCCCTCGAGACACCCTTCGACTTCAAGGGGCAGAAGCTCTACGTGTCGGCCTCGATCGGCATCGCGGTGTATCCCCACGACGGGGTCAGCAGCTCGGACCTGCTGCGCAATGCCGACGCTGCCATGTACAAGGCCAAGCAGGCCGGCCGTCGCGGCTTTGCCTTCTACCAGCCCGAGCTCAACCTCGAGGCGCGGCGGCGGATGACCCTGGAGTCGGAGCTGCATTCGGCCATCGCCAACAACGAACTGCATGTGTATTACCAGCCGATCATCGACGTGGCCTCCAGGGAGGTGAAGTCCCTGGAGGCCCTGGTGCGCTGGCAACACCCCAAGCGTGGCCTGCTGACGCCCGGCGCCTTCATCGACTACGCGATCGACATCGGCCGGATCGACGACATCACCAAGGTCGTCCTCAAGGACGCCCGAAGGAATCTTGCCACCTGGCGCCAGGAGATCGCGCCGGGCCTGCGGGTCACGGTGAACCTGTGCGCGCGCCAGTTCCGCAGCGACACCCTGAAGGCGTTGTTCGAGGACACGGGATCGAACCTCGATGCCTTCGTCTTCGAGATCACCGAAACCGTACTGGAGCAGGGCGAGGAAACCGCCGCCTTCGACAGCATCCGCTGGCTCCAGAGCTGCGGCGCACTGATCGCCCTGGACGACTTCGGTACCGGCTACTCGTCGCTGTCGCGGGTCCGCCGATTCCCGGTCGACATCATCAAGATCGACCGCGAGTTCGTGATCGAGTCGGCCATCAACCCCCGCGATGCGGCCCTGGTCGGCGCGGTGGTGACGATGGCCCACGGCGTCGAGGCCACCGTGGTGGCCGAGGGCGTCGACAGCGAGCGTCAGGCCCGGCTGATGGAGGCCCTCAATGTGGACGCCATCCAGGGCTATTACTACTCGGAACCCATGCCGGCCCACGACGCCACCACCTACCTCCGCGAGCGCAAGGAGCTGCTGAAGAAAGAGGCGTCGCAGCCGAAGACCTCGAGCGCCCACTGAACAACCCTGACGGGATCGCCCTCACCCGCATGCGGACTCCGGGAGGACCCATGACGAGAAGCCTGACCCTGATCTGCCGCGTGGCGCGACGGCCCGGCGCCTGGCTCGCCGCGATGGCCATCGTGATCGCAGCGGGGTGCCAGCGCACGGAGGCGCCCCCGCCCCCCTCCCCGCCCGCGGACGCGCAGCCGATGCCCCTCAAGCTCGGCGTCTCGCGCTCCATCTTCTCGGCGCCGATGTTCATCGCCGCCGACAAGGGCTTCTTCGCGGCCGAGGGGCTCGACGTGTCGATCACCCACTTCCAGAGCGGCAAGGCCACCCTGGCCGGTGTCATCGACGAGTCGGTGGACGTGGGCACCTCGGCGGACGCGGCCCTGGTGTCGTCGGCCCTGGAATGCGACTGTTTCCGGATCCTGGCCACCTTTGCCTACTCGCACACCAACAACAAGATCGTGGCCCGTCGCGACCGGGGCATCGCGGCCGTGACCGACCTGGTGGGCAAGCGCCTCGGGGTCGCCCTGGGCACGACCGGCGAGTACTACGCGCTCTATGGCCTGCTGGCCGACGGCGTCGATCCGGGATCGGTCAGTTTCGTGGACATGCAAACCAGTCAACTGCCGACCGCCATCGCCAATGGTGAAGTGGACGCCATCTCGACCTGGGAGCCGAACATCTGGCGCGCCTCCCACGCCCTCGGCGACCAGGCCATCGTCTTCGTCAATCGCGAGGTGCTGCGCCACACCTTCAACCTGGCCACCCGTCCGGCCTTCGCCGACGAGCACCCCGAGCTGCTGGTGCGACTGCTCCGCGCAACGCAACGGGCGGCCAGCTTCGTGACACAGCACCCCGAGGAGGCCCGGGAGATCATCGCGCGCAGTCTGGACGTCCCGGCCGACTACCTGGAGCAGACCCTTCCGGACTACCAGTACGGGGTCGGTCTCGACCAGTTCCTGATCCTCACCATGGAGTCGGAGGCCCGCTGGAGTCAGGGTACCCGCGGCGGCACCGGTCCGATTCCCAACTTCCTCCAGCTGATCGACTCGCGCGCCCTGAAGGCGAGCTTCCCCGAGTCGGTCCGCCTGATCGAATAGGCACGCCCGAGTGACCATCCGTGCCCGCCTGCTGCTGGTCATGGTCGGCGCCCTGCTCACGCTGGCACTGACCTTCGTGATTGCCCTGAACTACCGCAACACGCGCGACCAGGACCATGCCAACGCACTGCTGATCAGCGCGATTCACGGAACCATGGCCAAGCTGGGCAGCCTGGCCACGGAACATCGCTACCTCCACAACCAGCGGACCCGGCAGCAATTTGATGCGCTCATGGTCCAGGCCCAGGCCCAGATGAACGATGTCCTGCTGCTCGCGGATCCGCCAAGCCGGTCCCTCGCCGACGCCGCCGCGGCAAAGCTCGTTGAGATCGGCGGGCGCTACGGTCAGCTGGATCGCATGCTCGATGCCCCTCCCCACCAGGAGATTCTCGACACCACCCTGCGCAACCTGCAGATGAGCGTACTCGACACGGCCTACACCCTGTCGCGCATCGAGGCGCGGCAGAAAGACCTCAGCGACGCGCACGAGGCCACCGGACGACGCTGGCTGATCGCCGTCATTACCACGCTGGCCCTCGCCTTCGTCGGATTTGCGCGGATCCTGCACCGAACGGTCATCCAGCCTCTGCAGACGCTCGACGGCACCGCCCAGGCCATCGCCAACGGCAATCTCGACGCCCGGAGCCGGATGTCGAGCGGCAGCGAGATCGGACGCCTGGCCCGCACTCTGGACCAGATGGCGGAGAACCTGGCGCGCAACGAGCGGGCGCGGGAGCGACTGGTGACGGAGCTCGAGCGCTCCAACGGCGAGCTCGAGCAGTTTGCCTACGCAGCCTCCCACGACCTCCAGGAGCCCCTGCGCACGATCATCAGCTACCTCCAGCTGATCGAGCGGCGACACGGGCAGGACATGCCGGGCAAGCAGCGGGAACTGATGCACTTTGTCGTCCAGGCTGCCCAGCGGATGAAGACCCTGATCAACGACCTGCTGACCTACTCCCGCCTGACGACCCGTGCAGAGCCCTTCGAGCCCGTAGACCTGGAGGCGCTGCTGGCCGGAATCTGTACCGACCTGGCCAGCGTGATCACCGAGTCCGGGGCCCGCATCGACGTCGGCGCCCTGCCGCGCGTGCAGGCCGACGCGGGACAGGTTCGACAGTTGTTCCAGAATCTCCTGTCGAACGCGCTCAAGTTTCACGAGGCCGAGCGTCCGCCGGTCGTCTCGGTGTCGAGCCGTCGAACCGACGATGGCGCCGACTGGGCCATCGACGTACGCGACAACGGCATCGGCATCGAGCCCCAGTTCCACCAGCGCATCTTCGAGGTCTTCCAGCGCCTGCACACGGCCGAGGACTACCCCGGCACGGGGATCGGGCTGGCGATCTGCCAAAAGATCGCCGAGCGGCACGGCGGGCGCATCGACGTTTCCTCGCTGCCAGGCGCCGGCAGCTGCTTCTCCGTCGTGCTCCCGGCCTCGCGTCCATCGGCAGGCACCGCAGCGCGTGAAGATCCCGTTGTCGCCCCGACCCCTGGGGAGGCACGCCCATGACCGGCCAAGCGATCGCCCGGCGCCCGCTGGTCTTGCTGGTGGACGACAACAGCGCGGATGTCCGGCTGGTGCACGAGCTGGCCAGCGAGGCCGGCAGGCTTCCGGTGCTGGATATCGCGGCCGACGGCGTGGAAGCCCTGGCGCGCGTTCGCTGCGAGGGTCCGTTCGCCGGCCATCCGCCCGTCGACCTGATCCTGCTGGACCTGAACCTGCCCCGCTGCGATGGCATTGAAGTGCTGG
Source organism: Rhodocyclaceae bacterium (assembly GCA_020445805.1). GTDB lineage: Bacteria > Pseudomonadota > Gammaproteobacteria > Burkholderiales > Rhodocyclaceae > Cognatazoarcus. The sequence continues at coordinate 8,182 of JAGRFX010000053.1, forward strand.
CGGAACTGAAGCACGATGAGGCCTTCCGCCACATCCCTGTCATCGTGCTGACCACCTCGTCGTCCCCAACCGATGTGAATGCAGCCTACGCCGCTGGCGCCGCCGCGTTCGTCACCAAGCCCGCCGACATCGACGGCCTGGCGGATCTGTTGTGCGCCATCGACCAGTTCTGGTTGCAGCAGGTGACCTTCCGCCGTCCCACGCCACCCCCCCCCTTCAATCCGGCCGATATCAAGCGCCCCCGATGACCGAACAACCCTCTCCCCGCTTGCCCACCTATCGCGTCCTCCACGTCGAGGATTCGGGATCGGACGCGCGGCTGGTCGCGGAGATCCTCAGCGAGGACGGCGACGCTCACTTCGTGATCGAGCTCGTCGCCACGCTGGCCGCGGCCCGCGAACGCCTGGCAGCCAGCGGTGCCGAGGTCTGCGAGGTGATCCTGCTCGACCTGGGCCTGCCCGACAGCCAGGGGCTGGACACGCTGCGCGCCACGATCGGCCTCGCCCCCGACATGCCGATCGTGGTCCTGACGGGTCTCGACGATCGGGCCCGCGGCATGGAAGCCGTGGCGATCGGGGCGGAAGACTATCTCTGCAAGGACGAGATCGACCGCGGCGACTATCTCGCCCGCACGCTGCTCTTCGCCATCAACCGGCGCACCAGGGCCGTGGCGCCCAATACCCGGGCGCCAGCCAGTGAATCGGGCGCACCCGGCCCGGGCTGGCAGGAAGCCGCACTCAGCCTGCTGGCAAGGCCCAACGCCGAGCTGGGCGAAGCCCTGAGACGCCGCAAGCCGGCCCTGTTCGACGACCTCGTGGGCGCCTGCCTCGAGTTGCTGCGCTTCTACGGCAATCACCACGTGGATGATCCCTCGATCGCGGCCGACCCGTGGAACCAGGTGGATTCACTGGTCGATCAGCTCATGGCGGAGTCGGCCCAGCCCAACGATCTGCTCGAGATCTACTCGACCGCCGTCCGGCGCTACACCCACCAGTACGGACGTGAAGCCCCCCGGGACAACGGCCTGCTGCTCCACGTCCTGGGGCGCATGGGGGCCGACGAGTCAGCGGACAACTGAGCTCGTGCCCGGCGAGGGGCCGGCACCGTCGCGGCCTCAGCCCGACGGTGGCGCGTGGAGCACGCACCAGCAGCCCTGTGCCAACGCCGACCGGTCGAGCCAGCTTCGCACGAAGTGGATCTGGTTGTCGTCGTAGAGGATCGGCGTGTGCCCGGTGTCGGGCACATGCATCACCTGCAGCCCGGTTTTCTTGCACATGCGCCCGATGGTGCCGGGCAGCAGCGCGTCGGAGAGCATGCCGTGGATGACCAGGACCGGGCATCGCACCCGCTCCCATGCCTCCCGGGCTCGGCCGGCCTCTCTCGCCGGAGCGCGCACCGCATGTCGGCGCTGGCGACTGATCCTGACCCGAAGCCAGTGCGCCATGGCGATGGCGAACGGCTCCAAGCCCGAACCCGCCAAAAAGCGGGCAGGTGCCATAATGGTGGAAGTGCCGGAAACTTTCGCAGTTGCCGATCAATGTCTCAGCCAGAGCAGGTCAAAGCCGATCATCGCCGTCAGGCGCATGTCCTGAAAGAGCAGCACGCACAGATCATCGCGCTGGCTGACGAGGCCTCGTCAGCTGCCCGCCGGAACAACACGGAAGACCTGCACCGGCTGCTGGACGCCTTGCACAGGCAATTGAACGATCACTTCACCGACGAAGAGCACCTGCTCCAGCAACTGGATTTCGAGGGCCTCGCCGAACACTGCGAATCCCACATCGAGTTGGCGGAGCAGTGCGCCGAACTGCTCTTCCTCGTCGCAACCAGACACGCCTCGCCGGAGGAAGTGGTTAAGGTCATTGAAGGGCCGGTTAAGGATCACTTCACGGACATCGACTCGCCGGTCGATGACTTCATCCGCTCCGAGATCGACCGCAACTGACGGATGTCCGCTTGCGCGCCCGCATCGGCGCCGCCGCCGGCGAAGCGAGTCACGCGACCTTCCGCGGGCGATCGTCTGACGACGCTTGTGCCTCGATGTGGTGGCGCAAGTCATCGTAGCTCGCACCCTCAGCACGAAGTCGACGCAGTTCTTCCAACAACAGGCCCCGCAGCCGCTCGGCGTGTCGCTGGCCCTCCGTGTGGCAATGACGGTTCAGGACTCGCAGAATGGCCTGGTCGAGGCTCGGCAGTGGTTTCTGTTCTTGCACGGTTTCCTCCTGCGCGCAAACTGACGTGCGCCCGTAACGCGGTCGCTCAGCGCTGGCGCGGTTTCCCGGGAACGGCTTCGCGAATGTGGGCCCCCTAGTTATAGGGCGCCCTCCGACGATCAGCCAGCAGCCGACGCCATTCGAAGCCTTCGCCGCCGCGATGTCGGGAGTTTGCCGAGCCACCTCAGGAAATGATTCCGTCGCTGCCCCGCTATCCAGTTGCAGGCCATGCTGCCCCGCCTGCTTAACCGCAATGGCGTCTCCGATGGCGACGCGCTCGGATGGGCAGGACGGAATCAGGCGGCGGACGATACCGATCCCAATTGCCTAAACATGTAGCGCCTCGGGTTCAGTCAGCGTTACCAGCAGGTTGCATGCTTACCCCCCGACTTATCCACAGAATCCGTTAATAATTCGCCACGCGGCAAGTTGGGCGGCGACAGCCCGGAATGCGCGGAATATTTGGTTTGAATGCCACGTTTTTTGCGGCGCAACACTGCCAGCCGTCGTGGCGGACAGGGATGGTAACGAGATATCCACAGCCAAGGAGTGGATTTGCACCTTCGGGGTCCCTCACCTGCTTGATGAACACCGTTGCGGGGAGTTGCTATAGGAACCGGAGCGGATGCCGAGACGGAATTGCGCCAGGGCTGACGGGTTGCCTTGCTCAAAGTATGTTCAGCAAACGGACATCCTTGCTCCTGCTCGCCCATAAGCCCGAGCCCCGGACGACGCTGAGCCAACTCGACAGCGCGCACACCCCATGCAAGCCCTTGCCACCAACAATGAATAACGGGTACTGCCCGACAGACCATTGGTGGCCCCTGAAACTGCCCACGTGGCGAGTCTGTTCAGAAACGGCGCCGAGTATGTCCAGGCGCGGTCTGTGACCCCGTCGGGGGGCAACGTAGTCGGGGGAACGACGACGTTCGCTCTAGCAGATTGCTCCTTCTTCAGCTTTACGAACACGCCTGATATCACAGGCAATAAGGCGCTGGTCTGCGCGGACGGCGGTGGAAATTCGATCGCTCTTCTCGGAGCCAATTCGGGGAATTTGAACACAGGAACGTCGACGCTGACCTACGTGGCCAGAGGAACGATCACGCTGCCGACTGTCCCGGTCCGACGATGTCGGAATGGGCAGTCGTGTTGCGGGTGGCGACCAGGGGCGGCATGACAGTCGTGCGCCTCGGAAGCCATACACTTCGCAGAGCCTGGCCACTCAGCCGATCAGCGGCGCGTGGAGCACACACCAGCAGCCCTGTGCCAACGCCGACCGGTCGAGCCAGCTTCGCACGAAGTGGATCTGGTTGTCGTCGTAGAGGATCGGCGTGTGCCCGGTGTCGGGCACATGCATCACCTGCAGGCCGGTTTTTTTGCACATGCGCCCGATGGTGCCGGGCAGCAGCGCGTCGGAGAGCATGCCGTGGATGACCAGGACCGGGCATCGCACCCGCGCCCATGCGCCCCACTGATCGAGGCTGTGGACCGCGTCGCGGCGATAGGCCTGCAGCGCGCGCACGTCGTGGCGGTAGATGCGCCCGCCGTCGGATTCAGACCAGCGGGTCTGGTGGTAGCTGAGATGAAAGCGCACCTCGTCGCCCGCCGGACCGAAGTTGCGCTGGGCCGCACCGATCTTGCGCAGCAGGTCGGCCGGCTCGCGGAACACGTAGTGCCGGGCCAGGGCCTGGGCACGACGCAGCCGGCGCGACTTGGGGATGAAGGGCCCGATGTCGTTGAGGATCAGGCGCTCCACCAGGCGGGGCCAGCGGGCTGCCAGTTCGATCCCGACGCTGCCGCCCAGCGAGGAGCCGAGCAGCTTCACGGGCTGGTCACCCAGGTGGGCGATCAGCTGCCGGACCTGCTCCACATGGGTCTCGAGGGAATAGTCGGCCTCGTCGAACAGCCAGCCCGAATTGCCCCGGCCGACCCAGTCGAGGCAGATGACGTGATAACCGTGGCGCAGGGCATCGGCCAGCCAGGCGAAGCGCATGGCCGAATTGACGACCCCGCCGCAGCAGATCAGCGTGGGGTTCGACGGCTCGCCCCAGGCCGCGTACGAGACCCGGATCCGATAGGGCTTTCGCATCCGTCGGGGCGTGCCCGGCTGCAGGCGTGGCGGGTGCTCGTACTCGAAGTGGGCCAGCACGTAGTGCCCGGCGAAGCGGGCCATGGTGGCCTCGGCCTGCCGCAGGTAGTCGTACCAGCTGCGCAGTTGCAGTGCGTCGCCCAGTTCGGGCAGGCGCGAACTCATGCGCTGCCGCCCCGGCCGCGCTCCCGCTCGCGTTCGCGCTGGCGCAGCACGTCGACCATGACATTGAAGGTCCGGGCGAGCTGGCCCAGCTCGTCGCGTCCGCTGGCCTTGACGCTGGCCGCCGAGTAGTCGCCGCCGCGCAGGGCGTCGGCAGCCGCGGTCAGGGACAGGATCGGCCGCAGCAGCGAGCGCGCGAAGAAGATCGCGATCAGCACGAACAGGAAGCCCACCAGCACCACGCTGGCCAGCACATTGCGGAACAGGCGGTTGAGGGGCGACTCGAAGTAGGCCCGCGGCTCGGTCACGCCCACCACCCAGTCGTGGTCGGCCACCGGCGCGAAGCCGGCGATCTCGGGCTGGCCGCTGATGGTGGAGGCATAGGCCACGTTGCCCGGCTGGGTCGCGCCGATCATGGCCGTGGCCAGCTCCGGCATGCCCAGGCTGTCGATGCGGTCGCGGCGGAAACGGCGGTCCGAGAGGATCTCGCGCAGGACCTCGGGCACCAGAGGCTGGAGGCTGTGATAGAGCAGGGCATCGTCATGATGATGCAGGATGATGCCATCCGCGTCGATCAGGAAGGGCTCGCGCTCGCCGGGCTGCCGGCCCCGCTCCAGGATCTGGTCCACGGCCTCGCCCTTGACCCGCAGCACGATCACACCCACAACCTCGCCCGCCCCGTTGCGCGCCGGCTCGGCGAAGAAGATGCCGGGCTGGCCGGCGACCGCCCCGACGATCACGCCGCTGACGTAGGAGTGGCCCAGGATGGCCCGCTGGAAGTAGTCGCGGAAGGCGAAGTTCTTCCCCACCACGGCCGGGTCACTGGACAGGACGATGGTCCCGACCCGGTCGTAGAGCATGGCGAGCTGCACGTCCGGGTTGGCGCGGACCAGATCGTCGAGGCGGTCCTGGGGACGCGGGTCGCGCCCCCCGGCCCCCTCCAGGACCGCCACCAGGGCGTCGTCCGAGGCCAGGTAGCGCGACAGCTTGCGGTTGTCTGCCAGCAGCTGCGACACGCGCGCGGCCAGGCTGTCGGCGAGCTGGGTCAGGTTGCGCAGTTCGCCGGCGCTGACCCGGTCGGTGCTGGCCGTCAGGTTGTAGTAGGCCGTGATCAGCATCGGCGTCAGCGCGGCCAGCACCATCGCCACCGTCATCTTGGCGGAGAGGGGCCAGCTGGCCGGGCGTATCAGCCGGTGCAGGCCGTCCTTCAGCCGCGTGGACCAGGTGCCCTTGCGGGTGGGCACCCCGGGGCGGTCCAGGCTCGCCGCCAGGGCGTCGGTCAGGGCCATAGCGGCCGGGTCTGCGGCGAAGAGGGCGCGCCGGAACTCGTCCACCGACTGGGGGCGATCCGGTGCGTGGGGCTCGAGGGCCCAGTCCACGGCCTTGAGCAGGGCCTGGCTGTAGCGGGCCGCACCGCGCTCCGCCGCCGCAGGCAGGGGATCGACCTCTCCCAGCCGAAGGGTGGCCTCGGGGGGCTTCTCGCCGAACAGCATCCAGTAGAGGGTGGCGCCGAGCGCGTAGATGTCGGTCCACGGCCCCTGGGCGCCGCTGCCGTATTGCTCGATGGGCCCATAGCCCGGGGTGATCATGGTCACCTCGCCTTCGCGCCCGCCGGTGGGTCCCGCCGAGCCGAAATCGAGCAGCACCAGCGAGCCGTCGTCGGCCCGCACCGAGATGTTGTCGGGCTTGATGTCCCGGTGCATGAAACCTGCGCCATGGACGGTCTCGAGGCCATGCAGCAGGGGTGCCAGCAGATCCAGCAGGTCGCGCTCGCCCATCGAGGCGTGGTCGGGCCACCAGTCGCGCAGCGACTTGCCCCGCTCGTACTCGAGGACCATGTAGGCAGTGTTGTTGGCTTCGAAGAAGCGCGCCACGCGGACGATGTTGGGGTGGCGGAAGGTCGCCAGGGTGCGGGCCTCGACGAGGAAGTTCTCGAGGCCGTGCAGGTAGAGGTCGAGGCGCTTGGCGCCGCGCGCCGAGACCCGGTGGTCCTGCACCCGATGGGCGATCTGGCCCGGCAGGTATTCCTTGATGGCGACCCGCGAGTGCAGATGGATGTCCGAGGCCAGGTAGGTCACCCCGAAGCCCCCCTGCCCCAGCACGCGTTCGATGCGGTACTCGTGCAGGCGGTAGCCCTTGGGCAGGGTCTCGTTGGCGACACCGGCGGACGGGATGTAGTTGGCCGTCGGGCGGGTCTGCGGCAGCGGCATCACCACCGTGCCGTCCTCGCCGCCGCCTTCGACCTCGCCCCCCTGGCGGGGCACCACCACCGACACATACTCGGGCGCCGGCAGCGCCAGGGTGGCGTCTTCCTCGCTAGCGTCGGCGTCATGCGCTGCCTGTCGCGGCATCACGCGGGTCGCATCGCTGTCGGCGGGCGCCGCCTCCGCCCGCGCCAACACGCGTGTCGCGTCGGGGTCGGGTTCCAGCTCGGGCACGGCGACGCCGTCACGGGCCAGGATGCGGGTGGCGTCGAAGGCCTCGCGCAGGGCCTCGCGCGAGATCTTGACGGTCTTCTCGTGCTCGTAGGGTCCGTCCCTCATGCGGGTGCCTCCGGATCGATGAGCTCGGCATAGTCGAACATGGCCAGCGGTGGCGGCATGTCCATGCGCCGCGCCACCGGCAGGTTCACCTGCAGGCTGAAGCGGCTCAGGGTCTCGACCGGGATGCTGGCGGGGTCGCGTCCGCCGTAGAGGATCTGTTCCGCCTTGAAGGCGGTGAACTGGCCGACGCTCTCGTAGCGCGAGACCACCCCGGTGAGCGCACCCGCCTTCACCAGCGCCTCGGTGGATGCGAAGGTCGGCAGGCGCCGCTCGGCGGCCCGCGCCAGGACGTCGGCCGCCAGGGTGGTGAGGTAGGAGTCCGGCGGCAGGTAGAGCCAGTCGGCGCCGTCGGCCGCCAGGGCTTCGATCATTTCCGCGGCGCCGCTGCCGTCGGGACGGCCGGCGTCGTCGAGCGGGAAGGGCCGCGCCATCAGCTCGAAGCCCTCGCGGCGACCCAGCTCGGCCACCTGCGCCACCACCAGGCGCGAGTTCTTCTCGTTCGGCGAGTAGATCAGGCCCACCCGGCGGAACGGACGGTAGGCCCGCATGGCCCGCAGCTGGGCATCCACCGGTGCCATGTGCGAGACCCCGGTCACACGCCGCCCCGACGAGGCCATGGACGGCACGAGGCCGGCGCCGACCGGATCGGCCACCAGGGTAAATACGGCCGGGATATCCACGATGTGGCGTGCGGGATCGACCGCGTCGAAGCTGCCCAGCACCCCCAGGCTGACCGTGGTGCCCCAGGTGTAGACCAGGTCGGGCGACTGGCGCCGGATCTCGGCGACGACGCCGGGCAGGCGCGCCTTGTCGCGGTCGATGTCGTGCCACAGGATCTCGGCCGGCAGGCGGCGCGCCGCCAGGTAGGCCTCGAAGCCGTCCTCAACCCGGGTCCTGCCCCGGTAGGTCACGACGGCGATGCGCACCGGCCGCCGGGCCTGGGCATGCACGCCCGGCGCGAGACAGGTCAGCGCCAGCGCGCCGGCCGCCGACAGGAAGCGGCGCCGGCCGCCCCCCGGGCGCGAGCGTTCGAGCGGAGCAAGTGGGCTCATCCCCGGGCCTCCTGGGGTACCGCCAGCGCCCGGGCGCTGCCGCCCAGGCTCACCCGCAGCAGGAGGGCACAGCCCACCGCCGCCGCGCCCAGCACCACGAAGGCCCCCTGGTAGCCGCCGCCGGCCACCAGGATGCCGGCGATCAGCGGCCCGGCCACGTTGCCCAGCCGCTCGATCATCCGGTAAGCCCCATAGACCGCATCGACGCCGAGGGTCGCGATCTCCTCGCGGCAGAGTTCGCCGACCAGGGCCGACTGGGCCGAAATCGACAGGGCCTGCCCGAAACCCAGCAGGGCCGCCAGCGCAAAGAGGCCCGCCAGGCCCGGCAGTGAGACCAGAGCCAGGCCGCCGGCGCCGGCGGCCGCCAGCCCGCCGCCCACCAGGGCCACCCGCCGCGCGAAGCCCTCGCCATGGCGCGCGGCCAGCGGCACCAGGATCACCATCAGCAGGCCATAGAGCATGATCAGCCGCCCCGCCATGGCCTGGCCGTGGCCCAGCTCGCCCACGTAAAGGGGTACCAGGTAGAACAGCACGCCGATCAGCAGGATCTTGGCCGGAATCGCGGCGAAGAAGACCAGCGCGGCGAAGCGCCGGTTGGCCAGCAGACGCAGCAGCCCGGCCATGCCCTCCGGGCGCGCACCGGCCTCGCGGGCGACCCGGGCGCCACGGGCCAGCCCGGCCATGGGCGCCAGGGCCACCAGGCACAACAGCGCCGAAACCACGAAGGGCGCCCGCTGCCCGAGCTGGTCGGCCAGGATGCCGCCGATCGACGGGCCGCAGACCGTGGCGGCCATGATCGCGCCGACGAACACTGCGAAGCCCCGGGTGCGCCCCGCCTCGCCCGCCTGCTCGAGCACGTAGCCCTGCCCGGCGGAGAAGACAATGGCGTAGCCCAGCGCGCACACTGCCCGCCAGGCGATGAGGGCATACAGGCCGCCGGCCAGGGCGCTGCCGGCGAAACCGGCCGCCCCGATCAGGGCGCCCGCCAGCAGCGCCCGCCGACGGCCGATGCGCTCGCTCCAGCGTCCCAGAATGGGCTGCCCCAGCGCGACGATGAGCATGAAGAGCGCGATCGGCAGGCTGACCACCAGTGGCGCCACGGTGCCAGAGCCGTCGCTGGCGAGCTGCCCGATGTAGGCCGGCAGGCAGGGCCGGGTGAGCTCCTCGGCGAGGATGAAGGTGAACACCGGCGCGCGGATCCGCATCAGGTCGGCATCCGCCGCCTGGCGGCCGGTGCCGATGGCGTGGCGGACCAGCTCGCCCGCCAGCACCAGGGCCACGATGAGGACCACCACCACGTCGATGGCCATCTCGCCGATCATCCCGCTGACGAAGGCCGGGTCGATGGTGAAGGCCAGCTGGCCATAGTCGCCGGCCCCGTCATGCAGCGCCACGAGCGCCCGGCCACCACCCGTGGCCTCGGCCCCGTCGCCGTACAGGCGACGGCCCTGCAGATCGTCCACCGAGACCGAGGCGATCTCCGGATTGCGCGCCCGCAATTCCGCCAGCGCGCCATCCACGCCGTACAGGCGGTCGAGCGCAAAGCCGGCATGACGGGCTTCGTCCACCAGCCCCGCGACGCCGGCCCCGAGGGTCTCGGCCTTGCGCACGGCCTGGGGCGTGAGCTGCTCGCTGAAGGCCTCGCGGGCCACCATGCCGAAGGCCGCCATGGCCAGCAGCAGCGGCAACAGGCAGGCCAGCGCGAAGGGCCATTGCACGGCCTCGCGCCGGGCGCGCTGCTTGCGCCGCTCGAGCAGCGCCACCAGCACCACCGACACGGCGGCGGCCAGGCCGAAGGCCAGGCCTGCAGCAGGCAGCAGTCGGCGATCGGCGGCCGCCATGGCCTGCCTCAGCTCGTCTTCCGCGTAGCGCAGGCCCACGTGTCCGATCACCAGGCCAAAGCCGGTACGCAGGGTCACGCCGGCCACCCGCTCGCCGTCGAGCAGTGCCGACCAGGGGGTCTCGCCGGCGCGGTCTGCCACCGCACGCACCGCTTCGGGCACGGTCGCGCCGGTCCGGCTGGCGTCGGAGCTGGCGATCACGTGGCCAGCCTCATCGAAGACATCGATGCTGCCGATCAGGGGATCGACCTCGCGATGGCGCTCGAGCAGCGCCGGCAGGGTGTCGAGCTCCGCCAGGTTGAGGCCCAGGCCCTGGGCACGCTCGACGCTGCGCGCCAGCTCGCGGCCGGCGGCCAGGACCCGCGCCTCGACGATCTGGCTCAGGCCGTCCTGCAGCTTGGCCCGCGTCAGCAGGGTCGCCATCAGGGCCCCGAACAGGCACACCACGAGGGCGACGGCGACCAGCTTGAGACTTTCCGACCTGGAGCCGGCCGGCATTTCGACGCCAGACATGCACGACCTTGGGAGTGGTAATCCCTTTGGCTTTCGGCAACGGGGCGGGAGTCTTTATCGCAAGCCGCCGGAAGGTGTGCAATATTCTGCAAGGGTCCCCGGGGAACGGCCGGGGGCTCGCTCGATGCGGCCGGCCGTCGACGACGGCTGCCGAGTCGTGGCAAGGTAGCCGTCCCCAGCCAGGAGGAGCCGCCCGATGCCAAAGTTCGCAGCCAATCTCACGATGCTGTTCAACGAGGTCCCGTTTCTCGACCGCTTCGCGGCCGCCGCCGCCGCGGGCTTCAGCGGCGTCGAGTACCTCTTCCCCTATGAATGGCCGGCGGATGAACTGGCGGCACGCCTCGCCGACAACGGGCTGGTGCAGGTGCTGCACAACCTGCCGCCGGGGGACTGGGCTGCCGGCGAGCGGGGCATCGCCTGCCACCCGGGGCGGATCGCCGAATTCCGCGCGGGTGTCGCCCGCGGTATCGAGTACGCCACGCGGCTGGGCTGCCCGCGCCTCAACTGCCTCGCCGGCATCCTCCCCCAGGGGGTCTCCCGCGAGGCGGCCGAGGCGGTCTTCATCGAGAACCTCGCCTACGCCGCGGCCGAGCTCGGCCGGGCCGGTCTGCGCCTGCTGGTCGAGCCGATCAACACCTACGACATTCCCGGCTTCTTCCTCAGTCGCTCGGACCAGGCGATCCGGATCATGGACGCGGTGGGCGCCGGCAACCTCTACCTGCAGTACGACATCTACCACGCCCAGCGCATGGAGGGCGAACTGGCGGCCACCATCGCCCGCCTGCTGCCGCGCATCGACCACATGCAGCTGGCCGACAATCCGGGCCGCCACGAGCCGGGCAGCGGCGAGATCCACTTCCCCTTCTTGTTCGGCGAGATCGACCGGCTGGGCTACGATGGGTGGATCGGGTGCGAGTACCGCCCGGCCGGCGACACCGTCGCGGGTCTGGGCTGGCTGCCCGGCCGCTGAGGCGGCCCCGCCCGATCAATACAAAAACGACACCCCCAAGAGGAGACACGGATGAGCATCGAGCGCATCGGATTCATCGGCCTGGGCATCATGGGCGAGCCCATGGCCGGCCACCTGCTGGCCGCCGGCCACACCGCCTACCTTCACAGCCGCAGCGGCGTGCCGGCGGCACTGACGGCGGCGGGCGGGCAGGCCTGCGGCTCGCCTGCGGAGGTGGCCCGCCAGGCGGACATCATCTTCGTGATGGTGCCGGACACCCCCGACGTGGAAAAGGTCCTGTTTGGTGCCGGCGGCGTGGCCGAGGGGCTCTCGGCCGGCAAGGTGGTGGTGGACATGAGTTCCATCTCCCCGGTCGCCACGCGCGACTTCGCCGCGCGCGTCGAGGCAGCCGGCGCGCGCTACCTGGACGCGCCGGTCTCGGGCGGCCAGGTCGGGGCCCGCAACGCGGCGCTGACGATCATGGTCGGCGGGCCGGTCGAGACCTTCGAGCGGGTGCTGCCGCTGTTCCAGAAGATGGGCAAGAACATCACCCTGGTGGGCGAGAACGGCGCCGGGCAGATCACCAAGGTCGCCAACCAGATCATCGTCGCCCTGACCATCGAGGCTGTCGGCGAGGCGCTGGTG
>JAGRFX010000547.1 GCA_020445805.1 Rhodocyclaceae bacterium
GTGCCTGACTACACTGTACGGCTTCAACGCTCTGGAATTGGCCTCATCCCAACCCTGCCGACCGTGGGACGTCGACCGCGACGGCTTGAACATCGGCGAGGCGGCCGGGTTCGCGCTGCTGGAATGGGCCGAACCGGACGATGCGCGCCCCCTGCTGTTGGGTTATGGGGAAAGCAGCGACGCCCATCACATGAGCGCCGCCCATCCCGAGGGCGCCGGCGCGGCCCTGGCGATGCGACAGGCGCTGGCGCGGGCGGAGATCCGCCCTGAGCAGGTGGATTACATCAACCTGCACGGCACCGCCACGCCGTCGAACGACGCCGCCGAGGACCGAGCGGTGCTGCGGGTGTTCGGCCCGGACACGCCATGCAGTTCCACCAAGGGCTGGACCGGGCATACCCTGGGCGCGGCCGGCATCACCGAAGCGGCATTCGTCTGGCTGTGCCTGGAGCACGCGCTGATTCCCGGCATGCTCAACACCCGCCGGATCGATCCGAATCTGGGCTCGGGCGTCGTCCTAAATAATCGGGAACAGCCGCTGCGCGTGGCGCTCAGCAATTCCTTCGGTTTCGGCGGCACCAATTGCAGCCTGTTGTTCGGACGGAGGGCCGCGTGAACACACTTCAAGTGGA
>JAGRFX010000548.1 GCA_020445805.1 Rhodocyclaceae bacterium
TAGCCGCCAGCCCGCACCCTCCGCAATCGCGAAGCCATAGTTGGCGGCACTGCGCAGCAGTTGCTGCAGCAGATCGGGCTCGGCGAGGTTCTCCGCGGCGAGCAGCAACTGGTGCTTCTCGATCAGGGCGCTCAGGAAGCTGTGGTCGATCTGCCAATCGGTGAAGCGCGCCAGATGCGCGCCGCCATCCGCCTTGAACTCGAAGATCAGCATGAACAGGAGCGCAAGCTGTCGTGTGGTCTTGGAGACGTTGCTGCTCGCCTCGTCGAAATGGAACCAGGCGAAGCCGCGGCCGTCGATGCGCAAGTCGTACCCCAGTGCCGCGAAAAGCTGGGCATACTGCGCCTGCTCACGTTCGAGCTCGGCCCACAGGCTGTGATGGGCCAGGCGGTTCAGGTGCTTTCCCGCCAGGAGGTGGGCGAACAGGTCGGCCAGAGAGGGCAGGCGGCCGAGTTCGATGGGCGCGGGCGTGTTCATCGGCCGGGCGCCCGTTCGATGTCATGTGGGTGATGCGTCACGCGCACCGTGTTCAGGGTCAGCGCCGCCGCAGTTGCGGCAGGACGGACCTCCCACTCTGGGCGCCGAACAAGTTCGTGATAGACCCGCAGCTTGGTTTCGTCGCTCCATTGCG
>JAGRFX010000549.1 GCA_020445805.1 Rhodocyclaceae bacterium
TGAGGGCGGATGTGATTATGGCGCATTTAGTGCGCCTAAAATTAGAGCGCCTTTAAAGCCTCGTGCAGCTCAGCGAAATCGGCTGGCGGCGTCGCCTCGAAATAGAGCTCCTCCCCCGAAATCGGGTGAAGGAAGCCGAGGATGCGTGCGTGGAGCGCCTGGCGGCGGAAGCGGGTGAGGACGGCGATCGCGTGGTCGGCGGCCGGGTCGCCCGGCTTGAGACCCGACAGGCCGGGTCCGCGACCATAGACCTGATCGCCGACGAGCGGGTGCCCGATATGGGCGAGGTGGGCGCGTATCTGATGCGTGCGCCCGGTCTCGAGCCGGCACTCGACGAGGCTCGCGAGCGCATCGCCCGCCAGCTTGGCGCGTCCGCGACCGAAGTTCTCCATGACCCGATAATGCGTGACGGCGTGGCGCTGGTCCGGCCGGTCATCCGTATCGGGAACGATCGTCATTTTCTTGCGGTCGCCGCCGGCGCGGGCGAGCGGCGCATTGATCGTGCCGACACCCGGACGAGGGCTGCCGACCGCGATCGCGTCATAGACGCGCTCAATGTCATGCGCTGCGAAAGCGGCGGTGAGGCCTTGATGCGCCCGGTCGTGTTTGGCGACGACGAGGAGGCCAGACG
>JAGRFX010000550.1 GCA_020445805.1 Rhodocyclaceae bacterium
TTCATCCACATCGCCGAGCGCTCGTCACTGATCATCGAGCTCGACCGCTGGGTGCTGGAACGCTGCTGCGAACGGCTCGCCGGGTGGCGTGACCGCGACGCTCTCTCGCCCATCCGCCTCGCGGTCAACATCTCCGGTCGGCACCTGATGGAGGGCGACCTCGTCGCCGACGTGGCCGCCGCCCTCGAACGGACGGGTGCCGACCCGTCGATGCTCGAGATCGAGCTCACCGAGACCCACCTGCTCGGCGATCTCGACCTGGCGGTGGAGACGCTCCGGGCACTCCGCGATCGCGGGGTCCGCATCTCGATCGACGACTTCGGCACGGGCTACTCGGCCATGAACCACCTCCGTCACCTGCCGATCGACTCGATCAAGATCGACCGCAGCTTCATCGTCGCCGCCCGTGTCAGCGACGCCGATGCCGCCGTGGTCGACGCCGTGCTCGCCATCGGACGCTCGCACGGCCTCGAGGTCGTCGCCGAGGGGATCGAGACCGCCGAGGACCTCGAGTTCGTGCGTGGACGTGGCTGCGACCGCGGCCAGGGGTACTACATCTCGTACCCGCTGCCGATCGAGTCCGCCGAGGCGCTGATGTTCTCGACGCTCGCGATGCAGCACGCCTGACGCG
>JAGRFX010000551.1 GCA_020445805.1 Rhodocyclaceae bacterium
CCGTTCTTCATCCTTGCCGGCAGCCTGATGATGCAGGGGCGGTTCGGCGAATACCTCGTCAATATCGCGCGCCTGCTGGTGGGCAATTTCAAGGGCGGGCTGGGGCAGGTGTCGATCATCGGCTCGGTGATGTTCGGCGGTGTCTCGGGTTCCGCCGTGGCCGATGCCTCGGCCATGGGCAACGCATTGATCCCTGTGCAGAAGAACGCGGGCTACCCGGCGGGCTTCGCGGCGGCGATCAATGCGTCCTCCTCGACCATCGCGGTGCTGATCCCGCCCTCGATCCCGCTGATCCTTTATGGCCTTGTCTCGAACGTCTCGATCATCGACCTTTTCGTCGCGGGCATCCTGCCGGGGCTGATGCTGGGGATCGGCATGTTCGCCGCCGTCTGGTGGGTGGCACGGCGCCGGAACCTGCCGCGCTCGCCGCTGGAAGGCGGGTTCCGGGCCTTCCGCAGCCAGATCCTTGCCGCGATCCCGGCGCTTCTGATGCCGCTTTTCGTGATCGGCACCCTGCGCTTTGGCGTCGCCACCCCGACCGAGGTCAGCGTGATGGCGGTGGCCTATGCGCTGATCGTCAGCGGGGTCTTCTACCGCGACCTGACGCTGAAGGGCCTGTGGGCGGCGGCG
>JAGRFX010000552.1 GCA_020445805.1 Rhodocyclaceae bacterium
CACGAGGAGCCGGAGCGGGTGCAGGCGGTCTTGCTCGAGTTCCTGAGATCACGCGCCGGCCAGGGCGCCGGTGGATGACGAGGAGCCTGAGGGCGGCAGCAACCCGGTGAGGATCACCTTCAGGAGGTCCACCTTGACCGGCTTGGTGATGTACTCGTTCATGCCCGCGGCGAGGCAGGCCTCGCGGTGGCCGGGAGATGAGTTGGCGGTGACCGCCACCACCGGCACGCTGCCCATGGCGCCGCCGATCTCGCGGATGGTCCGGGTGGCCTCCATCCCGTCCATGTTGGGCATCTGGATGTCCATCAGGATGAGGCTGAAGGTCCGCTTGCGCACCGCCTCCACCGCCTCCACGCCGTCGTTCGCGGTGACCGCCCGGTAGCCGAGGCGCTCCAGCGTCCTGACCAGGATGCGTTGGTTCACCGGGTTGTCCTCCACCACCAGGATCGGGAGGGCGGGCGCCACCGCGACCGGGGTGGGGAGCGGGGAGCGGGAGGTGCGGCCGAGGACCGCGACCGGGTAGCGGCCGTCCTGGAGCAGGATGTCGCCGGTGAAGCTGGAGTCCGTGGCGGGGGGGAGCGGGACGGTGAAGGAGAAGTTGCTGCCCTGGCCCACCGTGCTCTCCAGCT
>JAGRFX010000553.1 GCA_020445805.1 Rhodocyclaceae bacterium
AACCAGGGCCACGAGTACGGTACGGGTCTGGGCGAAGCGGACAAGCAGGCCCTCGTCGAGTACCTCAAGACCCTGTAGCGGGGTCGCCGGGTGGCGGGTCCATGGTGCGCGGTGTCGCCGGTGCGACGAAGGCCTGGAGGGTCTCGGTAAGCCGGGCCAGCGAGTAGGGCTTGCTCAGGTAGGCGTCCATGCCGGCGGCGGTGCAGTCGTCCGCGTCGCCCGAGACAGCGTTGGCCGTCAATGCAATGATCGGGGTTCGCGCCAGGCCTTCGCGCGCCTCGGTGGCGCGCCAGCGCCGCGTGGCCTCCAGCCCGTCCATGCCCGGCATCTGGCAGTCCATCAGGACTGCGGCGTAGGCCTCGCGGCCGAGTCGCTCGAGGGCCTCGTGGCCGTCCGTGGCCTCGTCGTGGTCATAGCCCAGCTGGTCCAGCGCGGCGGCAGCCACGAGCCGGTTGGTGGCATTGTCTTCAACGATCAAGATCCGTGCGCCGCCGGCGTTCGCCAGATCGTTCTCTGCTTCGGTGGCCGGCGGTTCGGGCGGTGGACTGGCCACCATCGGCAGCGCCAGCGTGAAGCTGGCACCGCTGCCCGGCGGCGTCGCGTCGAGCACCAGGCTGCCCCCCATCAG
>JAGRFX010000554.1 GCA_020445805.1 Rhodocyclaceae bacterium
GACAGCGTCGGCCATCTGGTCGGCGACGAGATGCTCAAGCAGGCGGCCCTGCGCCTGGCCAGCGCCTGCGCGCCGTACATGGTCGCCCGGCTCGGTGGTGATGAATTTGCCGTACTGATCGACAATCTGCCCGAACCCAAGCTCGCGATCCATATCGCCGAGCGCGTACTCGAAGGTCTGAACGACCCCATCCGTGTCGCCAACAAGGAAATGTTCACCTCGGCCAGCATCGGCATCGCCTATGCCGATACCCATTACACGCGCGCCGAAGAACTGCTGCGCGACGCCGACACGGCCATGTATCGGGCAAAGGCCAGGGGTCGCCAGTGCCACGCCATCTTCGACGAGCATCTGCGCGCCGAAGCGATGCGCGCGCTGGATCTCGAGGGCGACCTGCGGCGTGCCCTGGTGCGCCGCGAATTCGAACCGCACTTCCAGTCGATCGTGTCGCTCGAGACCGGCAATGTGCTCGGCTACGAGGCGCTGTTGCGCTGGAATCATCCGACGCGGGGCCTGTTGCTGCCGGCGGACTTTCTCCACGCGGCGGAGGAGAACGGCTGCATCGAGCAGATCGACTGGCAGATGTTCGCGATGGCCTGCGAGCAGGCGCAGCGGCTGCCCGAGTCG
>JAGRFX010000555.1 GCA_020445805.1 Rhodocyclaceae bacterium
GGTCTTCCAGGCCAAGGGCATGCCGTACGCGATGGCCGACCTGTTCGGCGGCGACCCGCTGGCGGCCGACTTCGTCGGCGGCAGCTACGTCACGCTGCGCCTGACCTCGGCCATGTACCACCGCTTCCATGCGCCGTGCGACGCGCGGCTGGGCGACGTGACCTATCTCAGCGGCGACACCTGGAACGTGAACCCCATCGCGCTCGCGCGCGTGGAACGGCTGTTCTGCCGCAACGAACGCGCGGTGCTGCCGCTGACGTTGCCCGGTGGCGCGCGCATCGCGTTGGTGCCGGTGGCGGCCATCCTGGTGGCCAGCCTCCGCCTGCACGCGCTGGACGTGCGCCTGCACCTGCGCTACCGCGGCCCGAACCGTTTGCCCTGCGACGTGCCGGTGACCCGGGGCCAGGAACTGGGCTGGTTCGAGCACGGCTCGACCATCATCGTGTTCGCGCCGCCGGGGTTTCGGCTCGCGCCTGGCATCGCCACCGGCACCCACATTTGCATGGGGCAGGCCCTGTTGCTGGAGCCCCTGGTGTCGGCCGGACGCGACGGCGACACGCCGCTGTCATCGGCCGCCACGACCATGGATGCCCATGCGCCGTGACGACATGGACCCCGGTGACACCG
>JAGRFX010000556.1 GCA_020445805.1 Rhodocyclaceae bacterium
CGTCTGGCCTTCTCGTCGTCGCCAAACACGACCGCGCTCATCAGGGCCTCACCGCGGCATTCTCAACACATGACATTGAGCGCGTCTACGATGCGATCGCTGTCGGCAGCCCGCGCCCCGGCGTGGGGACGATTGACGCGCCGCTCGCCCGCGCCGGCGGCGACCGCAAGAAGATGACGATCGTTCCCGACACGGACGACCGACCGGACCAGCGCCACGCCATCACTCATTATCGAGTTTTGGAGAACTTCGGACGCGGACGCGCCAAGCTTGCAGGCGATGCGCTCGCGAGCCTCGTCGAGTGCCGGCTCGAGACCGGGCGCACCCACCAGATCCGCGCACACCTCGCTCACATCGGCCACCCGCTCGTCGGAGATCAGGTCTATGGCCGCGGGCCCGGCCTTTCAGGCCTCAAACCGGGCGACCCGGCCGCCGACCACGCCATCGCGGTTCTCTCCCGCTTCCGCCGGCAGGCGCTCCACGCCCGTATCCTCGGTTTCCTCCACCCGATCACCGGCGAGGAGCTCCATTTCGAGGCGACGCCCCCCGCCGATTTCGAGGTCCTGCACGAGGCCCTCAAGGCGCTCTGAATGCGCCCAAATCACGCCCGCCATCACGTCCCCCCTC
>JAGRFX010000054.1 GCA_020445805.1 Rhodocyclaceae bacterium
GTCTGCCACCAGATCCGCGAGGGCAACCGCTCGGTGGTCGGCATGATGATCGAGAGCAACATCGAGGCCGGCAACCAGCCGATTCCGAAGGACCTCTCGCAGCTCAAGTACGGCTGCTCCGTCACCGACGCCTGCGTCGGCTGGGACGACACCGTGGCGATGATCCGCGGCGCCCACGAGGTGCTGCGCGAAGGCCTGGCCAAGCGGGGCTGATGGCATGAACCTGGTCGTCCAGGGCGAGGAGATCCCGACCCGCGCCCTCAAGGAACTGGCCAAGCTCACGGGCGCCGAAGGCATCCAGCGCATCACCGGCACCGCCTTTCGCCTGGTGGGTGCGTCCGAATGCGTCGATGAAGTGGCCGACTACTGCGCCGAGCGGCAGCTCGACGCCGCCTGGGTACCCGAGTCACGCCGCCTGCGCGACTTCGGCCTCTTCGTCACCGACATGGACTCGACCCTCATCAACATCGAGTGCATCGACGAGCTGGCCGACGTGGCGGGCGTCAAGCCCCAGGTGGCCGAGATCACCGAAGCGGCCATGCGCGGCGAGATGGACTTTGCCGAGAGCCTCACCCGTCGCGTCTCCCTGCTGAAGGGCCTGCCCGAAGCGGCCCTGGCCCAGGTCTTCGACCAGCGGCTGAAGCTCAACCCAGGCGCCGAGGTGCTGGTGCGCGGGCTGCGCCAGGCCGGCCTTCGCACCGTGCTGGTGTCCGGCGGCTTCACCTACTTCACCGAGCGCCTCAAGCGCCAACTGGGCTTCGACGCCGCCGTGGCCAACGAACTGGACATCGTCGACGGCCACCTCACTGGACGCGTCCGGGGCGACATCGTCGACGCCGCTGCCAAGCGCGCCACGCTGATGCGTTTCCGCAGCCAGATCGGCCTGCTCGACACCCAGACCATCGCCGCCGGCGACGGCGCCAACGACCTGCTGATGCTCGACGAGGCGGCCATCGGCGTCGCCTACCACGCCAAGCCCGTGGTCCGGGCCCGCTGCCGCTTCGCGCTGGACTGGGCGGGGCTGGACGGGATTCTGCACCTCTTTAACTGAGCCCGCTCGGGCAGCGGCGCCCCACCGCGCGCGCATTCCACCAGACGGGATGCGCACTGCTTGCATACCCTCTCGCCAGGATCCACAGTAGCGATTGTCATGGCACTCCCGCCGTGACCCCGGCCAGCGGCCCATGAGGCCGCCGGCCATGCGTCCAGCGGGCGCGAAAGGCGACACTCCGATGATGTCCGGGCAGGCGGTGCGTGTGCGGGCGGCAGGCCACCGGCCGGACAGGCGTCGTCCGGGCGAGGCCACCACGGATCCGCCACCGCCCCCCTTCCCCCGCGTCCCCGTTTCACTGCCCCAGGCAGCGAGGAGCCCGCATGCGTCAGTTGCTCGTAACGAAACTGGCCGTCGCGGCCGGTCTCGCCTCCGCCCTTCCCGTCGCCTGCGCCCAGGGCATCGACATGAAGCTGCTCGACAAGTGGAATGCGGTCAAGATCATCCGCTTCGACGTGGTGGGCGAGATCGCCGACAAGCACGTCCAGATTCCACCCACCGACGCCGACCTCTACGCCGACGTGAGCGACCGGGTCGTGCTGAGCTTCTACTGGGACAAGGGCAAGCAGGCGATCGTCGGCACGCCAAAATTCCGCAATGAGCCGGCAAGGGTGTCGAACCTGACGGGCATGGAAAAGGGATGTCCCAGCGGCGAGATCAATGGACGCTACGAGCACTTCGAGCTGCTGCGGGTGGAAGACCAGGGACGCGGCACCGTCAAGCTGGTGGGCGAGCGCATCCACCCCGAAACCCAGGTCGCCGAGTCCTGCGGCAAGGGGCGGCGCAAGTACGCGGGCGCCGTCCGGCCCATCGACACCTTCATTGCCCCGCCGGACGTCTCGATGTTCGCCTACCGGGCCATGATGCCGCCCAACGGCCCCACCCGTTTCTCGGCCGACGGGGCGTCGATCATCACCACCGCCCAGAACAACCACTGGGTGTGGACCTTCACCCCCTCGCCGGTCACGAAGGACAAGGACGGTCTGGAAGACCTGCAGCTCGACCGCTGAGATCACGATCGCCAAGGAGCCCATGATGCGGAACACGATGAAAATGGCGGCGCTGCTGATGATCGCGGCGCCCTTGTCTGCCCCGGCCCAGCAGATCGACATGGCGGCGATCCAGAAGTGGTCCGCCGCCAAGGTGGTTCACTACGCCGTCGATGCCCGCTTCGACGCCTGGACCCAGGTCGCGGGTGGCAAAGGCGGCGAATCCGCCCAGGGCAAGGTCGGCGATGCCTACGCCCTCGAGTTCGACTGGGACGTCAGGGCCCGTCAGCTCGCCGGCCCGGTCACGATCCGCAATGGCAAGTCGGTCGTCAGCGACACACGCGACCGGGGCGAGTGCGCGAAACCCGTGCTCCAGGGCGACTACGAACACTTCGACGCCACCGAGGCCAAGTCGACCAACCGAGACCTGCTCGAGCTGAAGGGCAACCGCCACTTTCCCGCGGCGCAGATTGCGAACGAGTGCCCCGCGAGCCGGGCGCTGCATGCGGTCGCCGCCGAGCAACGGGGGGTGGTCGAGAATATCCCCGTCCCGGAGGCCAAGATGATGTCGCTGGCCGGCATGGGCGTTACCGGCAACCCCAAGGTCAGCTTCACGCCCGACCGGCAGTCCCTGGTCATGCACCTCGACAATGGCTGGACGCTCACCTACACGCCCACCGCCTTGAAATAGCTCGTGCAAGCGTCGACAGACGCAGCGCCATCCCCCAGGCGACCTGAGCGTGGCGCCCCAACGATCGCTCAGGCGGGCACGGACCCGCTTGCCGGTTGCTTCCTGAGGCCGCCTGCCTTTCCATCAGGCCGATGCACGGCACATCTCAGCACCCGCCCGGCGGGATGTGCCAGCCGATCCAGGACCCGCTCGGCCGTTGCCGCCCGCGTCAGGATCAGCAGAACCGCACCCCGGGGATCGATGAGTCGGGCGAGCGCTTCCATGAAGGCGTCGCTGATACCGTAGGCGGCGAGTGCATCGCGCCCCGACGTGCTCGGCCCGGCCATGGGGTGCCGCGCCAGCAGGCTGGCCAGCGTGCCCCAGTTGGGCTGCCAGGCAGGCCCCGTCGGCCACTGGTCGACCAGGCCCTGCAACTGGATCCGATGCTGGCCATCGCCACCAGCGACGGTCGCGTCGGCCACATCCACCAGATACTGCTCGGCCAGGGCCACCAAGGTGCAGCGCGCCGCTTCGGCGGCCTCGGCGGTATCGTAGGCAATCGCCAGAAGGTCGTACATGGGGGGCTCCGTGGGTTGTCGATGGGGGGGTGCATGAGGCTCTCCGCATGTCACGTGCCAGCGGCTCAAGCCGCCTGGAACGCCCCAAACGCGGAACAATCTTGGCCATGGCGGCATCAGATGGTGGATTTCAACCACCGCGGCGGTTCAAATCCACCACCTCAAGACCCCGCCGGCAGGGTCTCTGGCGCACCCGATCAGTCGCCATGGCCAGCCGCGCGCTGGCATGGGCGGTGCTACCGCCAGGGGGAATGCATGCCAACGCTCATGGACCCTCGCCCCATGCCCAAACGCCCGGCTGCCGGCCCTGCCCCGATCCACTCTGCGCTGTTGCGTCCGTTCCGGATGGCCACGGTGCTGACCGTCGCGATGCTGGTCATATCCCTGGGGTTCCTGGCCTACACCTCCTGGACCTCTGCCCGCCGCCTGCAACCCCTCGAGCGTCACATCCAGCACCTGCAGGGCCTCCAGCAGACCAGCGCCGACATCCAGAGCCTGCTGATCCGCCACGTGGAGAGCCGTTCGATCCCCGCCCCCGATGAGGTGGCCCCGATCCGCCGATCCCTTGAACAGCTTCTGGCCCAGCAGGCCCACCTGCATCCAGCCACCCCCGACCGGCTGCGACAGGCCCGCGGATTTCTGGAAGAGCAGCACAGCGACCCCAAGACCGGGCTGCTCGCAGCCCTGACCGTGATCCGCGAGGCCCTACGGGAGGAAAACGCCCTGCAACGCGACGAGGTCTCGGAGACGCGGCGCTCGGTCGAACTCGAACTGGCCGTGGCGGCCGGGGTCATGCTGCCGGTGCCCCTGCTGGCCATGCTGCTGCTCGGCGCCATCCGCAAGAAGGCCTTCGGGTCCATGGCCCGTCTCGCGCGACTGCTCGAAAACGTGGGCAATCTCAACTTCGACACCACGGCCCCGGTGCCCCAGGACGACCCCCTGGCCGACGTGTATGAGCGCTACAACGAGATGGCCAGCCGCCTGCGGGAGGCCAGCCGCGCGGCCGAGGCGCATGCCACAGCACTCGAGGGGCAGGTCCGGGCCGCCACGGAGACTCTGCTGCGACAGCAGGCCGAACTTGAAAACGGGGCCCGTCTGGCGACGGTCGGGGAGTTCGCCGCCCGTCTGGCCCACGAACTGCGCAATCCGATTTCCGGCATCTCCGCGGCCCTCAGCAACATGGAGGAGGAGTACCCGCCCGGCGAGGAGCGCGACCGGGTTCGCCTCATCGCCGAAGAGACGGCACGGGTCACAGCCCTGCTCAACCGCATGCTCGAGCAGGGACGATCGCATCTGGAAGTCCCGGTGGAGGTGGACACCGCCCGGCTTGTCGAGGACATCGTCCGCCTGATGCGCTATCAGATGGCCGACGGCCTCGCGATGGAGGTGGCGGTGTCATCGGGGCAGTGCGTGCTGCCGCGCGACACCCTGCGACAGGTGCTGATCAACCTGCTGCGCAACGCCTCCGAGGCGCTGGGTAATCGCCCGGGCAGGGTCCGGGTACGGATGGAACGACGCGATCGGCACGTGGTGCTGAGTGTCGACGACGACGGCCCCGGCTATCCCGCCGCCCTCCTGGACCATGGCATCCGCCCCTTCAACACCACCAAGCCGGATGGCACCGGCCTCGGCATGTCCATCATCCAGCGGCTGGTGCGCAGCGCCGGTGGCGAGATCCAGCTTGGGCGGAGCGAGCGCGGCGGTGCCCTGACCGTGGTCACCCTGCCAACGGGAGAATAAGCATGCGTGCCATGACCATCATCGAAGACGAGCGCCTGCTGGGCTCCGAACTCAAGCGCCGTTTCGAGCGGGAGGGCTGGCAGGTTACGGTCTGCGAGACCCTCGCCGATGCGCGCCATCTGATGCTCGAGCTGGGCTATGTGCCGACCATCGTGCTCTCGGACATGAATCTCCCCGATGGCAACGGCCTCGATTTTCTCGAGGAAGTCCGCGCGGCTGGCGGCGGCGGAGAATGGATCTTCCTGTCCGGCTACGGCACGCGCAGGGACATCGAGCGGGCCGCCGAGCTGGGCGCCCTGGACTTCCTCGCCAAGCCCCTGGATCACCACAAGCTCGACCTCACCATTGCGGCCGGAACGCGCGGCGCCCGTGCGCGCCAGCGCATCGCCGACACGGTCGCCAAGGAAGCGCGTGGCGCCACGGCAGAGGCCTTCGTGGGCTGCAGCGAGGCGGCCGGCCGCGTCCGGTCCTTGCTCAGGCAGCTGGGGCAGGTACCCATCTCCAGCGTTCTGCTCTCGGGTGAGACTGGCACCGGAAAGGGCCTGGTGGCGAAGATCCTGCACTACGCGGGCGGCCGCAGCGAAGGCCCCTTCGTGGATGCCAACTGCGCCGCGTTTCCGAAGGATCTTCTCGAATCCCAGCTGTTCGGCCATGAGCCGGGCGCCTTTACCGGCGCCAGGGGCCGACACCGGGGCCTGCTCGAACAGGCGGACGGCGGGACCCTCTTCCTCGACGAGATCGGCGAGATGGACCTCGGGCTGCAGTCGAAGCTGCTCAAGGCCCTCGAGGACCAGCGCTTCCGGCGCCTGGGGGGCGAGAGGGAGGTCGAGGTGGATGTGCAGTTGATCGCCGCGTCCAACAGAAATCTTCGGCAGTCCGCCGACGCGGGCAGCTTCCGCAGCGATCTGTACCACCGCATCGCCGTATTCGAGGTGCACCTGCCGAGCCTGCGCGAGCGCAAGCAGGACATCCGGCCCCTGGTGCTGGCCCTCGTCGAGGAATTTAACGCCCAGGCCGGCAAGCATGTCCGGAGCGTTTCCGAGGCGGTCTGGCGGGCGCTCGAGGCCTACGACTGGCCCGGCAACGTCCGTGAACTCCGCAATGTGGTGGAACGCAGCGTCCTGCTGGCCTCGGGAAGCGAGCTGACGGCCGAGTGGCTGGGGCTGCCATCCGCCACCCCTCGCCCACCCTCGGACGGGGCGTCAGACGGCGACTGGATCCGGCTGCCGCTGGATGGCTCCATGGCCCTGGAGGAGATGGAGCGCTTCATCATCCATACCGCGCTCCAGCGCCACGATTTCAACGTCATGGCGACCGCTCGCGCGCTCGGGACGACCCGCGAGACCCTGCGTTACCGGATCCAGAAATACGGCCTCGCCCCGGACGTCCGGACCGCCTGACGCCCACCAGAGCCTGAGACTGGCCTCCGGCGCCACCGCCGCCGGAGGCCAGCCTGTGCATGGGATGCGCCCCCCGCGCCCGTCCGCATCGGCGCATTCAACCGGTGCTCGCACCGACTGGTGGTAATTACCGCCAATGCAGCCCGGCGCTGCCCGTGGCCTTCAATATTCTTGCATTAATACAGATACTTGGATCGCTGGCACAGCCGATGCAAAGGAAGGGTCGGCAGGTCCGAAACGTGGGATCTGCCAACCGGACGGCCCACTGACCCGACACCCCGTCGCGACCGTCCGGCACTTCCTTCATCGGGTGACTCCAGGAGCAGAACATGACCAGCCTCATTCGAAAACTCGTCATCGGTGCCTTCGCCGCCTCCACGGTCGGTGCCGCCATCGTCTCCCCACTGGCGGCCAGCGCCGCAACGCCCCCGGCCGCGGCCATCGGCCAGCCGCAAACCAAGGGCGCCGAGGAAATGAACCTCGCCGTCTCGGACGATGGCTACCAAGTCATGCACGACGTGCGCAGCGCCCGCTTCGCCCTCTTCAACGGCGATACAGAGCAGGCCTCGCAACTCGTCAAGCAGGCGCAGCAGGGCCTCGCCGCGACCCGGAAGGACGAGAAGGCTCTGGGTTCGAACAGCAAGGCCGATCCGAACCTGATCTCCATCGACGGGCAACTGGTGCTGGGCAGCGATTACGTACCCACGGTCGAGAAGACCGCCCATCTCACCGCCGGCAAGTCCCACCTGGGCCGCGGCGAGCACACCAAGGCCATCGAACAGCTCAGGCTGGCGGAAACCGACATCGGCTATACCCGCATCCTGATGCCCCTGAATGAGACTGGGAAGGCCATCCAGGCCGCAGCCGATGACATCGCCAACAAGCAGTACTACGAGGCCAACCTGGCCCTCAAGCAGGCCGAGGACGCGCTCAGTGTCGAAACCGTGGTGCTGGTCGAGGGCCCCAGGACGACCCAGACCGTCGCGCCCCAGGCCAAGGCACCCGCAGCGGCACCCACGGTAAGCAACTAGATGCGTCTTTCGTCAGGATCGACAGCCGGACAGGCTGCCGGTTGTCGATCCTTGGGTAGCCCCTTGCCGGGGCATCCCGCACCGCGTGTCCCGAACCCCGCTAGAACACCGACAGCCCCGTCCGGCTGACGAAGCTCTCGAGCGCGGCCATGCCCAGCGCCGAGTTGCCCGTCTCGTCGAGACCCGGCGACCACACGCACAGGGAGAGCCGGTCGGGTACGGTGGCGACAATGCCGCCACCCACGCCGCTCTTGCAGGGCAAACCGATGCGGAAGGCGAACTCGCCGGCCGCGTCATAGGTGCCGCAGGTCAGCATCAGGGCATTGATGCGGCGGGCCTGGCGGTGGCTCACCACCTGCCGGCCATCGTGGGGGTTGACGCCATCGGCGCACAGAAAACCCATGCCGTGCGCCAGCTGGGCGCAGCTCATGGCGAGCGAGCACTGATGGAAGTACAGGTCGAGCACCGGTTCGACCGGGTTCTCGAGGCGGCCGAAACTCTTCATGAAGTTGGCCAGCGCGATGTTGCGGAAGCCCGTGGCGGCCTCCGAGGCGGCCACCTCCTCGTCGAAGTGGATCTCTTCGCCACAGAGGGTGGAGACGAACTCGCGCAGGGCCTCGCGCGGGTGCGCGCAGCTACTGACCAGGCGGTCGGCAACGAAGATGGCGCCCGCATTGATGAAGGGGTTGCGCGGCACCCCCTGCTCCGTCTCGAGCTGGACGAGGGAGTTGAACGGGTTGCCGGAGGGCTCCCGGCCGATGCCGGCCCACAGATCCTGGCCGTGGATACGCATCGCCAGGGCCAGCGAAAACACCTTGGAGACGCTCTGGATCGAGAACGCGCGGCCGGCCTCGCCAGCCCGGAACTCAGCGCCCTCGCGGGTGCGCAGCGCGATGCCAAAATGCGTGGCCTCGACGCGGGCAAGGGCCGGAATGTAGGTGGCGACGCGCCCCTCGCCGAGGCGGGGGCTCAGCTCGGCGACGATGTCGTCGAGGACGCCTTGAAGATTCATGTCGCTCACGCCCACGGTGTCCCCCTCAGCCTGCGTCGCCCGACTCCAGGAATCCCAGGATCGGCTGAAGGATGGCCGCGCCCAGTCGCTTGCTCCGCGCCGCGCTCCAGCCAGTGCGTCCGTCGGGCAGATTGGCATTGTCCTTGAACGGCATCTCGAGGGTCAGGGAGAGGCACTTGAAGTGCCAGGTGACCCACTTGGAGGCCAGCGTCAGAAGCTCTTCGCCGAAGCGCCCGGGCACGTAGCCCTGCTCGGTCTGGAAGTCCGGGCTGGCGGCGCGGAAGGCGTCACAGAAGGCGACCTGCTGGCGCGCGATGGCGTCGCTGAAGCCCGGCACCTCCTCGGCGGTGGAGAAGAACACGTAGTTCAGGGTCTCGTCGCCGTGGATGTCGAGATACAGCGACACGCCGCTTCGCATCATGGCCCGTCGCACGTGGAACACCTCGGGGCTGGTGTCCGGGTCCGGCGCGCGCCAGGCCCGGTTCAGGTTGACCCCCGCGGCATTGCTGCGCAGGTTGCCATGCACGGCACCATCCGGATTCATGTTGGGCACGATGTACAGGCAGGCCAGTTCGCGGACGCGACGGGCCACCGGATCGGCCGCGTCGAGCAGGCGCTCGAGCAGGCCCTCCACGAACCACTCGGACATGGTCTCGCCGGGGTGCTGGCGCGCCGTGATCCAGACCGGCTTGCGCCCTGCCAGCGGGCGCCCGACCATGATCAGGTCGAGATCGCGCCCCTCGACGCTGGCACCCAGGTCCGTCACCTGGGCCCAGGGCGACAGCTCGGCCGTGCCGACCAGGTCCAGATGGCGCTCGTGCGAGTAGGGCTCGAAGTAGGCGTAGTAGATGGTGTCCCGCTCCGGCGTGTGGCGGATCACCAGGCGACCGTCCTCGTAGGCGGTATCCGGCACCCGGAACCAGTGACGGCGGTCGTAGCTGGCCACGGCGCGGTAGTCGTGCCAGCCATCGGCAAACACCGCATCCGAGGCGTTCTCGAACACCATGGTCAGGGCCTTCCCGGCCACGCCGAGGACGCGGAAGTGGAACCACTGGCGGAAATCGCAGGCGTTGTCCGCGCGCAGCCGCAGGCGGATGTTGGCCGGATCCTCCGCGCTGACCACCTCGATCGAGCCGGAATCAAAGTTCGCGCTGATGCGCATGGCAGCCCCCTTTCGTGTGCGATACCGGATCGCGGACGGAGGCCAGGCCCCGGCCGGTCCGCCGGATGTTCGGCCTACACCTCGTCCTCGCCGAGTTCCTCGAAATGGCTGATGTGGATGCCGGAGTAGAAGCGCCCCGAGTGATAGCCCACGAACACGCCGTGCCCCGCCATGTTCGGGATTTCGCCCAGGAACACCAGCGGGAAGTCGCCATGGAAGGGGTAGCGCACGGCCACCTCATTGGGCACATCGGCGCGCAGTCGCACCAGGGCCAGCTGTCTCGGTTCGGTCATGATCATCGTGGTCTGTCGTTTCAGCGTCCGCCGCGGCGGAAAACCCAGCGGTCGCCTTCGGAGGCCGCCGGTGCAAAGGCATAGTCCTCGAGGTCGAAGTATTTCAGGTCCTCGGGGTCTTCGATCCGGCGGCCAATGGCAAAACGGGTCATCAGCCCCCGGGCGCGCTTGGCATTGAAACTGATGATGCGGTAGCTGCTGCCCTTCCACTCCTCGAACACAGGGGTGACGACCCGCGCCTGGAGCGCCCTGCGATCGACTGCCTTGAAGTATTCCTCGGACGCCAGGTTCACCAGCACCGAGGGACCCCGCTGCTTCTTCAGCACCTTGTTGAGGGCCACCGAGATCCGGTCGCCCCAAAAGCGGTACAGGTTGGGGCCACGGGGATTGTCCAGCCGGGTGCCCATCTCGAGGCGGTAGGGCTGCATCAGGTCCAGCGGGCGCAGCACGCCGTACAGCCCCGAGAGGATCCGCACATGACTCTGGGCCCACGCCAGGTCTTGGTCGTCGAGGCGTTTTGCATCGAGGCCGCCATACACGTCCCCATCGAAGGCGAGCACCGCCTGCTTGGCGTTGCGCTTCGTAAAGGGCCGCTTCCAGCCCTGGTAGCGGGCCACATTGAGGCTCGCCAGCGGATCCGAAAGCTTCATCAGGCCGGCCACTTCCTGGGGGCTCTTCTCGCGCATCACGTGAACCAGCGCCTCGGCCTCGTCGAGGAAGTCGGGCTGGCTGCGGGTATCCACGTGGGGCGGGGTGTCGAAGTCCAGGGCCTTGGCAGGCGAGAGGACGATCAGCATCGGGTCTCCAGGGTCGCGATCGGGGTGCCAGCGACGATGTTAGCAAAGCCGCCGCGGTGCTGTTTGACAGTGCTTCCGAGCACCGACACCATCGGGCACAGGAGGGAGGACCCGATGACACAAGAAGACCTGCTGCGGCGCTCGATGGCGGCCGTTTGGCACCCGTGTACCCAGATGAAGCGCCACGAGCGCTTCCCGCTGCTGGCGATCCGGCGCGGCGAGGGCCTCTGGCTCGAGTCCACCGACGGGCGGCGATTCATGGATGCGGTGAGCTCCTGGTGGACCAATCTCTTCGGCCATTGCAATCCGGATATCAACGCGGCCATCACCGACCAGCTGGGCCAGCTCGAGCACGCCATGCTCGCCGGCTTCACCCACGCGCCGGTCGTGGAGCTGTCGGAGCGTCTGTCGGCGCTGACCGGCCACGCCCTCGGCCACGCGTTCTACGCCTCGGACGGCGCATCAGCCACCGAGATCGCCCTCAAGATGAGCCAGCATTTCTGGCGCAACCTGGGGCGCCCGGAGAAGAACCGCTACCTCTGTCTGGAGGACGCCTACCATGGCGAGACCGTGGGCGCACTGGCGGTCACCGACGTATCCATCTTCCGGGATGCCTACGCCCCCCTGGTGCGCCCTGCCCGGACGGTACCGTCGCCCGATGCCCGCCGGGCCGAGCCTGGCGAGTCTGCGCTCGACGTCGCGGTCCGCGCCGCGGCCGCGCTCGAGGCCACGCTGGAAGCCCATCACACGGAGATCGCAGCCTTCATCGTCGAGCCCCTGGTGCAGGGCGCCGCGGGCATGGTCATGCACGACCCCGAGTACCTGCGCCGGGCCCGTGGCCTGTGCGATCGCTACGAGGTGCACCTGATCGCCGACGAGATCGCGGTGGGCTTCGGCCGTACCGGTTCCTTCTTCGCCCATGAACAGGCGGGCATCCGCCCCGACCTCCTGTGCCTCTCGAAGGGCATCACGGGCGGCTATCTGCCGCTCTCCTGCGTGCTCTGCACCGACACGATCTACCAGGCGTTTTACGATGACCGCCTCGCGCGGGCCTTCCTCCACTCCCATTCCTATACCGGCAATGCCCTCGCCTGCCGGGCTGCCCTCGCCGTGCTGGACCTGTTCGCACGGGACCAGGTGCTCGAGCGCAACCGGGATCGGGCCCGCTGGCTCGACGAAGCCTTCGCGCCACGGCTCGCCGAGCGGCCGGTCACGGCGGTGCGCCAGCGCGGCATGATCCTGGCGTTCGATGTCCTCGACGCGCCCGACGATTTCGCCCAGCAGATGTTTGCACGCGGCCTTGACGAACAGATCCTGGTGCGACCCATCGGTAACACCGTCTACCTGATGCCACCCTACATCTTCGACCGGGCTCAGGCCGAAGCCATGGCCCAGGCGACCTGCCGGGCCCTCGACAGAACCAAGGCGTAGCTCGCTGGCGAGGCGCCTGCCAATCGCCTCCCTATCGCCGTCGTAGAGCCGCCCTCAGGCCTGTCGTCCCCGTCAGGCCGCCACCGTGATATGCATCACGCTGGTGCCTGATGCACCAGTGCAGCGCACAATGCTGTTGGTCTGTTGACCCAATGTCGCCAAGCGGCGACAAGTGCGCCCGTATTTCGCATACCGGAACGCTCTATCTATATGGTTTTAAATGTCTTTTAAAATCCATTTCGAACTTTGTAAAAAAATGCTCTTGTAATCCCCGGGCGGCACACGGCATGCCTTAATGACGTCCATGGGGACTGCACTGCGGCAGTCTCCACCGCCCAGCTACAGGAGTCCCACGATGAAGAAACGCCTGTTGTCCCTGTTGTTGCCAGCCGCCTTTGCCGTATCGTCGGCCCATGCCGCCGTGTTCTCGTCCTTTGGTGGCGAACATGACGCTGTCGAAAGCGGCAGCGAGATCCTCTTCGGCGCCGGTGCCTTCTCCGGCATGTTCGACTTCACCCTCAGCACCGATTCCCTGGTGACCTTCACCGGTGGTTCGACCCTGCCTTTCCTCGGTTTCGGTCTGTTCGACGCGACCGACTCGCTGGTCAGCGGCACGATCTTCTCGCCGACGACCTACGAGAACAGCTTCACGAGTGTTTCGCTCGGCGCTGGCAGTTATTACTACGCGCCGGTGTTCCCCAGCAGCGGTCCCAATTTCTCGGCCTACAGCTTCGAGTCCTATGTCACGGCCGTCCCCGAACCCGAGACCTATGCCCTGTTCCTGGCAGGCATCGGCATGCTGGGCTACGCGGCCCAGCGGCGCATGCGCGGCGAAAGCTGACATCCGCCGGTCCAGGGACCACCAGGGCGGGGCGAAAGCCCCGCCTTTTTTGTTGCCTGCCGGCTGGGGCGAGGGCTTGCGATAAAATGGCATCTGTCCGATTTTCCCGTGCCCTCCCATGTTCCTGCAGGATCTCCGTGACGGTCTCGCCGAGATCGATCGCCAGTCGCTGCGCCGCGTCCGGCGTTCGGTCGAGACACCCTGCGGACCCCGCGTACGCGTCGATGGGCGGTCCATGCTGGCTTTCTGCAGCAATGACTACCTGGGTCTGGCGGGTGATGAGCGGCTCGCCAGCGCAGTCGCGGAGGGGGCATCGCGCTGGGGCGCGGGCTCGGGTGCTTCGCACCTGGTCAGCGGACACTACGGGGTTCACGAGCGACTCGAAGAAGCCCTCGCAGCCTGGTGCGGCTGTGAACGCAGCCTGAGCTTCTCGACCGGCTACATGGCCAACCTGGCGGCGGTCAGCGCCCTCGCCGGGCGCGGCGACGCGATCTTCGCCGACCGCCTCAACCATGCCTCCCTGGTCGACGGGGCCCTCCTGTCCGGCGCCACCCTCAAGCGCTACGCCCACCGCGACATGGGGGCACTCGCGACCGCCCTGGAGGCCTCGAGCGCCCGCCACAAGCTGATCGTCTCGGATACCGTGTTCAGCATGGACGGCGATCTCGCGCCGGTCGGCACACTGCTGGCCCTGGCCGAGCGCCACGACGCCCTGCTGCTGCTCGACGACGCCCACGGACTGGGCGTGCTGGGGCCCCAGGGTGCCGGCACCCTGGCCCACTGCGGCCTGTCCTCGGAGCGCATCGTGCTGGTCGGCACCCTCGGCAAGGCCGCCGGGCTGGCCGGCGCCTTCGTCGCCGGCAGCGCCACGGTGATCGAGTGGCTGCTGCAGCGGGCGCGCAGCTACATCTTCACCACGGCCGCGCCCCCCGCGCTCGCCCATGCCCTGCTCGCGGCCATCGATCTGGTGCGCGCGGCCGATCCGCAGAGGGCGCAACTGGCGGCCCTCGTCGATCGCCTGAGATGCGGCCTCCGTGAGTCGCCCTGGTCGCTGGCGGATTCGAGCACGCCCATTCAGCCGGTCATCACCGGCAGCAACGAGTCCGCGCTCGCGCTCGCCGCCGGTCTGGCCGAGCGGGGGCTTTGGGTGCCGGCCATTCGCCCCCCCACGGTGCCGCGCGGTTCGGCCCGGCTGCGCGTGTCGCTGTCGGCTGCCCATACCGGGGCCGATGTGGACTGCCTGCTGTCGGCCCTAGCCGAACTGGAGCCAATGACATGAGCACGCCTCTGGTTCTGCTGCACGGCTGGGGCAGCGCGCCGGGCGTCTGGGACCCGCTGGTGGCCGCCCTGCCAACACCGCGCCAGACGCTCGCACCCGCCCTGCCGGGCCACGCGGACGCTGCCCCCATGACTGCCTCACTCGAGGGATGGGCCGCGTCCATCGCCGCGGGTCTGCCAGCGCAGTTCGACCTGTGCGGCTGGTCCCTCGGCGCACTGGTGGCACTCACGCTGGCAGCCACTGCTCCAGCCCGGGTCCGGCGCCTGGTCGTGCTGGGTGCCTCACCGTCCTTCGCCCGCCGACCGGATTGGCCCCACGGACTGCCGATGGCAGACATCGAGGCCTTCCTGGACGAATTCGAGCGCGATGCGGCGGGACTGATGAAGCGCTTCACAGGCCTGCAGACCCTCGGCGACAGCGCACGGCGCGCCGTGGCGACCCGCCTCAGAATCCATCAGCCGACCAGGGACGATGCGGACGGGGGCCTGGCCGCCGGGCTCCGCCTGCTGCGCGACGCCGATGTGCGGCCGCTTCTGGCGCAGATCGACTGCCCGGTTCGTATCCTTCATGGTCGGGGCGACGCATTGATGCCCGTCTCCGGTGCCCCGGCCCTGGCGGACCTGCTGGCCGACGCACGCCTCACCGTCCTCGAGGATTGCGGCCACGCACCGCATCTCTCGCGGGCGGCGGATTGCGCCACCCTGATCGCTGGTTTTCTCGGTGATTGATCACCAGGCCCATGCCGAGGTGGCCGGCCGCTTTGGTCGCGCCGCAGAGCGCTACGACGACGCGGCGGGCGTACAGCGAGACATCTGCAATCGCCTGTCGCTTCTGGCCGACGGACAGCCACCCGCGGAGGGATGGCTACTCGACGCGGGCTGCGGCACGGGCTTCGGGGTGGGACATCTGCGCGCACGCTTCCCGGACCGCAGGGTCCTGGGCCTCGACCTGGCCCCGCAGATGCTGGCCCGCCTGAGCGACCATCATCCACACGCGTGGCGGGCCGCGGCGGACATGGAAGCCCTCCCCTTGGTGAGCGGATGCGCCGGAGGCATCTGGTCCAGCCTCAGCCTCCAGTGGTGCGACCCCGGGCAGGTTTTCCGCGAGTTCGCCCGCGTCCTGGCGCCCGGGGGCGTGGTCTGGCTCGCCACCCTGGGTCCGCGCACTTTCCACGAGCTACGGCACGCCTTCCAGGGCGTGGATGCCGCGCGCCATGTGCTGGAGTGCCCGGCGCGGCAGTCCGTCGTGGCGGCCGCCAGCGCCCAGGCGCTGTCGCTGGTGACTGCCGAAGAACACCTGTTGTCGGCCACGGCGCCCAATCTTGCCGGGCTGCTCCGGGATATCAAGGCCGTCGGAGCCCAGGGCGTGGGCGCGGGACGGCGCCGCGGCATGCTCGGACGCGATGCCTGGCGCGAAATCGAGGCACGCTACGAGCGCTTCCGGCGGGCGGATGGCGCCGTCGCGATCAGCTACGATGCCCAGCTCCTGATTCTGAGGAAATCCTCATGAGCGTGCCCAGGCGCCTCTTCATTGCCGGCACCGATACCGAGATCGGCAAGACCTTCGCCACCTGCGCCCTGCTCCACCGCGCGCGGGCCGACGGACTCCGCGCCATCGGCATGAAGCCGGTGGCGGCCGGTACGGTCTCGCCGGACGGCCCCCTGCACAACGAGGATGCGCTGGCCCTGGCGGCTGCCTCGGGACTGGACCTGCCCTACGACTGGATCAACCCGATCTGCCTGCGCGAGGCCATTGCACCACACATCGCGGCCGAACGCGCCGGGCAGGCCATCGCCCGGGACACCCTGCTCGACGGGGCCGACCGGCTCGCAGCCCGCTGCGACCTGCTGCTCATCGAGGGCGTCGGGGGATTCCGGGTACCGCTCGGACCGGACTACGACACGGCCATGCTGGCCCGCGACCTGGCAGCCCCCGTCGTGCTCGTGGTCGGCATGCGACTCGGCTGCATCAACCATGCCCTGCTGACGGCGGAGGCAATCCACGCGCGCGGGCTGCGACTCGCCGGCTGGATAGCCAATCGGGTAAGCGGGGCGATGCCGTGCTTCGAAGAGAATGTGGCCGCCCTGCGGGCGCGCCTCGACGCGCCGCTCCTGGGCGTGCTGCCCCATCAGCCCGACCGGAACCCGGCGGCCGTCGCCGCGCACCTGACGCTACCGACCGAGCCGGCGGAGCGGCGTCATGCCGCCATTGCGATTCTCGACAGCGCCGCCGAGCTGGGCGCTGCCCACCGTGGCCGGGTGGTGGTGACGGGCAGCCACGGCGGCGTCAGCGCGGCGCGCTACGCCCTCGAGGCGCGGCCCTTCCTGTGCTTCTTCAATGACGCGGGCGAAGGCAAGGACGGTGCCGGCATTGCGGCCCTGGCCCTGCTCGAGGCTGAGGGCCTGGCGGCGGCCTGCTATGGCCACCTCAGCGCCCGCATCGGCGACGCCCGCGATGCCTTCGGCAACGGCCGTATCCAGCAGGTGAACGGCCTGGCGGAGTCGATCGGGGTACTGCCCGGCATGTCGGTGGTCGAGGCGGCGAGCCACGTATCGGCGGTTCGGGCGCGCGCCGGCAGCGACTGAACCCTCCCGGCCGTCGCCCTCTCAGATGGTTTAGTCAGGCTAAACCATGCAGGCAGAATTCATCGCTTGCGAGCATCAGGGTAATCACGTACATTGGATTTCGTGCACTGCACAAACAGCGCACCATGTACGGAGAAATGACCATGAGCACTCGACCCAACCCCAAGGTCGAAGCAAGGGCCACAAGCCCCCAGCTGACACCGGAACTGATCAACCTCTACATCGACCGGGCGCACCAGTTGCGCAGCGAGGAACTCGGCAATACCCTTGCCAGAGCCTTCTCCGCCCCCCGCCGGCTCCTCGAGCACTTCTTCAGCCAGCGTCGCAAGCCGGCCTCCAAGACGGTCTATTCCTGATTCGTCACACCACGCGTGGGCGCCCAGCGGCGCTCACGCCGCAATGTTGCTTAGCAACATCTTCGCTGCTGCTCGAAGAGGCAGACGGCAACCGCGGCCGCCACATTGAGCGACTCGATCCGCCCGGGCATCGGTATCCGGACGCGTTGCGTCGCCAGCGCCGCCAGCGGCCGACTGAGCCCCTGCCCCTCGCTGCCGAACATCCAGACCACCGGCGCCGCCAGCGGACAGTCGTAGAGACTGATCGACGCCTCGCCCAGTTCGGTGGCGATGATCTCGCCCGGGAATCGTGTCAGAAGCGGCCCGGTGTCGACCCGTTCGGCGATCGACAGGACGAAGTGCGCGCCCATGCCCGCCCGCAGCACGCGCGGCGACCAGGCCTGCGCGCAGCCCTCCGTCAACCACGCCTGCGCCACCCCGGCGGCGGCCGCCGTGCGCAGGATGCTGCCGAGATTGCCCGCATCCTGGATCCCGTCGAGCACCAGCACCGTGCCCACGGACTGGGGATCCACCGGTGGAGGGACAGCCATCAGCGCCATTACGCCGCTCGGCGTCTCCACCGGGCTGACAGATGCAAACAGGGGGTCAGGCAGGACCGATACCGGGCAGCCGGCGCCTTGGGCAAGCAAGACATATCCGTCGCGTCGGGACCCGGACTCCGACAGCAGGACCTGTTGAAGCGGCATGCCGGCCTCCAGCGCAGCCGACAGCAGGTGATCGCCGTCGAGCAGGGTCAGCCCCTGTTTCCGACACTCCCGCGCCGACCGGGCGAGCGCACGCAGGCGCTTGACCAGCGGATTGTCGCGAGACGTGATCGTCTGCATCAGAAGGCCAGGCCGAGGGTCGCGGTCGCCACATTGAAGGCGCCCAGCGCCAGGTTCAGCGCGACCCGCTGGCGGATGGCGTTCAGGGCCTTGGCACCGCGGGCCCAGTCCTGATCCTGGACCGCCTGCCGGAGCTGGGGCCAGGGCCCCATCCACAGGTTGACGAAGACGCCGACCATGACCAGACCCACCACCATCATCAGGTGCCAGGCCGCCGGTGCCTGGCCGAATCCCACCTTGATCAGGGTACCCAGACCGGAGACGAGGATCAGGGCGATCGAGATCCACACCAGCGGGAAGAAGCGCTGGAAGACACCGCGCCACAACGATAGCCGGTCGGCAGGCGCGAGCACGCCGGCGGCCGGTCGCAGGCAGACATAGGCGAAGGCCATGCCACCGACCCAGGTGATCACGCCGAGCAGGTGAAAGAACAGGGCGAAATTGTGAAAGCTCATCGGCTGTCTCCTGGGGGCCACAGCGGGGGGTTCTGCAGGATCGCCCTCACCGGCGCGAAGCTGCGGCGATAGAAAGCCTGCACGCCGTGGGCTTTCAGCGCGGCCATATGCGCCGCCGTCGGATAGCCCTTGTGACCCGCGAGCCCGTATTGGGGGAATTGCGCATCGAGCGCCACCATGGCCGCGTCCCGCGCCGTCTTGGCCAGGATCGACGCCGCGGATATGGCCGGTTCGATCGCATCGCCGCCCACGATGGCCTCGGCGCGACAGGGCAGATCGGGGCACCGATTGCCGTCGATCAGGGCCAACTCCGCACGGGGGTCCAGGGCTTCGACGGCTCGCTGCATGGCCAGCAGGCTGGCGTGAAGGATATTCAGCCGGTCGATCTCCTCGACCGTGGCTTCGGCCACCTGCCAGGCCAGGGCCTTATCCCGGATCTCGGCGGCCAGGGCCTCGCGCCGACGGGCGCTGAGCTTCTTGGAATCGGCGAGCCCTGCGATGGGGCGGGCCGGGTCGAGTATCACGGCCGCCGCCACCACGGGACCGCACAGGGGCCCCCGACCGGCCTCATCCACCCCGCAGACTAAGAGCGGCCGGTTCATCGCCTTCCCAGGTAGGGCAGGATGGCCTCGGCGGCGCGGCGGGCCGTGTCCTGCCGCAGATGCAGGTGCATTTCCGTGAACAGCCCCTCCAGGCGCTGGCAAGCGGCCTTGTCGGCAACCCAGCCGTCGAGGGCTTCGGCGAGGGCCTGGGGCGTCGCCTCGTCCTGGAGGATCTCCGGCACGACCGTGTCGTTGCACAGGATGTTCGGCAGCCCCACCCATGGCAGATAGGCCATCCGCTTCATCAGGCGGTACTGCCACTGTCCGATGCGGTAGGTGATCACCATCGGGCGCTTCAGCAGGGCCGCTTCCAGGGTTGC
The DNA here is from genome assembly GCA_020445805.1 of Rhodocyclaceae bacterium. Lineage (GTDB taxonomy): Bacteria > Pseudomonadota > Gammaproteobacteria > Burkholderiales > Rhodocyclaceae > Cognatazoarcus. The sequence goes on from JAGRFX010000054.1 coordinate 19,417, forward strand.
CGTGCCGCTGGCCACCAGGACCGCGTCGGCGGCGGTCATGGCATCCCAGGCGTGGCCCCGCATCAGTCGGACTGGCAGATCCCTTCCGCCCGCAGCATCCAGGACCTGCTGGAAGATCTCGAGGGTCTCGCGGGTCGCCAGGGGCACCAGGAACTGGGCGTCCGGATGACGTTGCGCCAGGACCTGGATGGTGTCGATGAAGAGGGGCCCGAGATTGCGGGCCTCCGACTGCCGGCTGCCCGGGAGCATGGCGAAGATGAGCTGGCCATCCGGCAATCCCAGCTTCTCGCGCATGCCCGCCCGATCGGGTTCCAGGGGCAGGACGTCGGCCAGCGGGTGGCCGACGTAGGTCACGGGGATGCCACGCGCCTCGTAGAGTTCCGGCTCGAACGGGAACAGGCACAGCATGTGGCTGACGCTGCGGGCGATGCGCTTGATGCGCCCGCCCCGCCAGGCCCAGATCGACGGACTGACGAAGTGGATCGTCGGCAGACCGGCCGCCTTGAGTCGTGCCTCCAGCCCCAGGTTGAAATCGGGCGCGTCGACGCCGATGAAGGCGTCCGGCAGCTCACGCAGGATCTGGCGGCACAGGTCCCGCCGCACGCCGGAC
>JAGRFX010000557.1 GCA_020445805.1 Rhodocyclaceae bacterium
GGAATTGCCCGACGGCGACTTTCTGGATCTCGATTGGCTTCCTGGCGGACGGGGACCGATCGTGCTGATCCTGCACGGTCTGGAAGGCTCCAGCGCTTCTCATTATGCGCTTGGCCTACTGGCGGCCATCGCCCGGCGCGGCTGGCGGGCGGTGGTGATGCACTTTCGCGGTCGCGGCGGCCAGCCCAACCGGCTGGCGCGCGGCTACTGCGCCGCCGATACCGCCGACATCGACCATGTGGCAACCTGGCTGCGCCAAAAGGAAGCGACCACGCCCCTGGCCGCCATCGGCTACTCGCTGGGCGGCAACGCCCTGCTCAAGTGGCTGGGGGAAACCGGAGCCGACAACCCCTTACATGCAGCGGCGGCGGTATCGGTTCCATTCCTGCTCGATATCACCGCGCGGCGACTGAACCAGGGTTTTTCGCGGCTTTATCAAGCACACCTGTTGCGTGCGCTGAAAACAAGCTACCGCAACAAATTCCGGCATCGCTCGGATGCGCCCGTACCCTTGGACGAACTGACGACGCTGCGAGATTTCCATACCTTCGACGACCGAATCACCGCGCCCTTGCACGGTTATGCCGGCGTTCACGATTACTACGCCCAAGCCAGTTGCCGGCCT
>JAGRFX010000558.1 GCA_020445805.1 Rhodocyclaceae bacterium
CGCCACCGGCCTGTCGGCCCAGGGCAAGCGCCAGACCGCGCCGCTGAGCGTGGTGCAGACCCCGGTGCTGCGCACCGGCACCGACAACCTGCCGGTGCTCAACACGCCGGTGGCCAGCGCGCCGGTGATGCAGGCCGGAAGCCCCGGCGCCCCGTCCGGCCTGCCCACGATGACGGCCAACCCGGTGCACGACCCGCTGCAGGTGCCCAGCGTCTGGCGCAGCGGCCGCACCGCCGCCACCGCGAAGGTGGACGCACTGGCCAACCACGGCATGGACGAGATCGAGATCCCGGCCTTCCTGCGCAAGCAGGCCGACTGAGCGACAACCGCCGACCATCCAACAAGAGGCGCTGCGGCGCCTCTTGTCGTTGTGGGCCTCATCATGTGCACCGAAGGCCGGTGAAGACATAACATCGGCGACAAGCGGCGCCAAAGCAGCGCCGTAAAGGAGGTCGCGTGGCCAATCGCCGTGCGGTAGGAATGGCGGTGGCCGTGGCGGCCGCCGTCGGGTTGCTGGCGATCATGCTCGCCTGGCTGGCACCCAGGGACGGATCCCTGCGTCGCGTGCTGGCGGCCGGCCAGTTGCGGGTCGGCTACGCCGTCGAACCCCCCTACGCCTATGTCG
>JAGRFX010000559.1 GCA_020445805.1 Rhodocyclaceae bacterium
GCCGGCGCGCTCGCCGCCTATCGCCAGTCCGCCACCCTGCCCCAGTCTGCCGCCCGGCTGGCGATCCTGACCGCCGACACGCCGGACGCGTCCGGCAGGCCCGACGATGCGGCGGCCCTGGGAGAGTTGCTGACCCTGTGCGGATATGCCGGTGACGACGCCCGCGCCTCGCGGGTGGTGGCGAAGCTGGTGGCCCTGGCGGCGGCCCCGGCCCTGACCGAGGCCGGCGGCACGCTGGCCCGTAACGGCCATCTGGGAGTGGCGCGGGAGGCGCTCGAGGCCGCCGTGGCGCTGGCGCCCGATGCGTTGCGCGCGCAGGTCGCGCTGGTCACGGTGCTGAACGACCTGCGCTGCTTCGGCGAGGCTAGGCGGCGGGCCGACGCGGCGCTGGCCCGGGCGGATGCCGCCGCCGACGCGGACAACACGGCGCGGCTGTGGGTCGGCACGGCCGATGCCGCCAAGGAACTCGGCGACCAGCCGGCCGCCGTGGCGGCGCTGCAGCGGGCGCTGGCCCTCGCGCCGGCGCGGCTGGATGTGCTCGGCAGCCTGCAGCAGTTGCAGCTCTGCCTGCCCGGCGAGCCCGCCGGCGATTACGCCTCTGCGCTGGCCTACGGCGAGGCGGTAC
>JAGRFX010000560.1 GCA_020445805.1 Rhodocyclaceae bacterium
GGCTGCTCGGCCGCGCCCCCGCTTACATGCAACACCGGCCGCTCATCACCATGGTCCACCAGGCCGACCGGCGGCGCGTCGTATCGCACCTGATGCGCCTGGCCCAGGGCGACGACGTGGAGATCGACATCGTGCTCGAGATGCCGCACGGCACGCCGCTGCCGGTGACCCTGCTGAGTACGCCGATCATCGACGCGAGCGGCAGCCTGCGCTTTTCGCAGCACGCGCTGCTCGACATGAGCCGGCGCCGTGAAGTGGAACGTACCCTGCAGCAGACGGCGGCACGTCTCGACCACCTGGCCCATCACGACGCCCTGACCGGCCTCGCCAACCGCTACCTGATGGAAGACCGCCTGGCCCAGGCCGTCGCCCGTTGCCGCCGTAACGGCTGGCTGGGCGCCCTGGTATTCGTCGACATCGATCGCTTCAAGCTCTACAACGACACCTACGGCCACGCCACCGGTGATGCCATCCTGGTCGAGGCCGCCACCCGCTTGAGCCTGGCGGTGCGCGAACAGGACACGGTCTGTCGCTACAGCGGTGACGAGTTCCTCGTCATCCTCGAGAACATCACCAGCCAGGCCGACGTCGACACCGTACTCGGCAAACTGCGTGAGGAGTTTC
>JAGRFX010000561.1 GCA_020445805.1 Rhodocyclaceae bacterium
ATCGGCAACGCCTCGGCGATCGTTCGTTTGCGCGAACGGCTGCTGCAACTCTCAGACATCGACGTCGATGTCCTGATCCAGGGCGAGACCGGCACCGGTAAGGAGGTGGCCGCGCGGGCGCTCCACGACTGCGGCAAGCGTGCAGGACGGCCGTTCGTCGCGATAAACTGCGCCGCCGTGCCGGAGACCGTTTTCGAAAGCGAGCTGTTCGGCCATGAGCGCGGCGCCTTCACCGGCGCCATTGCCAGGCGTACCGGGCGCATCGCGCACGCCAATGGCGGCACGGTGTTCCTCGACGAGATCGAGTCCATGCCTGCGGCACTTCAGGCGAAGCTTCTACGGGTCATCCAGGAGCGCGTCGTCGGGCCGATCGGTTCGAACCGGGAACTGCCTGTCGACGTCCGCTTCGTCGCTGCCAGCAAGACGCCGCTCGCGGCCGCTGCCCGCGATGGAAGCTTCCGTTCGGATCTCTACTTCCGGCTCGCGACGGTGACGCTCGAACTGCCGCCGCTCGATCGCCGCCGCGAGGACATTCCACTGCTCTTCGCCCATTTCGCCGCCGAGGCGGCGCGCAAACACGGGCTCGCCCCGCGCGACATTCCGCAGGCGGTCCTCGCCGGCCT
>JAGRFX010000562.1 GCA_020445805.1 Rhodocyclaceae bacterium
CCATCCTCGGCGGCATCGTGCCGGTGCCGATCGCCGTCGGCATCAGCGACGAACATCGCCGCAAGCTGCTGCGGATCGCCCGTCAGCTCGGCCGGCCGTTCCTGTATACCGACCGCAAGTCCTACGAACGCATCACGCAGTTCAGCAGCCAGAGCGACGCCGAGCCGTTCCCGATCCCGCGCGAGCGCGTGTTCCTCGCCGACCACGTCGACGACGTATCGCGACCCGGCCGGCCGCGCACCGCCTCGCCGGCCGACCTGGCCTTCATCCAGTTCTCTTCCGGTTCGACCAGCGATCCGAAGGGCGTGATGCTGACCCACGGCAACCTGATGGCCAACACCCACGGCGCGATCCGGGCAGCCGGGCTGCACGATCGGGACGTGTCGCTGTCCTGGATGCCGCTGACACACGACATGGGACTGATCGGCCTGCACATCTTCATGCTGACCGCCGGCATGCAGGTCATGCAGATGCAGACCGACCTGTTCGTGCGCCGCCCGCTGTTGTGGATGCAGTTCGCCGCCGCCCGGCAGGCCACCGTGCTGTGCTCGCCGAACTTCGGCTACCGGCACTATCTCAAGGTTCTCGGCGAACGTCCGCTGGCCGATCTCGACCTGTCGGCG
>JAGRFX010000563.1 GCA_020445805.1 Rhodocyclaceae bacterium
GACGGTGTCCTCTCCGCTCCGGCTCGGAACGAACTGACACAATGGATGCTCGGGGATCAAGTTGCCGATGCCTTGCTACGCGCTGGCTTGCCGAGGGATTGGCAAATTGCGGACAAGTCGGGAGCAGGTGGTCACGGATCACGTTCCATAATCGCCGTTGTCTGGCCGCCCAAGCGTTCAGCCGTCATTGTGGCGATCTACATCACCCAAACCGCAGCGTCTATGTCGGCAAGCAACCAGGCGGTGTCCAGAATCGGATCAGCCTTAGCAAAGGCGTTGCAATGAGCGTTCCCGCCTCAGTGCACACTTAGCGTGCTTTATTTTCCGTTTTCTGAGACGACCCCTCGTGGGGGTCCTGGGGGGCGGCAGCATCCCCCACCCCGACTTGTCGGGGCGGACATAATGCGATAGCATTATGGGAGGGCGCGCTTAGGGGTTTCTCTACGAGAAACTACCATTCGGTCCCCCTTCGGGGCCCAGCGCGCGGCATCTTTGATGCCGAAAGGACGGGGCGGACGCCTGAGAGGTGGTATGGCGATTTATCATTTACGGGTCAGCGTGGGCAGTCGGAGCGGCGGACAATCTGCCAAAGCCAAAGCGGAATATCTGGCACGCGCCGGAA
>JAGRFX010000564.1 GCA_020445805.1 Rhodocyclaceae bacterium
ATGTCGCGGTTGACGCCGGCCAGTTCGCCGATGTTGCCGGCAATCTGCTGCACGGTGGCGGCCATGCTGCGGAAGTCGTCCACCAGCGTCTCGAAGCGGCGGGCCGTGCTGTCCACGCGCCCGGCCGACTGGGTGACGCCTTCAGTGATCGACGCCGTGCCGTCCATGGTCTGCTGCACCAGCGACAGCATGGCGGCGCTGCGGGTGCTGATCTCGCTGGTCTCATGGTTCACGCGGGCGGCGAGGCCACGCACTTCGGCCGCCACGACGGAAAAGCCCCGGCCGGCTTCACCGGCACGTGCGGCCTCGATGGCCGCGTTGAGCGCCAGCAGGTTGGTCTGCATGGCGATGCCCTGGATGGTGGTGCCGATGGCCTCGATGGCGCGCGCCCCTTCGGCCAACTGCTGGACAGTGCTGCTGAAGGCGGCCACCGTGGCCTCCATCTCGGCCATGCGGGCGCGCACCTGCTGCAGTTCGTTCATGGACCCGTCGGCCGCCGCCAGGTTGCGCGACGACATCTCGGCAATCGTCTGCGCGCCGCTTTCCACCGACTGCGACGGCGCGGTCACGCGCGCGGCGGCCTGCTGCAGGCTCTGTGGGTCGCCTAGCTGCTGTTCGGCCC
>JAGRFX010000565.1 GCA_020445805.1 Rhodocyclaceae bacterium
CTGTGCGCTCTCCGGCGGGGTGGATTCGGTGGTGCTGTTCGAGCTCCTGCGCCAGCTGCAGCCGCGCTTCGGCTTCGACCTGCTCGCCGCCCACGTCGACCACGGCCTCAGCCCGAACGCCGCGGCATGGGCGCGCGCCTGCTCCGAGCGCTGCGCGGCCGCGGGCGTTCCCCTGACCGTCTTCCGCGTCGACGTGGATCGCGCCCACGCCGATGGCCTCGAGGCCGCCGCACGCTTGGCGCGCCACGCCGCGCTCGCCCAGGTGGACTGCGGCTGGCTCGCCTTCGGCCATCACCAGGACGACCAGGCCGAGACCCTGCTGTTCCGCCTGCTGCGCGGCAGCGGCGTGCGCGGGGCGGCGGCGATGCGCGCGGTGGAGCCGGGCGGGGCAGGGCGTCCGGGGCGGCTGCGCCCGCTGCTCGGGCTGCGCCGCGCGCGCTTGCTCGAGTGGGCGCACGCGCATGGGCTCGCCTGGGTGGAGGACGAGAGCAACGCCGAGCTGCGCTTCACCCGCAACGCCCTCCGCCACCGCCTGCTGCCGGTGGCCGAGGACCTCTTTCCCGCGGCGGTGCCGAACCTGGCGCGCGCTGCCGCGCACTTCGCCGAGGCCGACCGGCTGCT
>JAGRFX010000566.1 GCA_020445805.1 Rhodocyclaceae bacterium
CCGCCCGGCGCAGAGGCCTGGATCTGCGTGCCGCCGTCCCAGGGCGCCCGGCTGCTGCCCTTGCGGCCCGCGTGGCTGAGCTGAACCGCCAGCGCGATGGGCGACATCGTGCGCACCATGGTCACCAGGTCACGCAGCGCGGCTTCGTTGGCGTCGCTGTACAGCCCCAGGTCCTGCGGCGAGATGCGACCCTCGGGGCTGATGGCGGTGGCTTCCAGGATCAGCAAGCCGGCGCCTGACAGCGCCAGGTGGCCCAGGTGCACCCGGTGCCAGTCGCCCGGCGTGCCGTCGGCGGCGCTGTACTGGCACATGGGCGCGACGACGATGCGGTTGGCCAGCGGCAGGCCGCCGAGCGACCAGGGTTCGAACAGACGTGACATGGTGGCAACGATAGCGCCGCTGCGGCGGGGCGGTCGGCGACAGGGTTGTCACACAGGCATCATCGGCCGCTCAAGCCGGAGCCATTGCCATGCGCCTGCGAATCGCCTGTTACCTGCTGACCGCCTGGCTGCTGCCGCCGATGCTGGCGGGCATGGCCGGCTGGCGCGGTGTGTGGGGGACGGGCAGCGCTGCGTTTGACTTCCTGCTGCCGTGGCCCGTCAGTGGCGGTGTCCTGCACCT
>JAGRFX010000055.1 GCA_020445805.1 Rhodocyclaceae bacterium
CGCCAGGCTACATCGGCTATGAGGAGGGTGGTCAGCTGACTGAGGCCGTGCGTCGCCGCCCATATTCGGTGGTGCTGTTCGATGAGGTTGAAAAGGCCAATCCTGAAGTATTCGACGTGCTGTTGCAGGTGCTCGACGACGGGCGCATGACCGACGGCCAGGGGCGCACGGTGGACTTCAAGAACACGGTGATCGTGATGACCTCGAACCTGGGCAGCCAGATGATCCAGCAGATGTCCGGCGACGATTATCAGGTGATCAAGCTGGCCGTGATGGCGGAGGTGAAGACCTTCTTCCGGCCCGAGTTCGTCAACCGGATCGACGAGGTCGTGGTCTTCCATGCCCTCGACCAGAAGCACATCGCCGGTATCGCCCGCATTCAGCTGCAGGGCCTCGAGAAGCGGCTGGCCCGGCTCGAGATGGGGCTGACGGTCTCGGACGCGGCGCTGGCCTCGATCGCCGAAGCGGGATTCGATCCGGTGTTCGGAGCGCGTCCGCTCAAGCGGGCGATCCAGGAGCGGATCGAGAACCCCCTGTCGAAGGCCATCCTGGAGGGACGCTTCGGCGCCCGCGACCGCATCTTCGTCGATCGGGTCGAGGGCCGGCTCGAGTTCAGATCCGAGCCGATGGCGGAAGGCGCCTGAGGGCCTCCTGCCGGTGATCGCGCCGCGCCTGCAGCGCGATCATCACCCCGGCGCCGGCGATGATGCCGATGCCGGTGAGGGCGGGCAGGTCCGGCCACTGGTCGAAGACCAGCCAGCCGGCCAGGGTCGCGAGCCCCAGCTGGGCGTACATGATCGGTGACAGGGTCGAGGCCGGCGCCTCGCGAAACGCCCGGATCAGCAGGAAGTGGCCGACGCCCCCGTAGATGCCGAGGGACAGCACCAGGAGGCCGTCCGCCAGCGTCAGCGACGGCAGCTCCCAGACCCAGGGCAGCGCAGCGGTGCTGGCGAGACTGCCGACGGACGCCGTGTAGAAGAGGGTGGTCAAGGGCTGCTCGGTGGGGCTCAGGATCCGGGTCAGCAGCTGATAGGCCGCAAAGCACACCGCGGCCGAGGCCGCCAGCGCCACGCCCTGGAGGGGCAGGGACCCGCCGGGCCGCGCGATCAGCAGGACACCGAAAAAACCGCACAGGACGGCGATCCAGCGCACCCGGTCGACCCGCTCGCCGAGCAGCCGGCCCGCGGCCAGCGTCACCAGCAGCGGCGAGACGAAAAGGATGGCGGTGGCCTCGGCGATCGGCATGATGCGGAAGGCGCTCATGGTCAGCAGCGTCACCAGCACCAGGCAGAAGGCCCGCAGGACCTGCAGGCCCAGCCGCCGGGTGGCGATGAGCTGGGTGCCCATGGACGGCGCCAGCAGGATCACCATCAGGAGGCAATGCACGGTGTAGCGCGCCCACACCAGCATGGGCACCGGCAGGTGGCCCGCCAGGTACTTGGCGGTCGAGTCCAGGCTGACGAAGAAGCTGAGGGCGGCGAGCAGCAGGCCGATGCCACGGGCCGGGGACGCGAGGTGGGGCTGGCTCATGGGACGGGGTGTCGGCGATGCCTTGTCAGCGCTCGGAACCGTCACCGAGCGAGAAGTGGAAGCAGGCCCCCTGACCTGGCTCGCCCTGGGCCGTGACCGTGCCGCCGTGCCGGCTGATCACCCGATGGATGGTGGCGAGGCCGATGCCGGTGCCTTCGAACTCCGACTGGGAGTGCAGCCGCTGGAAGGGCTTGAAGAGGCGGTCGGCGTAGGTCATGTCGAAGCCCGCGCCATTGTCGCGCACGAAGTAGCGGATCTGCCCGTCCTCGCGCTCGCTGCCGAATTCGATGATGGCATTGGCGGTGCCGTCGGTGAACTTCCAGGCATTGCCGAGCAGGTTGTCCAGCACGGCGCGGATCAGCATCGGGTCGGCACGTCCCCGCAGGCCCGGCGCGATGTGCAGGGACACCGTCCGCCAGGGCTGGCGTTCCTGCAGCTCGCCGGCGATCTCGTGGGCGATCGCCGAGAGGTCCACCTCCTGCTTGTTCAGGTTCTTGCGCGAGACGCGGGCGAGGTCGAGCAGGTCGTCGATCAGATTGGCCATGCGCTGGGCGGCCAAGCGGATGCGACTGAGGTAGTCGGTGGCGGTCACGTCGAGGACCTGGCCGTACTCGGTCTCGAGCAGGCGACCGAAGCCTTCGATGGCGCGCAAGGGCGTGCGCAGATCGTGGGAGATCGAGTAGCTGAAGGATTCCAGTTCCTGCATCGCGGCCTGCATCTCGCTGGTCCGCTGGGCCACGCGTTCCTCCAGCGACTCGTTCAGTTCACGAATATGGGCCTCGCTGGCCTTGCGTTCGCTGATGTCGCGGATCAGCAGCGTGTGCCCGCCCAGGGCTCCGCTGGCCCCGGCCTGGGCGGTCAGGCGCGCGCTGAACCAGTGCTCGCCGCCGGCGCCGTCCATGATGGCGTAGTCGAATCCCTGGGGGAGGCCCGAGTCGGCCAGTCGGCGCGAGGCCTCCTCGTACAGATTGACGACACGCTCCGGCAGCACGCTCTCGATCGGACGGCCCAGCAGCGGCCCGGGCGAGTGGAGCCGGAGGGCGGCGCTGTCGCGCGGGTAGTGATCGACGAAGCGGTGGGTCTCGTCCAGGACCAGGAGCAGGTCGTCCATGGCCGCGACCGCGCCGCGCAGTCGCGCGACACTCGCGTCGCGTTCCTGCTCGGCCCGGACCCGCGCGGTCACGTCGCGACCGATGACCACCAGGGCCTTGCGCTCGCCCACGTCGTCGAAGACCGGGACCTTGATCATGTCGAGGTAGCGCAGGCCGCCATCGGGATGGGGGAGGGTATGAATGGCGCGCAGGGGCTTGCGCTCCATCCAGGCCTGGCTGCAGGTGCGGGCGCTGCGCACCAGGCTGTCGCCGTAAGAAGGGGGGGCCTGCCGGGCCAGTTCGGCGTCGGTGAGTCCCAGGTAGTTCACGTGGTTGAGCCCGATCATCTCCAGCCCGGCCTGGTTGGCGACCTGCCAGCAGTCGCGGGCATCCTTCACGACGATGAAATCGGGTGAGGACTGGACCAGGGCGAGCAGGCGCTGCTGGGAGTCGGCCAGGGCCTGCTCCACCACCTGCTGGTCCGTCAGGTCACGCATGAAGCCGCCGAAGTAGTCGGCGCCGCGGAACAGCAGGTGGCTGCCGAAGACCTCCACCGGCAGCGGTCGGCCGTCCTTGCGCTGCAGGTCGCAGCGGAAGATGTCGGAGCCCTCGCTGCGCATCTTGCGCAGCCGGCTCTCGAGTGATCGCAGGTCGCCGTTGCGGGTGAGCTGGATGACGGGCGTGCCCAGCAGCGCGCCCGGCGCGAAGCCCAGGGTCTTGTGGACTGCCCGGTTGGCATGGACGATCTGGCCCGCGCCATCGACCCACAGGACCATGTGGGGCATCTCGCGGACCACCTGGTGGTTGAACTCGAGGATCTCCTCCGTCCGCCGCGCGACGGCTTCGTCATTCACGATCAGCATCAGCTGGCCAGGCGCCGATGCGTCGGGCGCGCCGCGGATGTGCAGGGCGCGGACGCCGATGTCACGCTCCGCTTCCCGCAGACGGAACGAGCACTCGGACGCGGGCGGCTGGCGCACCAGCGCCATCAGCTGGGCGCGGCTTTCGGGGCCCAGGCGGGCCAGTGCCTGATCCAGGGCCTGACCCATGAGATCGTCGCATCCCAGCAGGGCACAGGCCGCGTCGTTGGCGTACGAGACCACGCCGTCGGCCTGGACCGCGATGAATCCCAGCCCGTGGCTGCGGGACATCAGCTGATCGAGGAGATCCCGCTCCTGCAGGCGTCGGCGCTGTTCCTCGAGTTCACGGGCCTGGTCGGTGATGATCCGGTGCAGCAGTGCCGAGTGCCGGCTCTCCATGGTCTGGAGGATGTCGTGCTCGGTCAGGATCCCGGCGGTGCGGCCGTCCTCCAGCACCACGAGGTGCCGGATGCCGGCCTGCTTCATGCGTCGCGCGGCGACAAAGACGCTTTCGGAGGCATCGACGGTGACGAGGCTGTCCGACATGGCCTTTGCCAGGGGGACATCGGAGAGATCGCCCACGTGCGCCATGATGCGCGTGAGGTCGGTGAGGGTCACGATGCCGACCGCGGCGCCGGCCGCCTCGACCACCACGGAGCCGATGCCGCGGAGGCGGAACTCCCTCGCCGCCTGGCGCAGGGAAGCGTTGGGCGGCAGGCAGCACACGCGCCGGCTCATCAGACGATCGACGCTGTCGAGGTGGGCGAAGTATTCGATACCGAAGCTGCCCACCAGATCCGACTCGGCGACGAGCCCGAGCAGGAGTCCCTCGCGGTCGGTGACCAGCAGGTGCCGGGCGCCGGCCGCCAGCATCTGGCGATAGGCGTCCACGAAATCGGTGTCCGGCGACGCCGTGAGCGGCTGGCGCTTGCAGGCCTGGCCCAGCAGCAGGTCGGAGATCTCGCTGTCCAGGCACAGCCTGACCGCATCCCGTTCGGTGAACAGGCCGACCGGGAACCCTTCCTCGACGGCTACCACGGCGCTGTGGCGGGCGCTGGTCATCCGCTCGAGTGCCTCGCGCAGGGGGGTCTCCGGCCCCAGGTGGAGGGCGTCGTGCATCAGTTCCCGCAACGGGCGGGCGGGGAGCGGTCCGAGATCGTTCATGGATCCGATGGTCGGGTGTTCCGGATCCAGTCGTTGAAGACCGAGCGGGCGGCCAGGATGGTCTCGCCGGCGGTTGTGCCGACCGGACCCACGCCCCTCGACGCGAGGTGGTCGGCCGCGGCGCCATGCAGGTGGGTGCCGGCCAGCAGGGCTTTTTCGGACGGCCATCCCTGGGCGATGAGCCCTGCGACGATGCCCGACAGGCAGTCCCCCATGCCGGCGGTGGCCATGCCCGGGTGGCCGGTGGTGTTGATGAACCAGCGCCCGTCCGGCGTCGCGACGATGCTGCCGGTGCCCTTCACCAGCACCGGGCAGCCGAAACCGGCTGCCAGCTCGCGGGCCGCCGAGATCCGGTCGGACTGGACCGCCTCGGTTGTCCGTCCGAGCATGCGGGCGGCTTCGGCCGGGTGGGGTGTGAGGACGGCCGGTGCCTCTCGGGTGCGCAGGGTCTCCGCCAGCGACTCGTCCTCGGCGAGGAGGTTCAGGGCGTCGGCGTCGAGCACCAGGGGCGATCGCCCGTTCAAGGCATGGCGCATGGCATGGATGGACTCGGCGCTGCGGCCCAGCCCAGGCCCCACCGCCAGCGCCGCGGGTGCCTGGGCGAGGCTGGCCGCAGAGCGCACCATGAGCTCCGGCTGCACGGGGTCGAGGGCCGGCACGGTGTTGTCGATGAGACCGACGAAGACGCGGCCTGCCCCGATGTGCAGGGCCGCGCGGCCTGCCAGGAAGGCTGCCCCGATCATCCCCCGGGCGCCCCCGATGATCACCGCATCGCCGTAGGTGCCCTTGTGGGAGTTGGCCCGGCGCGGGACGAGGAGGTCGGCGAACAGCGCCGGAGAGAGGACCTGGCCACAATCCGCCGCGTCGTCCTCGGGGATGCCCAGGTCGGCGACCGTGACCTGGCCGCAGTGATCGGGGCCGTCGGCAGTGAGCAGTCCGGGCTTGAGTCCGATGAAGGTCAGTGTATGGGTCGCCAGAACGGCGCAACCGAGGACCTGTCCGGTGTCGGCGTCGAGGCCGCTGGGGATGTCGAGCGCGAGGCGTGGTGCGGACAGGCGGTTGAGCGCCGTGACGAGCGCGGCCATGTCGCCCGTCAGGGGGCGCTGCAGGCCGATGCCGAACAGGGCGTCCACCACCAGCGACGGGGTGTCCTCCGGCAATCGGGACCGGCACTGGCCACCGGCCGCCTGCCAGGCCGCGAGCGCGGCTGCCGCGTCGGCGGGCAGGCGTGCCGCGTCGCCATGCAGCCGGACATGCACGGGGACGCCCTTCGCCTGAAGCAGGCGCGCCATGACGAGGCCGTCGCCGCCATTGTTGCCGGGGCCGCACTCGATCAGGACCGGCCCGTCACCGCGGCGGAGGGGCAGGGCATGATCGGCGGCAGCGGCGCCTGCCCGCTCCATCAGCGGTGGTTCGGCGTGGCCGTGCTCGGCTTCGGCGCGGCGAATGCCGGCGCACAGGTGAACCTGTCGTGCGGGGGACACAGGGCCTTCCCTGATGATTCGGAAGTGCCCATTCTAGCCTTGTCGCCGTGGGCCCGGCGGCTCAAGGCGCGGAAGCGGAACGGGCGCCCCGCAGGGCGCCCGCTGGTTGCCCGCCCGGTACGGGCGGACAGGGCAATGGGTCAGTCTTCGAGGCTGATCCGGTCGGCGACCACGCTCCCGTCGCTCTGCAGGGTGCCCTTGATCTCGACGAAGGCGCCCGCCACCAGCTGTGCCTGGGTGATGCGACGGAACGAGGTGCTGGAGGTGATGGTCACCGTCCGGCCGCCGACCACCAGCGTGTTGCCACTGACGCTGCTGACCGTGCCCTTGAACTCGAACTCGCCGCCGGCAGACGAGCTGCCGCCGCTTCCGCTGCCGCTGTTGTCGTCACCGGAGGCACCGCTGCCGCTGCCGGACGAGCCCCCGTTGTCGTCGCTGCCGGACGAGCCGCCATTGTCGTCGCTGCCCGAAGATCCGCCATTGTCGTCGCTGCCGCCATTGCCCGAGACATCCTCGAACTTCAGCTTGCTTGCCACCAGGATCGAGCCGTCGGTGCCGGACTGGACCGAGCCCTCGACCTCGACGGAACGCCCGTTGGCCACGTCCGCCGCCGTGCCCCGCTCGAAGGAGACATTGCCGGAGGCATCCACGGTCACGCCGCGCACCTGGAAGCTGGCCAGCGACACGAAGTTGCTGACGGTGCCGTGCAGTTCGAACTCGTCGACACCCGAGAAGTCCTCGAACTTGGCCTTGGTGGCCGTCAGCACGCCGTTACTGTAGGGGCCTTCGACCTCAAGCAGCGTACCGTTGGTGACATCGCCGGCCGAGCCGCGCAGGAAGACCGCGTTGGAGGCGTCCACCGTGATGCCGCTGACCACGAAGCTGCTGATCGAGGTGAAGCTGGAGACCGCGCCATGGATCTCGAGCTTGCCGCCGTCGTCGAAGCTGAAGGGTACGTTGCCGATGACCTGGACGCGACTGGCCTGCACGCTGGTACCGCTCGGGGTGCTGCTGGAGCGAACGGCCACGTAGGCTCCATCGACCAGGGAGGCGAGCGAGGGCAGGACCGAGGCCGAACCGTAGTTGACCGTCGCCGTACCGAGGGTGAAGGTCGTCGTGCCGGTATTGAGGTTGCTGATCTGGCCGCGAAGCTTGAGGTCGGCGCTGGCGGTCGGATCCTTCTTCTCGATACGGCTGGCGGTGACCACGCTGCCGCTGCGCACCCCATAGACCTCGACGAAGTCGCCATTGGCGAGTGCGGAGAGGCCGGACACGTCGTCGTACACGGTCGCGCCATCGGTCACGATGGTGAAGCCGAGCACGGTGAAGGTGCCGGCCGTGGTGTCGAGGTTGGACAGCGGGCCCTTGAGCTCCGAGAACAGGCTGATGTCGCTCGCCGTGCCGGTCCCGTCGTCGCCGATGCTGCCACGGATCTCGACCGTCATGCCCAGGCGCAGGTCGCTCGAGGAGATGGCATTGCCGCTGTCGTCATTGACGCGGGCGGCGTTGTCCTCGAAGCGCACGCCATTGACGATGATGCTGCCGAAGCCGGTGATCGGACCGACCGTGGTGTCGGCAGCCGTCGCCGACGCTCCGCCACCGCTGTTGCCGGTGTTCGTTCCGCCGCCCCCACCACCACCGCCACAGGCGGCGAGGAGCAGGGTGGCCGTGCACCCTGCCAACGCCAGGCCGCGTGGAATACCAAAGGACTGTTGCATGTTCGCCTCCATGTCAAAACGAATGTTGGGTGTGGCCGGCTTGCAGAAGTGGGGGTCCTGCCTGCATGGTCTGAATAATAGTGGGAAAATATCCCACGTCAATGGCTTTCTTGTTCGAAAGTGTGTCGGTCGCGAGAGAGCCCGGCGACTGCCGGGCGCCATTCGTCGCTTTTGATTCAAGTTGTTGCAGAACCGTGACGTGGAGAGAACCCACGACAACTCAGTGGTTTTCCGGAGGGTTTCATGGAATTTCTCAATCGACTCAAGGTGTCCTTGCGCCTGGTGGCCATCTCGATCGTCGCCCTGGCATCCCTGGCCCTGATCGCCACGGAGGCCATCGAGACGGTTGACGAACTGCTGCATGACGAGCGCAGCGAGAAGGTGGAGGACGTGGTGGCGACGGCCCATTCGATCCTCACCCATTTCCACGAGATGCAGACCTCGGGGCTGGTCAGCGAGGAGGAGGCCAAGCGCCTCGCGACCCAGACCATCGCGTCGATGCGCTACGGCGACGACGACTACTTCTGGATCAACGACATGCAGCCGCGCATGGTCATGCACCCGATCAAACCGGCGCTCAACGGACAGGACCTGAGCGGCCTCAAGGATGCGGACGGCCGGTTCCTGTTCAAGGAGTTCGTCGCCACCGTGAAGGCCAACGGCAGCGGCTTCGTGAGCTACCTGTGGCCCAAGCCGGGCGAGGACAAGCCGCAACCCAAGATTTCCTATGTGCGCGGCTTCGCACCCTGGGGATGGATTGTCGGCAGCGGCGTCTACGTCAGCGACCTCAACGCGCTGTTCTGGAAGCACGCCACGCACTCGATCATCCTGGTCACGATCGGCTTCGTCCTGACCATGCTGACCGCCTTTGTCGTCGGTCGCAGCCTGGTGCGCCAGCTGGGCGGCGAACCGACCGCCCTGGCCGACGCCGCGACGCGGATCGCGTCCGGTGATCTCTCGGTCGCGCTACCCGTGCGCAGCGGTGACACCCGCAGCGTGTGCTACTCGATGAGCCGGATGCAGCACGACCTGCGCAGCATGATCGGTTCGGTCCGGCAGCAGACCGGTCGCATCGGCGAGGCTGTCCGGGCGGTCCGCGAGGCGACGGAGACGGTGCGGGACGCGGCCGGCAGCCAGGCCAGTGCGGCCGAATCCACCGCGGCGGCCATCGAGCAGATCGCGGTCAGCGTGGCCCACGTCAGCGACAGTACGGGACAGACCCGCAACAACTCGGAAGTGACCTGTGAGGTCGCGGAAAAGGGCGAGCGGGATTCCGCCGCCGCATCGGAGAGCATCGCCAACGTGGCCGACACCGTGACCCACGCGGCGCAGCAGATCCAGGTTCTCAAGGAACGCTCGAGCGAGATCGGTTCGATCGCGGAGGTCATCCGCGAGATCGCAGACCAGACCAACCTGCTGGCGCTCAACGCGGCCATCGAGGCCGCCCGGGCCGGAGAACAGGGGCGCGGATTTGCGGTGGTGGCCGACGAGGTCCGCAAGCTGGCGGAACGCACCGGGACGGCGACCGCCCAGATCACCCAGGTCGTCGCCGCGGTTTAGGCCGAGACCCACTCGGCGGTTTCGAGCATCGAGGCCATTGCCCCGCGGGTGCGCAAGGGCAGCGAGCTGGCGGCCTGTGCTGCGGACTCGCTGCGGACCATCCAGGGCAGTGCCAACGAGACCCTGACGCGGCTCTCCGAGGTGGTGTCATCGATGCATGAACTCTCGGCCGGCACCAACGCCATCGCCAAGAACATGGAAGAGATCGCCGACATGGCGGACCGCAGTGGCAGCGCCATCGCGCGCAATGCGGAGATCACCCGCTCCCTCGAGGCGAGTGCCCGCGAACTCGACGACATGGTCGGCCGCTTCCAGATCTGAGGCGGGTGCGCATCAGGCCGGGGCGCGCTGCAGTACGGGCGCGCCCCGGGCGTTTTCAGGGGCTCAGTCGCGTCGCGGCCAGGGCTGCAGCGTGACCGGCGCGTCCCACACGTAACGGAAAGCTGGCGCCGCGCGGTTGCCCTCGGGCAGGTGCATGGTCACCGTCTCGACTCGTCGCCCACCGAGGCGTTCGTAGAAGCGCTGCGCCCTGGGGTTGGCCTCGAAGACCAGGAGGTGCAGCGGACGTCCCGGGCGAAGCTGTTCCACCTGGCTGACGCCGACGCGCATCAGTGATTCGCCCATGCCCCGGCCGCACAGCTCGGGGTCCACGTGCAGGTTGTCCAGCAGGGTACCCCAGCTGTCGTCGCCATCGAGGCGGAAGCAGATGAAGCCGTGCAGGCCGTCCCGCTGGACCGCGACCAGGGTCAGGTAGCCGGAGTCCGGGTCGGACAGGCGGGTGCGCCAGACCTGCCGCCGATCGTCATAGACGTCGTCGTTCAGGTAGCGGTCGGACATGATGCCGCGGGCGCTGGTTCGCCAACTCTCGGCGTGCAATTTGGCGATCGGGTCGGCGTCGCTCTCACGGGCCGCCCGGATGACGGGTTCGATGTGGCTCATTCAGGCATTCGGCTTCTGTGTGGCGATTCGCATATTCCAGCCGATGCGCCTCGCCTTGTTGTTCTCGCTTTGCCAGTCGGGCGGCCCTGGGTGTCGGCCAGCCGGGTGCCGCCCCGGCACGGGTGGATGCCCCCCGTCCTGCTCTGGATTCCAGCTGTCTCCTCTTCGGCAGGCGCGATGATGCAGATTTTTGCCGTGGACCACAAATCAGGCGTCGATCCGGCAGCGCTCGGCCAGCAGACGCCGGAAAGCCTCTGCCGCCTGGGGGCGACCGAAGTGGAATCCCTGGACATACTCGCAGCCGTGCTGTTGCAGGATGGCCGCCTGCTGCTCGGTCTCGACGCCCTCGGCGACGATCTGCAGGCCCAGGCTGTGCCCGAGCTGGACGATCGTGCGCACGATCACTTCGTCGTCCGGATCGCGGCCCAGGTCCTTGACGAAGGCACGGTCGATCTTGAGGTGATGGACCGGGAAGCGCTTCAGGTAGGCGAGGCTCGAGTAGCCGGTGCCGAAATCGTCGATGGCCAGCCGGGCGCCGGTGGCCGCCAGGGCCCGAAGGCTGTCCCGGGTCAGGCTTTCGTCCTCCATGATCACGCTTTCCGTGATCTCCAGGACCAGCAGATGGGGCGCCAGCCCGGTTTCGGCCAGGATCTGGCTGACCAGCTCGGTCAGGCCCGGCCGGCGGAACTGCACCGCAGACAGGTTCACGGCGACGGGCAGCTCGATGCCGAGTTCGGTCCCCCAGCGCCGCGCTTCCTCGCAGGCCGATCGAAGCGCGAACTCGCCGATGCCGTGGATGTGACCGAACTGCTCCGCCACCGGGATGAAGCGCGCCGGCGACACGCTGGTGCCGTCCGGCTCGATCCACCGCATCAGGGCTTCGGCCCCGCTGATCTCGCCGGTCTGCAGGTCGAACTGGGGCTGGTACCAGAGCTTCAGGTGCCCTTCGGTGAGCGCGCTCGACAGCCGTGTCTCGAGTTCGCGCCGGTCCACCAGCTCGGCGTTCATCTCCGAACTGAAGAACCGATAGCCACGCCGCCCCGAATCCTTGACACGGTAGAGGGCAACGTCGGCCTTCTGCAGCAGGGTCTCGCGATCCGGTCCGTCGTCGGGGAACAGGGCCACCCCCATCGAGGCCGAGATGCGCAACTCGTGGCCGTCGAACTGCACGGGTTCGTCGAGTTCCCGCAGCAGCTTCTCGCAGACGCGGGCGGCATCACCCGGGCCCTGCAGCTCGGGCAGCAGGATCACGAACTCGTCGCCGCCCTGGCGACTGACCGTGTCGGCCTCCCGAAGGTGGGGCATCAGACGGCCTGCCACCGCAATCAGCAGCATGTCGCCCACATGATGTCCCAGGGTGTCATTGATCTGCTTGAAGTGGTCCAGGTCCATGAAGATGACCGCGACCTTGTGCTGCTCGCGGCGGCCCCGGATCACGGCCCGCTCGATCCGGTCGGCGAGCAGGGTCCGGTTGGGCAGCCCGGTCAGCGCGTCATGGGTCGCCATGTACTCGATCTGCTCGGCCGCCTCGCGGCGGGCAGTGACATCTTCCATGGTCGTCACCAGCCGGGTCGGGCGACCGTTCGGGTCCCGCTGCACGACCCGACCGCGTTCGCTGACCCACCGCGTGTGGCCGTCCGCGTGACGGATGCGATGCTCGCTCTGGAACGTGCCTTCGCTGCTGGCGAGCGCATGGGCGACGCGCGCCTTGACGTCGGGCA
Source organism: Rhodocyclaceae bacterium (assembly GCA_020445805.1). Taxonomy (GTDB): domain Bacteria; phylum Pseudomonadota; class Gammaproteobacteria; order Burkholderiales; family Rhodocyclaceae; genus Cognatazoarcus. The sequence continues at coordinate 12,068 of JAGRFX010000055.1, forward strand.
GGTCGTTGGGGTGGATCGCGCCCTCCCGGGCCTGGGCATGATGGGTGGCGACAGGAAGCCCCAGCATGTTGCACCAGCCGCGCGAGAAGAAATGTTCGTCGCGCTGCAGGTCCCAGTCCCAGACACCATGACCGGCGCTCTCGAGCGCAAATTTCCAGCGCTGCTGGAGCACGCGCACGCGGTCCCGGTTGCGGCGGCTGTTGCGCAGGGCCATGAACAGCGCGGCGATCGACAGCGCCTGGGCGGCGATCACGCCGAGCACGGTCCAGATGGTGTGCTTGTAGCGCTGGTAGGTGGAGGGCGTCGAGTCGATGATGTCGATACCGACCGGCAGGTCTTCCTCGGCCATGTCCCAGCGGTCCATGGCCGAGCCCTTGAACACCGGATGTCCCGCGATACGGACAACGGACTCGAAAGGCCCATCCTGTTCCAGCATGTCGAGGACGTGGTGACCGACGGCCTTCCCCAGGCCCTGTCCGGCATTGACCACCCCGCCGACGCAGGCGGCATAGACCAGCGTCCCCTCGTAGACGCAGAACATCGGCACATTGGCACGGCTGGCGACGGCATCGGCGAAGGTCGCCGGCGGCAGGAGCGGAACGCCGGCGGCATCCCGCGTGGCGGCCGTCATCACGATGAAGCTGTCGCGGGGCAGCGAGGCCACCTGATCGAGCAGCTCATCACGGGTGAAGCCGGTCAGAAAGTCCACGGCGAAGCCGGACAGGTCCGCCACCTGGCGTCGTGCCGCCTCAAGGACGAGGCGGTCCACGTCGCCATCGCCGGCGATCACGACCGCACGCCGGGCCTGGGGCAGCACGGCACGTGCCAGTTCGATGGTGTTCAGGACCTCGACCTGGTTGGTGAAGGTCTGGGTGAGCGGGCCCCGCAGGGCCACCGTTGCCGCGATGGGGGCGATCGCAGCGATCTTGACCTGGTCCGGAAAGAGGGCGCGGTGGCGCGCCAGGAAACGGGTGGCGGTCGGCGTGACGGCGACGATGGCATCGGGCGGCCCCTTGCTGGCCAGGCGGCGGCTCAGTCGCTCGGCGTCGAGGTCGGCCATGGCTTCGTCGAAGCCGTCGAACATGTCGAGGTAGGCCGTCGAAATCCGCAGGGGTCGCTGGTCGCGGGAGGCCTCCAGAACGTCTCGCAGGCCCTGCTCGATCATCCGTTCGGCGGGCGCATCGCGTTGGCCAGCGAAGATCAGCAACACGTGCCAGCCGCGATCACCGGGGTCCGGCGCCGCGCGAGATGGCACCGCGGACACCAGGCCGAGGAGCAGCAGCAGAAGGCGGACGACGGGGTGTCGCATTGCAGTGCCAAGATTGGGACTGCGTTTACAACGGCATACCCGCAGCAGGCTTTAGCCGGACGAACCGCCCGCCGACGCCCGTCAGCGGGCGAATTCCGCGGCGGCCAGGACCGTGTTGGCGTGGATCTCGACCGTGTGCCCGATGTCGCGCCCATATCCACCTGCCATGGCAACGGCGACGGGGATGCCTTCATCGGCGCAGCGCCCCAGCACGGTCCGGTCGCGCGCCCGCAGGCCCCCGATCGTCAGCGACAGTCGTCCGAGACGGTCTCCCTCGTAGGGGTCGGCGCCGGCCAGGTAGATGACCAGCTCGGGCACGCAGCGCTCGAAGACCTGATCGAGCGCCCAGGTGAGGGCGGCCAGGTAGGCATCGTCGCCGGTGCCGTCGTCGAGTTCGACGTCCAGGTCGGAGCGCTGCTTGTCAAAGGGGTAGTTGTGGGCCCCGTGCATGCTGAAGGTGAACACGCTCGGATCGTCCGCCAGGATCGACGCCGTCCCGTCGCCCTGGTGGACGTCGCAGTCCACGATGGCGATCTGGCCGAGCCCCAGCGCGGCCTGGCAGTGGCGGGCGGCGATGGCGGCGTCGTTGAAAACGCAGAAGCCGGCGCCGAAGTCCCGGTGGGCGTGGTGTGTTCCGCCGGCCAGATTGACCGATACGCCATCGCGCAGGGCCTGTGCGCAGGCGGCGATGGTGGCGCCGGCCGAACGGCGCGAGCGCTCGACCATGGCCTCCGACCACGGGAAGCCGATCTGGCGCGTCTCCTGGCGGCTGAGCGTTCCGTGGCAGACCCGCTCCAGGTACCCCGCGTCATGGGCGCGGAGGATCTGCTCATCGCTGGCAGCGTCGGGAATGCGGAAATCCTCGGCGGCGAAGCGCCCGCTGGCGGCCAGCCGCGTGCGCAGGCGCGCGTATTTCTCCATCGGGAAGCGGTGTCCCTCCGGCAGCGGCAGGACGAAGGTGTCGGCGTAGTGCAGTTTCATGGCACGCGGGCCCGGGCTTTTCCGGACAGGGAAGTGGTGATAATGTCAATGGCATGAAATCCATCGTGTTCGGACCGCTGCTTGCCCTGGTTGTCCTGGGCGTTCATGTGCCCGTGTGCCGGGGCGCCGCGCAGGATCCGCCGGACGCCCTGCTGGCCCGCGAGGCCGAAGGCGACATCGATCCCAGCGCGTACTGGGTCAGTGAAAAGCTCGATGGCGTCCGCGCGCTGTGGGACGGGCACCGGCTGTGGTTTCGCAGCGGCCGCGAGATTCACGCCCCGGACTGGTTCCTGGCGGCTCTGCCGCCGCAGCCGCTGGACGGCGAATTGTGGATGGGGCGGGGGCGCTTCGACGCCATGTCCGGGCTGGCCCGCCGGCAGGACCCGACCGATCCCGCCTGGCGGGAAGTCCGCTACATGGTGTTCGAATTGCCGGAGGCTCCGGGCCCTTTCAGCGAGCGGCTCGCACGCCTGGCGGAGATCGTCGGCCGGGCCCGGGTCAGCTGGCTGCACTGTGTCGAACAGCGGCGGGTCCCCACCCGGGCGGCCCTGAAGCAGTGGCTCGCCCAGGTCCTGGCGGCGGGGGGCGAGGGCCTGATGCTGCACCGGGCCGACGCGCCCTATCTCACCGGGCGCAGTGACGTGCTGCTGAAGCTCAAGCCCTGGCACGATGCCGAGGCCGTGGTCATAGGGCACCTGGCGGGGCGGGGCCGGCTCGAGGGCCGGGTCGGTGCCTTGCTGGTCGAGGACGCAACGGGGCGCAGGTTCCGGCTGGGCGTCGGCCTCACCGATGCGGAGCGCGACCGGCCGCCGCCGATCGGCAGCGAGGTGAGCTATCGCTTCCGCTCGCGGACGCCGTCCGGCCTGCCCCGTCATCCGGTCTACTGGCGCATCCGTACGCCCGCTCCCGCTCAGTCGAGCCCGGGCAGCGGCGGCGTGGGGGCATCCTCCACGTCGCGATAGACCGCATGAAACTCGCTTTCGGGTACCACGGTCACGCTGATCTCCGGATCGTGGCTGCCGCCGCCCATCAGCACGCCGCGCAGGGGTGAGACGTCGGCGAAGTCGCGCCCCCAGCCCAGCACGATGTGCTCCATCTCGGGCTGGATGTTGTTGGTGGGGTCGAACTCGATCCAGCCTTCCGGCGGGCAGAATACGGCGATCCAGGCATGGGTCGCGTCGGCACCGATCAGGCGGGGCTTGCCCGGTGGCGGACGGGTCAGCAGGTAGCCGCTCATGTAGCGCGCGGGCAGGCCGATCGAGCGCAGACACGACAGCATGAAGTGCGCGTAGTCCTGGCAGACGCCGCGCTTTTTCTCGAAGACCTCCGTCACCGGAGTGGAGACCGTCGTCGCCTCCGGATCGAAGGTGAACTCCTCGAAAATCCGGCCCATCAGGCGGGTGGTGCCGGAGAGCAGCGAGTCGCCGCTGCCGAAGCACTCGCCCGCGTAGGCGGCGAATTCGCGCTTGACGCGCACATGCTTCGATTCGAACAGGAAACGGCAGGCGTCGAGCAGGGCGGGTTCATAGCGCTTGCCGGCCACGTAGGTGAGTGCCTGGCGGGTCTGCTGCCAGGGCAGGATGGCCTCGGCGGGCTGCTCCGGGGCGCTGATCTCGGCCCAGGCCTCGGCGCGGATGAGCAGTTCGCTGTGGTCGAGTTCGAGGTCGATGATGCGCACCTCGTTGCCGAAGCTGTCCACGAAGCCGTTCTGTCGGGTGGGCGCGGGCTGAACATCGAGGCGGTGCGAGAGAATGCGCTGGCCCGGCAGCTCCCGGGGGACGAGGCGCAGCAACTGGTGGGACTCTGCCACCGGCTGGTCGTACTCGTAGCGGGTGTCGTGGCGCAGGTGATAGCGGATCGAATCGCTCATTGCCAGCCCCCCATCCGGGCCGCCTGCGCGGTGTGGGAGAAATACTGGCGATGGAGTTCGTCGGACACCTCGTAGGCGGCGGACTCGACATCGGCCAGCACGTCGGCGAGCAGCTCGCTGGCTTCGTCGTGGTCGTCACTCTCGAAGCGGGTCAGGTCGAAGGCGTGCAGGTGGTCAGCCGCGATGTCGAGCTGGAGCGGCCGGGGCTGGCCGAGCATGCGCGTGTTGCGGAACAGGTAGCGTCGCAGGTTCTCGAGCTGGAAGGCGATCGAGTGCGGGTTGGTGGCGTCGAAGATCAGCAGGTGGAGGACCGGCAGGATCTCCGGCGCGCGGCGGTAGCGGGCCCGGTAGGTGACGATCGAGTTGCCGGTCTCGAGCAGCCATTCGAGCGAGCGCTCGCGCTGCCAGCGCTCCGCCCGAAGGACGCCCTGCAGCGTCACGGCATGGATCGCCAGCCGCTCGATGCGCCGCCCGATGATCAGGAAGCCCCAGCCCTCGTCCCGTGTCATGTCGTCCATGGCGAAGCCGGCCAGGGCAAAGGCCTCCTGCATGGCCTCGTCGAGGGTCCCGAGGGCTTCCTCGAAATCCTCGCTGGGCGTCCGCAACATGATTTGCAGCCGGTTGAGGGCGTGCCAGTTGTCCGAGGACAGGCGCTCGCGCACCTGACTGGCGGCGAAAGACAGGCGGGACAGGCAGGTCGCCAGGGACCCCGGCGCGGACAGGTCCGACACGGCCGCCAGGAGCGATTTCTCCAGGTCCGGGCGCTCGGCCTCGTCATCGTCGTCTTCGTCGGGCGCGGGCAGCATGCCCAGCCGCTGGCAGGCCTGCAGCAGGCCTGGGAGCACCTCGTTGGGTTCGCCGCCGCTGTCGCCGGTGCGGGCCATCACGGCCCGCAACATGCGGGCCGTGGCCTCGCAGCGCTGGGAGTAGCGTCCCATCCAGTAGAGGTTTTCACCGACGCGCGAGGGAATTTCGGCGCCCGAACAGATCAGGTCGATCACGCCCAGCCGGGACTTGAGCAGCGTGTTGCGCTGGACCGGCGCGGAGGCGCGGATCCAGGTGTCTTTCGAGAGGCCGCCCCGCTGCATGGACACGACCTCGTCGCCTTCCCGCGGCGAGACCCGCGTCAGGCCGCCCGGCATGACCGAGTAGCCGTCGGGCGTCGCGGTGGCGAACAGGCGCATCACGAAGGAGCGGGGCTGGATGCGCTTCTTCTGGCGGTGGCCCATGACCGGCGCCTGCGACAGCCGCACCCACTCCTGCGCCACGTAGGCGTGGGGCTGCGCCTCGATGCGCTCGATCAGCTTGCGCCGCGATTCGCCCTTGTGCTGGTGCCCGAAGATGGCCTCCATGCGCATCGAGGGGTAGGCCGGCTTGATGACGAGTTCGTCGAGATGCTGGATGACGTACTCGAGGGCGGGCTCTTCACCGCACCACCAGCTGGCCACCGACGGCAGCCTGAGCGTCTCGCCCAGCAGTCGGCGCGCGATCGCGGGCAGGAAGCCCAGGAGCGCGCTGGTCTCGAGCAGGCCGCTGCCCAGGGCGTTGGCAATCAGCACGCGGCCCGCCCGGGCCGCGCGCAGCAGGCCGGGAATGCCGAGGGCCGAGTCGCTGCGCAGCTCGAGCGGATCGCAGAAGTCGTCGTCGAGGCGCCGATAGATGGCATGGACCCGGCGCAGGCCGCGCAGGGTCTTGAGGTAGACCGTGTCGTCGCGGACGGTCAGGTCCTGCCCCTCCACCAGTGGAAAACCCAGGTAGCGGGACAGGAAGGTGTGCTCGAAATAGGTCTCGTTGTAGGGGCCGGGTGTCAGCAGCACGGCCAGCGGCGCCTCGCCGTCGGTCGGCGCGAAGCGGGCGAGGCCCTCCTGGACCGCACGGAAGTAGTCGGCCAGCGGCGTGACTTCCAGTTCGCGGAAGGCGTCGGGAAAGGTGCGCGAGAGGATCAGGCGGTTCTGCAGCGAGTAGCCGGCGCCCGACGGCCCCTGGCTGCGATCGCCGAGGACCCACCAGCCCCCGTCGGCCGCGCGGGCCAGGTCGGCGGCGTAGTGGTGGAGGAAGATGCCGCCCGGCGGCTGGATGCCGTGGCAGGGCCAGCGGTAGGCGTGCTGGCCGAAGACCAGGGCCGGCGGAATGAGGCCCTCCGCAATCAGGGTCTGGGGACCGTAGAGGTCGGCCAGGATCGCGTTCATCAGGCGGGCGCGCTGGGCCAGGGCCTCGGCAAGGGGGCCCCACTCTTCGGCGTCGAGGATCAGCGGCAGCAGTTCGAGCTGCCAGTGGCGCCGCTGGCCCGCCGGATCCTGATAGACGTTGTAGGTGACGCCATCCGCCTCGATCGATTCGCGGATGAAGCGCCTGCGCCGCTCGAGGGTCTCGGCGGGCAGGCTGTCCAGGCGATCGACGAACGGTGCCCAGTGGGGACGCGGCACGCCCTCGGCATCGACCATTTCGTCGAAGCGGTTGGGCGAGTGCGGGTAGGTCGCGAGGATTTCCTGCGACATCGGCTCTCCGGGGTGCGTTGACCTGGGGCAAAAGTACCCCGGGCCACCGGCGTGTTACCGGTGGCCCAGGCTTAGTATTGCCGCAAGTCTAACGTGAAGGCGAACTCGCTACTGTGCTCACTTTCACCCGGACGGACACGACCCGGGGTATGCCCCATGCGGAAGAAGCGCGCGAGGCGCCGGCTCTCGGCCTCGAAGGCGTTGACCGGGAAGGTGTCGAAGCTGCGACCGCCCGGGTGCGAGACGTGGTACTGGCAGCCGCCGAGGCTGCGGCTCATCCAGGTATCGACCACGTCGAAGGTCAGCGGACCGTCGACGCCGATCGTCGGATGGAGGCAGGCGGGCGGTTGCCAGGCGCGGTACCGCACGCCGGCCACGTACTCGCCGGCGCGACCCGTGGGCTGCAGCGGCACCACCTGGCCGTTGCAGGTGAGTTGGTAGCGGTCCGGCGCCATGCCGCTGACCCGGACCTGGATCCGCTCGACCGAGGAATCCACGTAGCGCACCGTGCCGCCGATCGCCCCTTCCTCGCCCATCACGTGCCAGGGCTCGAGGGCCGAGCGCAGTTCGATCTCCATGCCCTTGACCGCGTAGTCGCCGAATTTCGGGAAGCGGAACTCGAAGTGCGGCTTGAACCAGTCCGCCTGCAGCGGGAAGCCGCTGAGCTGCATCTCCTCCATGACGTCGCAGAAGTCCTGCCAGACGAAATGCGGCAGCAGGAAGCGGTCATGCAGCTCGGTGCCCCAGCGGGCCAGCTTCGGCGGCGTGTAGGGGCGCTCCCAGAAGCGCGCCACCAGCGCCCGCAGCAGCAGCTGCTGGGTGAGGCTCATGCGTGCGTGGGGCGGCATCTCGAAGGCCCGCAGCTCGAGCAGGCCCAGGCGCCCGGTGGAGCCATCGGGCGAATAGAGCTTGTCGATGCAGAACTCGGCGCGGTGGGTGTTGCCGGTCACGTCGATCAGCAGGTTGCGCATCAGCCGGTCCACCAGCCACGGCG
>JAGRFX010000567.1 GCA_020445805.1 Rhodocyclaceae bacterium
AGGCCCAAGTCGCCGCCTTCCTCACCAAGCCCATCAAGCCGTCGCAGCTCTACAACGAGTTGCTGAGCATCTTCGGCGACCGTCCGGCGCGCGACGGCGGACAGATGGACGACGGCGAATCAGAGTACGATCCCGAGATGGGCCGCCGCTACCCCATGCGCATCCTGGTGGCCGAGGACAACGCCACCAACCAGCGTCTGGCCGAACTGACGCTGGCCCGCCTGGGCTACCACGCCGACATTGTGGCCAACGGTCAAGAGGCGGTGGACGCGGTGGACGCCGGGCACTACGACGTCGTGCTCATGGACATCCAGATGCCGGTCATGGACGGACGCGCCGCCGCGGCCGAGATTCGCCGGCGCCGGCCCCTCGCCGCACGCCCCCGCATCGTCGCCATGACCGCGGACGTGCTCCAGGAGGAGATTGACTCGTGCCGGCGCGCGGGCATGGACGGCTACGTGGCCAAGCCGGCGCGCGTCAGCGAGCTGCGGGCCGAGCTCATGCGCAACTGGACCCAACTCAACGCGCCGGGCGACGGTGCACCCGACGCCCCGGAGCTTCCACCGCCCGCCGTAACCCCGGCGGACACACCATTCGACCCGCCGGCCGCGCCGTCTGCCG
>JAGRFX010000568.1 GCA_020445805.1 Rhodocyclaceae bacterium
ACACCGTCTTGCGCCCTTCCGGGTCGTTGCGGGTGACCAGTTCACCCTCGGGCTTGTTATAGATGATCACGAAACGCTGATCGCTGGCCAGGCGCTTGCCGCCGACCGGTCGGCCGCCGATCTCGATGCGGTCGTCGGGCGTAGCGCGGTCGCCGAGCTTGGCCACCGCACCATTGACCTTGACCCGGCCCTCGCTGATCAGCGTCTCCAGATGGCGCCTCGACCCCAGGCCGGCATTGGCCAGGAGTTTTTGCAGTCTTTCGCCTGCCGGCTGCTTGGGTTTCATCGCTGCTCGTCGCCCACTTCGGCTTCGGCTTCGGCTTCGGCTTCGGCTTCGGCTTCGGCTTCGGCTTCGGCAAGGGTGTCCTGTTCGTCGGATGGTGCAACCGCCGCGTCGATGTCTTGCGCGGCCACCGCTTCCGGATCCGTGACGCGGTCCGGGTCGTTCAGATCGAGCTCGCGATTGATCTCATCCAGATCGCGAAGTTCGGCCAGCGTCGGCAACTCATCGAGCGACTTCAGGCCGAAATAATCGAGAAACTCGCGCGTCGTCCCATACAGAGAAGGCCTGCCCGGGACGTCGCGGTGACCGACCACACGCACCCATTCGCGCTCCATCAG
>JAGRFX010000569.1 GCA_020445805.1 Rhodocyclaceae bacterium
CGTCAGGGCAGGGATCCTTGCGGTCAACCGCGGACAGAGCGAGGCTTCTCACGCATTGGGGTTGCGGCCCGGTCCGGCTCTGCGGCTGGTCATCATTCCCCAGGCGCTCAGGGTCATCATTCCACCGTTGACCAGCCAGTATCTCAACCTGACGAAAAACTCGTCTCTGGCGGTGGCAATCGCTTACCCGGACCTCACTGCGGTGTTTGCCGGCACCGCGCTGAACCAGACCGGCCAGGCGGTTGAGATCCTGCTGATGACGATGCTGACTTATCTGGCGATCTCGCTGGCGGTGTCGCTGTTCATGAACTGGTACAACGCCAAAATGGCGCTGGTCGAGCGGTAAGGGAGAAAACACATGTCAGATACCGATTCCCAAACCGCATTGCACCGCGCCGAGACCGGCGCTCTCGAAATCGCCTATGTGCGCGAGGTGATGGCCAGGCCGATGCCTGCGCCCGCCTCGGAAGTCGGCGTTGTCGGCTGGATGCGCAAGAACCTGTTCAATGGCTGGTTCAACACGCTGTTGACCCTGTTTGCCCTGTGGCTTCTCTATCTGATCCTGCCGGGCATCCTGAACTTCAACTTCTTCAACGCCGTGTGGAGCGGCGACAACCGGC
>JAGRFX010000570.1 GCA_020445805.1 Rhodocyclaceae bacterium
TGGCTTCGCGCACCTTGCTGACGGCTGGGTTCATGGATGTGCTCCGGCTCTGACGATGGCCGGAAGTACATCACCGCGTGCGAGACCGGGGCAGCTTCAGATTGTGCGATTTGGAACAGGTACAGATCATGCGCAGCCGCTTCGCTGTGCCTGCTGACTATCTGCCCGACTGTTCCTGTCCGTTCACCGGCAGGCGCCCACAATCACGGTATCGAATCAGGAGTGGAACACCGTGATCGCCAATACGATGAGTTTGCCCACCACGTTGGGCGACGCACCCCGCGCCACCGGCAGGGTGCCCGGCAATAAAGGGATCTGGGTCGGGATCTGCTGCGAGTTCGTCGAGTTCCTGGTGCTGTTCGTCGTGTATTTCGTCGCCCGCGCGCACTTTCCCGACGCTTTCCATAGCGGGGCGGAGCGGCTCTCGCAGACCGCCGGCGTGGTGATCACCTTGTTGATGGTGAGCAGCAGTTTCTTCATCGCCTGCTCGGTCACGAGCCTGCGTGCCGGACGCAGGCGTGAATCGATCGCCTGGCTGATCGCGGGCCTGGTCGCGGCGCTGGGCTATCCGGTGGCGAAATACCTCGAGATCCAGTGGAACCTCGCCCATGGAATCCAC
>JAGRFX010000571.1 GCA_020445805.1 Rhodocyclaceae bacterium
CGCACCATGTCGCTTTCGGCAGAAGGCTGCGGGGCGGGCGGCTTGCCATCGCCCGGCGTGAAGTAGAAATCGCCGGTGACCGAGCTTGTTTCCCACGGCACCTGGCGGTCGCCGGTGGCGGCCAGCACATCGCGGCGTGTAGCCTTGAAAACGGATTCCACCGTGGCGCCCTGGCCCTGGCGGATCGCCTGCGTCAGCGCCAGCGTATAGGGTGAATTGTTGCCGGTGCCGTCCAGCGCCACGTCGCCCGGCGCGGTCGCATAGGCGATCAGCGTTCCCTTGGGCGCGTCCACCGGGGCCAAACCGCGCGACACAGCGCGGAAGGAGCGGGCGAAGGGATTGTTGCGGCAGGCATCGAGGATCACGATGTTGATCTTCGAGTTCGCGGAATTCATCACCTGCAGGAAATCATTGACGTTGATGCCTTCCAGGTCGATCTCGTCCTCGCTGTCGATGCGCGCGTTGACCGGCACGAGATAGTTCTCGCCCTTCACCTGCACGCCGTGTCCGGCATAGAAGAACAGCCCGGCATCGACGTCGCCGGCGCGCAGGGCCCGGCCGAATTCCAGCAGCGCCCGCTTCATCGTGGTCTGGTCGGCATCGGTGAGGCGCGTCACGG
>JAGRFX010000572.1 GCA_020445805.1 Rhodocyclaceae bacterium
GGGCCTGGCCCGCGCCATGGCGCTGGCCTTCACCGGCGACAAGCTCGCCGCGGCCGACGCCAAGGCCATGGGCATGATCTGGGACGTGCAGGACGACGCCCTGGCCGCCGCCAAGGCGATGGCGCAGCGCCTGGCCGCCATGCCCACCAAGGCGCTGGTGGCCACGCGCCACCTGCTGCGCGGCGCCCACACGCACAGTCTGGACGAGCAGCTCGACCTTGAGCGCGACGTGCAATCGCGCCTGGGCTTCACGCACGACTACATCGAAGGCGTGACCGCCTTCCTGCAGAAGCGCCCGGCGCAGTTCAAGGGCGAGTGATGACGTCACCGCAACCCTCCGAGGCCGAGGCGCTGGATCTGGCGCGCCGCGTGGGCGCGGCCATGTACGCCGAAGACGCCGCCTCCAGGGACACGCTGGGCATGGAACTGGTGCGTTGCGAGCCCGGCCACGCCACCATGCGCATGGCCGTGCGGCCCCTGCACCTCAACGGCCACAGGATCTGCCACGGCGGCTTCATCTTCACGCTGGCCGATTCCACCTTCGCCTACGCCTGCAACAGCCGCAACCACAACACCGTGGCCAACGGCTGCAACATCGAATTCCTGCGCCCCGCCTAC
>JAGRFX010000573.1 GCA_020445805.1 Rhodocyclaceae bacterium
AGCCTGGAGGCGCTGGCGAAACTGCGCCCGATCACCCGCCCCGACGGGTCGGTGACCGCAGGCAACGCCTCAGGCGTCAACGATGGCTCGGCCGCCCTGTTTGTCGCCAGCGCGGCGGCGGCAAAAGCCCAGGGCCTGACCCCGCTGGCGCGGATCGTCGGCGCGGCCTCGGCCGGCGTTGCGCCGCGGTTGATGGGCTATGGCCCGGTGCCGGCGGTGCAGAAGCTCCTGGCACTGACGGGTATCACGCTCGACGATCTGGATGTGATCGAACTGAACGAGGCCTTCGCCGCCCAGGCCCTGGCGGTGACGCGCGGGCTTGGTCTTGGCGATGACGATCCGCGGGTCAATCCCAATGGCGGCGCGATCGCGCTCGGCCACCCTCTGGGAATGAGCGGGGCCCGCCTCGCCGGTTCGGCCGCTCTGGAACTGTCGCGCAAGGGTGGGCGCTATGCGCTGGCCACGATGTGTGTGGGCGTCGGCCAGGGTGCCGCGCTGCTGCTGGAACGGGTCTGATCCCGCAACTTCTTGAAGGATGACATCAATGAAAGATACCAACACCTTGCAATGGGACGACCCGTTCCTGCTGGAGCTGCAGCTTTCCGAGGAAGAGCGGAT
>JAGRFX010000574.1 GCA_020445805.1 Rhodocyclaceae bacterium
GTCGATGGGAAGCGTATCGCCGCCTTCCAGGATTTCCGTGTAGTGCTGGGCACGCAGCCCGAGGCCAAAGCCCAGAAAGGGCGGTTTATCAGCCACAGTGGATTGGTTGGCGTATGCATCCTTGGTGATCGGCATGGGTGCTGACCTTTTGGCAGGCATTTCAGGCGGGTATGATGCGGGAAACCCGCCAATGCCGCAAGCTTCGCGCTGCATGCACTGGCGGGGGAAGTCATTGCAGGTAGCGTTTAGCCTTCGACAGTGCCGCCCTGCTCATCGCATTCTGCCTTGGTCAGCTCAAGGAAGCCCTGGCCCTTGCAGGCGTTCAGGCCCTTGCAGGAAGAGCTGGCGGTCTTGCAGTCGCTGTGGCCCTTGCAGGAGTTGACGCCCATGCACTGTACCTTGGCGTCTTGAGCCTGGGCGCCCGACGGGGTGGCGATGCCTGCTCCGGTGACGGCGAGTGCGAAAGCGGCTGCTGCAACGGCGGCGCCGGATTTTCCGATATGCTTCATGGTATTCCTCCATATGTTCGGCTTGCGTGTGTCTTCGGATTGCCCCGGGGCATGACTGCCCGTCGGCTGCAGCGAACATCGTTGAACGCAGCGTTCAACTACAAATAAC
>JAGRFX010000575.1 GCA_020445805.1 Rhodocyclaceae bacterium
GGCCCGCCAGGGCGGCAACCCGGCACTGGAGAACACCTGCTACCAGTGCCACACCGCGTCGGCCAAGTCGGTGCTGGCCAGCGTGCTGCAGGTGCCCGACATCGAAAGTTCCTTCGCGCGCGCCATCCGCATGCCCATCACCACGGCCGAGCAGGGCGCGGCGACGGAAGCGCACGAGATCTCCGGCCACTTCAACGACGGCAGCGTGGACTGCACCACCGCCACCAACCGCTGCGGCGCCGACTTTCTGGAGTCGCGCGATACGCTGCGCGAACGCCACGCCGAGTGCACCGACTGCCACAACCCACACCGTGTGATCCGCAACCGGCTGTTCAACGGCAACGCCGCGTCGCCCGATGCCGCCGGCACCCACCGCCACGACGAGACCTCCGGCTACACGCACACCAACCTCGCCAGCGGCGTGCTGCGCGGCAGCTGGGGCGTGGAGCCGATCTATGGCAGCACGTCGTTCCAGCAGCTGCCCAGCGGCTACACCGTCAAGCGCGGTGACCCGGGCGCGAGCGTCGACACCTCGGTCTCGACGCCCTTCGTGACCCGCGAGAACCAGATCTGCCTGAAGTGCCACAGCAACTACGGCTACACCCACAACAACATCT
>JAGRFX010000576.1 GCA_020445805.1 Rhodocyclaceae bacterium
CTGCTGCCCGTTTGCTCTTGAAAGAATAGCTGCCTGCGCCTGCTGCGTATGGGCTGGAGACCGATTTGGCTCTGAATCCTTGCTGCCCGCAGGCGTCAACCAGATGAGCTGCAGCCGCTCCTCCAGCCAGGCCAGCAGATCGGCACGGCGCACCGGCTTGATGAAGTAGTCGCGCTCGCCGATGCCGACGTCGTTGCGCAGCCCGCGATCGAACGCGTTGGACGACACCACGGCGCAGTGCAGCTGCGGCAGGTCCAGCGCGCGGATGCGGCGCAGCGTTTCCCAGCCGTCGATGCCGGGCATGGCCAGGTCCATCAGCACGGCGTCGGGGCGGTAGCCGGCTTCCAGCAGGGCCAGCGCCTCATGGCCGGACGCGGCCTCGCGCACTTCGAAGCCGAGCGGCTCCAGCCACTGCGCGACCAGGTGGCGGTCGGCCTCCTCGTTGTCCACTGTCAGCACGCGGCGTCGCGGGCCGTCGTAGCGGGCGCCGTGCGACCAGGCGTCGTCCGGCGCGGCCGGCGGCAGGGCGTCGTCCGGCAGGCGCGGCAGGAACAGGCGCAGCCGGAACACCGAGCCGCGGCCGGGTTGGCTTTCGGCGGTGAGCTCGCCGCCCATC
>JAGRFX010000056.1 GCA_020445805.1 Rhodocyclaceae bacterium
GCGCTGCCGTGTCGCTGGTGGATGCCGAGGAGATGAAACACCTGACGGCCATCGAGCGCCTGATCGGCCAGAAGATCACCCGGGTCGAGGCCGAAGGCTTCGTGCCGCCGGTGGGCGAGCCGGCGGAACCGGCGCGTGAGCCCCGTCAGCCGCGCCAGCCCCGCGACGGGCAACCGCGCCAGGCCCGCGACGGCCAGCCGCGACGCAATGGCGAGCGCTCCCACAAGCCGCGCCAGGCCGGGACCGGCGCACCGCGTCATCCCGAGCGCGCCCAGGGCGAGGGTCGTGGTCGTGGCACGTCCGAGGGGCGTGGCAGCAGCGAGGGCCGTGGCGGCTTCGAGTCACGCGGCAACGGCGACGCCCGGCCCGCAGCGCGCAGGCCCCAGTCGGGCCAGCGCCCGGCGCTCTTCGCACCGAAGCAGCCTGGGCAGGGCCAGGGCAAGCGCCGCTGAGCGCAACGGGTCCGGCGGGCCGGCGACGGCCCGCGCAGGACCCGGGCTGGCGACCCGGGGGGCAGATGCCTAGTTCGTCCCGGACAGGCGCTGCAGAAGGCCCTGCGCGTCGATGCTGCCCAGCTCGACGGCCTTGCGGGCATCCTGCCGGGCGGACTCGAAGTCGCCCTTGTGGTAATGGGTTCCCGCCCGCTCCAGATAGGCGGCGTCGCTGTCGGGGTGGCGCGCGATGAAGCGCCCCCAGTAGCCGATGATCTGGTCGTAGTCGCGCTGCTTGAGCAGCAGCCAGTCGATCATGCGGTAGAAGCGGATCTGGTCCGGATCCAGCTCGATGGACCGGCGCACGTCCCTCAGGGAATCCTCATCCCGCTTCAGCTCGGCCAGGGCGCGGGACCGTCGGTAGTAGGCGTCGGCGTTGGTGTCCACCAGTTCGATGGCGCGGTCGAAGTAGGTGAGGGCCGTGGCCGGTTTCTCGCGCTCGTGCGCCTGGTAGCCGAGGACAAGGGTCACCCGGTGGAAGCGCTCGCGAACATCCGGGTCGAGCGGGTCGAGGGCATAGGCCTGCTCAATGGCCGCCAGCGCGGCCGGATACCGGTCCATCTTCGACAGGATCCGGCTGCGGGAGACGTAATGAACCGGATACTCCCCATCCATGGCGATGGCCCGGTCGATGTCGGCCAGCGCCTCGTGCAGACGCCCGAGGCCAGGGCGGACATAGGCACGTGCGCCCAGGATCCGATGTTCTTCGCCGATGGCCAGGGCGCGGGTGTAGAGCCCGTCGGCCTCGGCCAGGCGCTTGTCGTTCCAGGCGATGGACGCCTCGTCAACGAGGACTTCGGCCTCCAGATGGCTCAGGCGCGGGTTCTGCGCCACGTAGTGCTGTGATTCCGCGACGTATTGCCGCATCTCCCTGTGGCTTCCATGCCAGCGGGGCTTTAGCCCATTGAGGTAGGCGTTCCGAACGCGGTATGACGCAGGGCTGATAGCCAGGGCTCGCCGCAGCGAGGCGGACGTTTCCGGCAGATCCGCCACGGCGACGGCGATTCGGATCCGAAGGTAGTGGGGCAGGATCGAGCGCGGGTTGAGCCGCGCGGCCGTCTCGAGATCCTGGGACGCGCGGGCGAAGCACCGCTTCATGCCCGCAATCTGGGCATCACTGGTCTTTGTTGCCCAATTGCGCCCCCGAGTGTCCCAACCCTGCTCGACCCAGTAGGCGGCACGGGCCAGATAGGGCTGGTAGTGATCGGGCGAGGCCGCCACCCAGGCATCGAGGGGGCCCTTCTGGGCGTCACCCCATTGGTCGAAGGCGTCGAGGGTCTTGAACAGACGGTCTTCTGCCCCGTAGTCTCGGGCGAAATCCGCCTCGAGCGCCGCCATCCGCGCCTCGAGTCCGGCAAAGTCCCGCCGGGTGAGCAGATGGCGCAGTTCGGCCACCACGTGCGGGGCGGCCTCCGCTGGCGAAGCGGCCGGCTGCCGGGTGGGCTGCGCTCGGGCGACGGGCGCTGGCTGTGCCGGGCGCGCTGCGGTCTTCGCCGTTGGCCGGGGGCGGGTCTGGTCGATCTGCTCCGGCGGTGGGCGGTCGCCGTAGTGCACCCGGCCATCGGTATCGACCCAGCGGTGGATCGTGTCTGCGGCCGTGGCGGTGAGGGTGGCGCACAGCGCAAGGGCAAACGACAGGCCAAGCGCGCGGGTGCGCTTCGGCATCCGGAGTGGCCCGGAGATGGCGCAGCGGGCCGTCATCCCGTGTGGTCGCTCGTCCGGATGGTGTTCTTCAGGTAGCCGCCGTGGTGGCGGTTATGGACCACCAGATCGCGCGCGATCGTGTAGCCCTCCTTCTTCATCCAGTTCTCGCTGGGCTGGTGTTCGAAGACCAGCGCGCTCTCGGCATCCTCGATGAGTTGGGGCGTGATCTTCAGCGCCGATTCCAGCCGGCCGAACCTGACGAAGATCTGGTCCCCGGCGATCTCGTTGAGCCACTTTGCCCGGTGTTCCTGAATCCGCTTGAACATGGAGCGAAACTCGGACTTGACGATGCCGATGTAGATCAGCTCCTTGGCCTTGCCCCGATACTGCTCGGGCCTTTGCTGCCGGAAGCCCTGTTCGAGAATCATGTAGATGCCGTTGCCCTCGTTGACGGGGGCTTTCTCGAGGGCGTGGAACTCCACTTCCGGGCTCCAGTGAATCGTGACGACGCGGGTCATCGGCCTTCTCCGCAGGACAGGATGCGCAGGCCGGACGCGAGCCGTCCGGCGACTCCCGCACTATAGAAGCTATGCGAAGTGGATGACAAACCCGGCCGGCGTGCCGCCCGGTCAGCGCTGGGCCTCGAGCCGGCTCCAGTTCTGGTTGTTCACCGCGGGGTCGGTATTGGGGTTGTAGAGGGCATCGTTGTTGAGGATGTAGGTGCCGTTGCCGTCGGTGTAGGCGTGGTCGTAGAAGCTGGGCAGACGCACGGTGTCGCCCGAGGGGGTGGTGTAGGGCGTCTCTTCGCGCAGGGCGTCGATGCCGCGGATGCGCATGTTGTCCTGGATGGCCGAGCGGCGCTGGTAGCCACCGGCGATGATGTCGCTGATCTCGCCATTGATCTGCTGCATCTTGCGGTTGTGCTGCTGCCAGCTGGCGGCGCGGTCGCTGGCGCCCTTCTGCTTGATGCGCGCCAGTTCCGTCCAGTAGCGCTGCATCTCGGCCTCCCAGGCCGGATTGGGGCGCACGGACTGGACGATGGCGGCCAGCACGGGGTCGTTGAGGTAGTCGCTGCCCGGCGCGCCGCGGAAGCTTTGCATCAGGTTGACCGACCAGGTGCCCGAGGCCACCTGGCCCTGCTGGACCATGACCAGGTACTGCCAGCTCATGACCACCGTCTCCTCGAAGGGCTGGCCATTCTGCTGGTAGCGCAGGACGAGCTTGGTGGCCTGGGTGTCGTAGGACTGCCCGAAGCCCATCGAGCCGGTGGTGGCGTTGCCCTGCTCGACGATCTGGAAGGTCTGGGCATTCTGCTGGCGGAGCTGCTGGGTCAGCTCGGCGATCGGCTCCTCGGACACCAGCTGCAGCTGGCTGACGGTGGGGTCGGGGCTCATCCGGGCCATCTGCATGAACCACTGGCCCGGGGACTCCGGCAGCGGCATGTAGAGGTTGCCCATCAGGGTGACCTGCATGGGCTGCCCGCCGGACGCGTGGTTGAACTCGAAGGACAGGCTGGGGAAGAAATGCACCGCCCGCCCGTCAGGGGCGGTGATCTTGACGTCGGCCACCACCGGCATGTTGTAGAGCTGATTGGAGGGGCGGGTGAGGCCACCCTCCAGGGTCCAGCCCTCCGGCACCAGGACCGTGCTGGCCACCACGTTGTTCATGCCCGGGTCGCGCAGGGGGTGTTCGCGCATCACCACGCCGTTGGCGGGTCGGGCCCCGCTGGCGGTCTGCATGGACCCGCCTGTTGCAGCGCGAGCGCTGCTTGCCGCGTCATCCTCGCTGCCACAGGCCGCCACGGCCAGGCAGGCGAGCATCGCGATCAGGGGGCGGGCGGGGCGACGCTGGCGGCCGGTCATGGGGCGCTCCTGGATGGGTCTCAGTCAGGAAGCATAGGCAGCCTCACCGGCTCGGCTCCAGCGGCCGAGGGCGCCTGCCGTGACGTCCGCCACATTCCGCGTGGATCGGGGCTGCAACAGGCTGCAGGGCGGCCGCCTCAGCGGGGCCGGTCGAGGGCCGGGTCCAGGGCGCCAATCATGCGTCCGGCCTCGGCCATCAGCGCGTCGCGCGACTTGCCCTTGGCCAGTGGACCGTCGATCAGCAGGCTGGCGAGGCCGTGCACCGAGGACCAGGCCAGCAGCTCCTGGGGGCTGAAGGCGTCCGGGTCGGCGTCCGTGAGGGTCCGGGCGAAGCCGCCCTGAATGCACTGGGCCAGCCGGCGGGTGGCGGTCACGTAGGCGGCATCCTGGGCGTAGATGGTCTCCTCGCGCCACATGGCGCGAAAGAAGGCCGGCTTGTCGAGGGCGAAGCCCACGTAGGCGAGTCCGACCGCATGCAGGGCATTGCCGCCGCACAGGCGGGCCTGCTGCTCGGCGTCCTCCAGCGCCGCCACCAGCTGGTTGAGGGCCCGGGTGGCAAAGGCGGTGAGCAGGGCCCGCTTGTCCTCGTAGTGGCGAAAGGCCGAGGAGGGGGCCACCCCGACGCGCTTGGCGCAGGCGCGCAGCGTTACAGCCTCGAGGCCGAACTGGGTGGCGAGTTCGTCCACGGCGTCGAGCAGCGACTCGGCCAAGTGGCCGTGGTGGTAGTGGGGGCGTTGTGTGTGCATGGTCTTCATCATGGCACGCAATGTGAACGCTGTTAACTTTTTTGCCTCACCCCTTGTATTTGTTCCAAAGCTGCCCTATCTTAAATGCGAACAGCGTTCACATTGCCTTGGCAGGGAC
Organism: Rhodocyclaceae bacterium; assembly: GCA_020445805.1. Taxonomy (GTDB): domain Bacteria; phylum Pseudomonadota; class Gammaproteobacteria; order Burkholderiales; family Rhodocyclaceae; genus Cognatazoarcus. Next base: position 4,862 of record JAGRFX010000056.1, read on the forward strand.
GATGTTCCCCGTGTTCAACCGATGGAGATCCGACACCATGACTAGCACGCACCAAACCCAGTCTTCGCACGCCGGCCCGGGCCGGTCCCACCGGGCCGGCGCCTGCTGCGGCAAAGGCCACTGGAGCGCCACCAATATCGTTGCGATGGTGTTCGGCTTCATCCTCTTCTGGCCGCTCGGCCTCGCCGTCCTGGCGTGGAGCTTCACGGGCCACCCGATCGAGGAGCTGCCCGGCTGGCTGCGCGACAAATGGCGCCAGCTGAAGGGCCACAAGGCGCCGTGCCAGCGGGGCAGCGACAATGTGGTGTTCGACGAGTACCAGCAGGCGCAGCACGACCGCATCGACGAAATCAGGGAAGAGATCCGGCGCCGCGGCGAGGCCTTCCAGGAATTTCGCTCGGACACCCGGCGGCGCCAGGACCAGGCCGAGTTCGACGACTTCATGTCCACCAGCCCGGGCCAGCGGCCGGCCAGTGACTGAATGCGCTGCATGAACGGGCGGCCAGCGCCGCCCGGCGCCCTGCCAGGTGTGAGAGGTTCCCGGCGGCGCGTGGCCCCTCCCTCGAGGTGGCTCCGCGCCGCCGGGGCATCTTTTTGTGCCGCGGCGGGCGCCACGGGCGCCGCTGCGCGCTAGACTTCCCGACTCCACATCGAACCGGCCACGGGCCTCGGGACGTCCATGCGCAAACGCGACTCCACCCTCACCACCGACCAGAAGGCGCTCGCCATCAACCTGGACAAGTACAAGTACGGCTCCATCGTCGAGATCGGGGCCGGCCAGGAGGTGGCGCGGCGCTTCTTCACCGTGGGGGCGGCGGCGGGCACGGTGGCCAAGACCATGTCGGCCTACGACATGGCCGTGAGCGACGCGATCTACGGCCACGTGGACCGCTACGTGAGCCGGGCGCGGCTGCTGCAGATGCTGGACAAGGAGTTCACCCAGGTGGTCGAGCGCCTCTCCGAGGTGCGCGCCAAGAACACCACCTTCTTCGCCTACGCGGCCACCGTCACGGCCCGCAGCTTCAAGCAGAAGAACGAGTGCCACGGCTGGGTGGGCGTGCGCCTGCAACTGCACCCGGGGGCGCCCCCGAGCGACGTGGTCATGCATGTGCGCATGCTCGACAACGACAACGCCCAGCAGTCCGAGGCCCTGGGCATCCTCGGCGTGAACCTGATCCACGGCGCCTTCTACCACTTCCAGACGCCGGAATGGGTGGTCGAGGGCCTGGCCGACGGGCTGGGCTCGGACCGCATCGAGGTGGATCTGATCCACTTCTCCGGCCCCTATTTCGAGGAGGTGGAGAACCGGCTGATGAACCTCCACCTGATCCGCAGCTGGCTGACCCGGGCGGTGGTGTTCAACCCGGCGGGCGAGGTGGTGGTGCCCGGCGAGCTGTTCTACCGCAAGCCGGTGATGGTGATGCGCGGCAGCTTCAAGCCGGTGACCCTGGTGAGCGTGGACATGATGGGCGCGGGACTGGCCCAGTTCAGCCAGCTGGCGGCCGTGAACGAGAACGAGATCGTCTCGCTGGCCGAGATCACGATGAATTCGCTGGTCTCCGGCGACCGGGTGGACGGCGCCGACTTCCTGGCGCGGATCGACCTGCTGGCCTCCCAGGGCTACACCGTGATCATCTCCGACTATGTCCGTTTCTTCCGGCTGCGCGCCTACCTGCGCCGCTACACCCAGAAGCCCATCGGCATCGTGCTGTCGGTGCGCGACTTCGACTTCCTCTTCGACGAGAAGTACTACGAAGGCCTGGAGGGGGGCATCCTGGAGGCCTTCGGCAAGCTCTTCCCCGACAACACCCACGTGTATGTGTATCCGTCGCGTCCCCGCGACGCCAGTGCGATGGTCACCCTCGACAATGTCGAGGTGCCGCCGAAGCTGCGACACCTGCTGGCCCACCTCAAGGAGAACGAGCTGCTGCTGGCGGTGACGCCCCGCGACGAGAGCCATCTGCACATCGACGTGGGCGAGGTGCTGACCGGACTGCGGCGGGGACGCGGCGAGTGGGAGGCCGACGTGCCCGAGGCGGTGGCCAAGCGCATCATCGAGGCCCGCCTGCTGGGCTACGACACCGAGTAGCGCGCCGGGCCCGCTTCAGCCCGCGAGCAGCGCGTCGAAGAGGGCGGCCCGCTCGGGGTCCTGGCGCTGACGCTCCAGCGCGTCGGCATCGACCACCGTCAGCACGCCGCGGCGGGCGGCGAGGAAGGGCGCCCCGTCCTCACCGGCGAAGCGCACCTCGGGCACCAGCTTCAGGCACTGGCGGATGAAGGCCAGGTTCTTCGCCACCCCCCAGTCGGCGGCCGGCGCCGCCACGTCCTCGGGACGGCCCGCATAGATGTTGGTGCGCTGGTAGCGCACGATGTTCACCAGCACCAGCGGGTCGAAGACCGTCATGCACTGCTGGTCGCCGGAGGCCACCACCGCCGGAAAACGGCCCTTGGGCACCCGGTTGTCGAGGAACACGTAGCGGTAGATCGGTCGCGGCAGGGCCATCCAGCGGAAAAACAGCCCCGGCATGCCGCTGTAGGCCTCCACGCTGTGGGCCAGGAAATCCTCCACCGACTTGTAGCGCCCCCGCTCGAGGGCCCGCCGCCAGCCCCGTTCCACGGTCTCCTCGGGGGGCGTGATCACGAAGTACATGAACATCGTGTCCACGTGGCTGGCGTAGGTCTGGTGCAGCACCCGCGAGACCCGCTCGCTGTCGAAGCTGTCGAAGCGGAAGCGGTCCACCAGGATGTCGGGGATGGACTTTTCGCGGTTGGCGCGGTCGCGGATGTAGCGGTCGAGCTTGGCGTCGATCACCATCACCTCGCGGCTGGTGAACTGCCCGGCGTACTTGATGGCCGGCCCCAGGCTGTCGAAGTCGAGCAGCAGGCGGCGCCAGATGTCGGGGCTCACGGTGACGAAGCCGGCTGCGTCCAGTCCCTGGTCGGCCATGGCCTGCTTGAGCATCGGACGGATCGAGCTCTTGCCCGCGGCCGAGGGGCCTTTGAGGCTGAACAGCACCGGCCGCTCCCGCAGGGGGGCCCGCAGCAGGCCTTCGCGCTCGATGGCCGCGTCGATCAGCGGCGCGATGGTCTGGCCGACCAGGCGGCTGCCGTAGCGGTTGGCGGCGTGGCGGCAGACCAGCCGCTGCAGCAGGGGCAGGTCGGTCCCCAGGCTGCCGCGGGTGACCAGCATGGCGCCCAGCACCTTGTGCAGGCTGTTGCACAGGGCCCGCTGCTCCGGATCGTCGGCGGCCTCGGCCAGGGCCCGGAATCGGGCGACCGCTGCCTGGTCCTGCTCTTCGGCCGGCCGGGCGGGCGGCTCGGGCGCGCGCCGACCCAGCAGGCGCGACAGGAGGGACCCCCGGGGTGGGGGGCCTGCGGGAGGCGCAGGCGCCAGGTGTCGCTCCAGCAGCGCGCCGGCGGTGGCTTCGGCCCGGCGCAGGAAATCGGCGTGGACCGCTGCGATGCGTGCCATCTCGGGGCGGATGTGTCGGTCCAGGACCGTGTGTGCGATTTGCCGGAAGTGCTTGCCGAAGTCCTCTTCCATCTCGCCCTCGGGCACGGCGATTTCGGCGGTGATGCGCACGATCAGCTCGTGCAGGGCGAGGCGCTCGGGACGAAAGGCCGTGAGCTGCTCGGGCGCGAGGCCGGTCAGGGAGACGTCGGCGTCCACCTCGGCGCGCGAGGTGGTGACACATTCGGTCCGGTAGAGCGTCTCCAGGTCACGCCAGACCGGTGGAATGCCGGAGGCGACGCCGGGGTGCCAGGCGTCGAAGGACTCGGACGGTTCCGGGCGGGCGTTCGTCACAGCGGTGGCTTGGCGTGCATGGGGGGCTCCAGCCGGGTCGGCTCCTGAAGTCTAGCGGCCCGCAGGCCGTCGATGCTCGAGATAATTGCTTGCTAGAAAGCAATCTGGAATGTAAGCTGTGCAACATGAATACCCGTTGCCGAACCCATTGCGAAGACCTGATCCGCCAGGCCGCCGACAGCTTCCCCGAAATCGACACGCCGGGCATGCGCCTCATCACGCGCATCTTCCGCCTGCGTGACCTGGTCTACGAGAACGCCCAGCGCGAGATGGCGCGCTTCGATCTATCGACCACCGAGTTCTCTGTGCTGTCCACCCTGCGCAAGTCGCCGGCGCCCCATGCCTTGCGACCGGCCGACATCTGCAAGGGCATGCTGCTGACCTCGGGAGGCCTCACCAAGGTGCTGAAGGCCCTCGAGGGGCGGGGCCTGGTGGACCGGGCCGAAGACCCGTCCGATGGCCGCGGCTGCCTGATCCGGCTCACGCCCGAAGGCCTCGCCTTTGCCGAGCGGGCCATGCAGACCGTGATCGGCAGCGACGTGGACCTGCTGCTGCGGGCCACCGATGCCGACACCGTGGCCGCCGCCGCCGAGGCCCTGCGACCCTTTACCGAGGCCCTCGACCGATGACCCTGCCGCTCTCCCGCAATACCCCCATGGCCTTTGCCGAGTTCGTGGCCTTCGTGGCGGCGTGCATGGCGCTCAACGCGCTCGCCATCGACGTGATGCTGCCGGCCCTGCCCGACCTCAACGCCGACTTCTTCCTGCATGACCCCAACCAGAGCCAGGCGGTCATCGCGGTCTACCTGCTGGGCATGGGCGCCTCGCAACTGATCTACGGCCCCCTGTCGGACCGCTTCGGGCGCCGCCCGGTGCTGATCGGCGGGCTGGTGCTGTTCTCGCTGGCGGGCCTGCTGTCGGCGGTGGCGCCCAGCTTTCCGCTGATGCTGGCGGCGCGCTTCGTGCAGGGGCTGGGGGCCGGCGCGCCGCGGGTCATTGCCGTCTCGCTGGCGCGCGACACCTACTCGGGCCGTCAGTTGGGCCGCGTCATGTCGCTGGCCATGATGGTCTTCATGGCGGTGCCGATCCTGGCGCCCTCGCTGGGGCAGCTGATCCTGCTCGTGGCGCCCTGGCGCTGGGCCTTCGGCGCCCTGGTGCTCGGTGGCGGAGCGGTGCTGGCCTGGACCCTCTTCCGCCTCGAGGAGTCGCTGCCGCTGGAGCGCCGCCGCCCCATGTCGCCGGCGGCGGTGATCGACGGCTTCCGCATCGCCCTCACGACCCGCAGCGCGATGGGCTACATGCTGGCCATGGGCCTGGTGCTGGGGGCGCACATGGGCTTCATCACCTCGGCCCAGCGGATCTTCATGGACATCTTCGATGCCGGCCAGCGCTTCTCGCTGCTGTTCGCGCTGGTGGCCATGGCCATGTCGGTGGCCGCCTTCACGAATTCGCGGCTGGTCATGCGCTTCGGCATGCGCCGCCTCGCCATCGTCGGGCTCGGCGCGCTGGTGCTCTTGAATGCGGCGCACCTGCTGCTGCTCAGCCGGGGGCCGGAGTCCCTGCCCATGTTCCTGCTGATGCAGGCGGGCAGCATGTTCCTGTTCGGCTTCCTGGGCGCCAACCTCAACGCCCTCGCCATGGAGCCCCTCGGCCACGTGGCCGGTACGGCCTCCTCGCTGATCGGCTTCTTCACCACCGTCAGCGGCGCCCTGCTGGGCTTCGGCGTGGGCCAGCTCTTCGACGGCAGCGTCGTTCCGCTGACCCTGGCTTACGTGGTGCTCGGTACGGCCGCGCTGGGCGTGGTGATGCGGACCGGACGCGGCGTGAGCTGCGCGGCGGCCTAGCCAAACCACCCCTGCACGGCCTCGCGCGAGGGCACGCCGCCAGCGTGCACCACGGTGCCGTCGATGACCACGCCGGGTGTGGACATCACGCCGTAGGCGGCGATCTTCGCGAAGTCCGTGACCTTGTCGAGCTGGATGGCGACGCCGCGCTCCGCGGCGACCGCTTCGATCAGGGCGGCGGTCCGTTGGCAATTGGCGCAGCCGCTGCCGAGGACGTGGATGGTTTTCATGGCGATCTCCCTTGGGTCAGAGCAGCCAGTTGAAGACGTAGCCCACCAGCAGGATGCCGCTCGCCACCACGCCGACGAAGGTCGCGATCAGGGGCGGCTTGAGGGCCTTGCGGAGGATGATCATTTCGGGCGCCGAGAGCGCGATGACACTCATCATGAAGGCCAGCACCGTGCCCAGCGCGGCGCCCTTGCCGATCAGCGCCTGCACCACCGGGATCACGCCGGCGGCGTTGGTGTACATGGGGACCCCGAGCAGGGTGGCGGCCGGCACGGCCCACCACACGTCGCGCCCCATGAAGGACGCCAGGAAGTCCTCGGGCACGTAGCCGTGGATCAGGGCGCCCAGTCCGATGCCGGCCAGGATGTAGGGCCACACCTTGCCGACGATGGTGCGCACGTGGGCGGTGCCGGCGGCGATACGCTGCGACCAGTCCATGCCGTCGCCGTCCCAGCGTGCGGCCTGCCCGTTCAGAATGGCCTGCACCCAGTCTTCCAGGTGGCGTTCCATGCCGAGCCGGCCGATGACGACGCCGGACACCACCGCCACGCTCAGCCCGAGCCCCAGGTAGAGGGCCGCCACCTGCCAGCCGAACAGGCCGAACAGCAGCACCAGCGCGACCTCGTTCACCATCGGGGCGGCAATCAGGAAGGACAGCGTCACGCCCAGCGGGATGCCGGCCGAGAGGAAGCCGATGAAGAGCGGCACCGCCGAGCACGAGCAGAAGGGCGTCACCACCCCGAGCGAGGCGGCCAGCACGTTGCCGATGCCGGCCCGGTGGCCGGAGAGCAGCGCGCGGGTGCGCTCGGGGGCGAAGAAGGTCTGGATCACGCCCATCACGAACACCACGCCGGTCAGCAGCAGCAGGACCTTCGGCGTGTCATAGAGGAAGAAATGGACCGCCTCGCCGGCGTGGGTGCCGCGACTGAGGCCGGTGAGGGGCAGCAGCCGGTCCGCGAAGGCGGTGAGGTGGGTGTAGGCCGCCCACCACAGGGCACAGAGCAGCGCGACAACCGTCACGCGGCCGGAGGTGGAAAAGCTGCGATGCGCGATGCTCGTCATGGCCTTGCCTCCAATCAGAACCAGTATCGCGCCTGCTCGACAGGTCCGTATTGATCCAGGGCATGACTATGCAGCGAGGCCTGCCGTGGCCTTGGTCTGGGTCAAGGCCGAGGTACCCCCTGCGGCCCCAGACTCGAACCGTTGAGCGTGCGAGGGGAGCGAGCGATGCGGCGTTGGGTGTGCGGGATGTGTCTGGTGGGGGCGGCCGGCGTGGCGGCGGCGGACGGACCCACGGTGTATGGCCTGGTGGACATCGCTCTGGCCTGGGGCGCCGCGGACGGCGCCCGCTTCGCCGGGCTGATGCGCGATGGCGGCCTGGCGGGCAACCGGATCGGGTTCCGCGCCATCGAGTCGTTGGGCGAGGGCCTCGACCTCACCGTCGTGCTCGAGAATGGATTCCTGCCGGGTACGGGCGAGTCCCATCGGCCGGGACGCACCTTCAGCCGCCAGACCTGGATTGCGCTGTCCGGCGGCTTCGGTCGGTTTTCGCTCGGCTACCAGTATTCGCCGGGCTTCATGATTCCCTATCGCTACCAGGTGATGGGGGGCTCGGCCGCCTTCGCCCCCCGTTCCACGCTGGCCTTCGCGGGCGGGTACTCGATCGCCCCCGGCAGCGTCGGGCGATTCGACAACGCGCTGGCCTGGGCCTCGCCCAGTTTCGGTGGCGTCCAGCTGATGGGCATCTACGGTTTTCAGGGGCGCCAGCAGGACGAGCCGGGGCACGGCCGCAGCGACGACGACCGGATCGGCCTGGGGGCCACCTGGGACGCCGGGCCCTGGTCGCTGGGCACGGCCTGGCACCGCATCGGCGAGGCCGACGGGGCTGGAGCCGCACGCGAGGGCTTCGTGGGCGCGTCTCTCGATACCGGGCCGCTCAAGCTGGTGGCGAGCGCCTCTCGGCGGGACGCAGCGGGCACGTCCGCCGGCGACAACCGGCTGTGGTCGGCCGGCGTGGTGGTGCCCCTGGCCGGGGGTGAAGCCAGCCTCGGTGCGGCCTGGCTCGATCCGCGGGGGCACGACAATGACGCCCGGTCGATCACCACCGGCTTGATCCGGCCGCTCGGCAAGCGCACCCAGTGGTACGCAGCGATCAACCTGCTGTCCTACGAGGTACGGGCCGATGCTTACCTGCGACCGGGCGCGGTGGTGACGGTGGCGGTGCCCGGCAAAACAGCCCGCTCGCTGATCACCGGCTTCTCGCACCGATTCTGACGCCGGCCCGGCGGCTGGCACGGGGCAGGCCACTGTCCTAAACTCCGGCTTCCCCCGCCCACGGAATGGCGCGACCGCAAGCCGTCATCCGGGCACCCCCAAGAGGAGACCCACAGGGATGAGCGAGACCATTGACGGGCCGGACAGGCGGCCCCGCTGCCGCTGGTGCGGCGCTGCGCCGGAGTTCTTCGACTACCACGACCGGGAGTGGGGCTTCCCGGTGGGCGAGGATCGCCGGCTGTTCGAGAAGCTGTGCCTCGAGAGCTTCCAGTCGGGACTCAGCTGGCGAACGATCCTGGCCAAGCGCGAGCATTTCCGGCGCGCCTTCGCACACTTCGACTTCCATGCCGTGGCGCGCTTCGGCGAGGCCGACGTGGCGCGCCTGCTTCAGGACGCGGGTATCGTCCGGCACCGGGGAAAGATCGAGGCGGTGATCAACAATGCCGCCCGGGCCGTCGAGCTGGTGGCCGCCGAGGGCTCGCTGGCCGCCTATGTGTGGCGCTTCGAGCCCAAGCCGGGCGACCTCGCCGCGCCGCAGTCGGTGTCCACCTCCGCGGCCTCGGTGGCCCTGTCGAAGGATCTCAAGAAGCGGGGCTGGAAATTCGTCGGTCCAACCACGGTGTATGCCTTCATGCAGGCCATGGGGCTCGTCAATGACCACGTCGCGGGCTGCGTGAGCCGGGCCGAGGTCGAGGCGGCCCGTGCCGCCTTCCGGCGTCCGGGCTGACTTCGTCGTGGGAACCGACCGTTGGTCGGGACCGGGGGACTTGCCAGCGGAATAGCCCGGGCTCCTCGCCTGTTCGAACAGTGCACCCGCCGTTCCGGCGGGCGAACGGGAGGCCGGTCGGGTCTCCTGGCCCTGCATCGACAGAGAGAGGATCCCCATCATGATCAAGAAGACAATCGCCGCGCTGGCCCTGGGTCTGGCCCTGGCTGGCAGCGCCATGGCCGACTCCGGCCTCAAGTTCAAGGCCCGCCTCGAGGGCTTTACCCTTGCGGGGGTGCCGGTGGCGACCAATGCCACCGGCGACGCGAAAGTGGACGTCATCGACGGCGGCTCTGCCCTGCAGTTCCGGGTCAATGTGGCCGGCATCGACAACCTGTTGATGGCGCACATTCACGTGGCACCCATCGGCAGCGCCACGCCGGTCAAGGTGACCGAGCCGGCCGGACCGGTCGCCTTCTGGTTTGTCGGCGGGCCGCCCCCGGGGGGCACGCTGGGTGAGACCGTCAATGGCCGCCTGGCCGAGGGCTTCATCATCACCAATGCCGACCTGGTGACCTGGCCCGATCCGAATGACGCGATGGCTGGCACCATCGAGGGCCTGATCAACGCCATCATGGAAGGCCGCGCCTCGGTGATCGTTCATACCAGCGACGGCGATGCCAGCACGACGGTGCCGGTGGCCGGCGACTCGCCGGCCGGCGAACTGCGCGGCACCCTGCGCTGAGCGGACAGGGCGGGGCGGCCGGCCCTGAACCGGCCGCTCAGCCGGTCGCGATGGCCGCGGTGATGGCGTGGCCGAGGGCGAGCGTGTCGCCCTGACCTCCGATGTCGGGCGTCAGCTCGGCCGGGTTGCCCCGGGTCAGTACCGCTTCGATGGCCGCCACGATGGCGGCTGCGGCGTCCGCGTGGCCCAGGTGCTCCAGCATCATCGCACCCGACCAGACCTGCCCGATCGGATTGGCGATGCCCCGGCCGGCGATGTCCGGGGCGCTGCCGTGCACGGGCTCGAAGAGGCTCGGGAAGCGGCCCTCGGGGTTGATGTTGGCCGAGGGGGCGATGCCGATGGTGCCGGTGCAGGCCGGGCCCAGGTCGGAGAGGATGTCGCCGAAGAGATTGCTGGCCACCACCACGTCGAAGCAGTCCGGGTGCAACACGAAGTGGGCGGTCAGGATGTCAATGTGGAACTGGTCCACGGCGATCTCCGGGTAGTGGGCCGCCATGGCCTTCACCCGCTCGTCCCAGTAGGGCATGGTGATCGAGATGCCGTTGGACTTGGTGGCCGAGGTCAGCCTGCGGCGGGGCCGCCGGCGGGCCAGCTCGAAGGCGTAGCGCAGCACCCGGTCCACGCCCACGCGGCTCATCACGGTTTCCTGCATCACGATCTCGCGCTCGGTGCCCTCGAACATCCTGCCGCCGACGCTGGAGTACTCCCCCTCGGTGTTCTCGCGCACCACCAGGAAGTCGATGTCGCCGGGCCGGCGATCCGCCAGAGGACTGCGGATGCCCGGCATCAGCCGGCACGGGCGCAGGTTCACGTACTGGTCGAAGCTGCGGCGGAACTGCAGCAGCGATCCCCACAGGGAGACGTGGTCCGGGACCTTGGCCGGCCAGCCCACGGCGCCGAAATAGAGGGCGTCGAAGCCGCGCAGGGTCTCGAACCAGCCCTCGGGCAGCATGCGCCCGTGGGCAAGGTAGTAGTCGCAGCTGGCGAAGTCGAAGTGCTCGAAGGCGAAGTCGATTCCGAAACGCGAACCCGCGGCGACGAGGGCGCGCAGGCCTTCCGGCATCACCTCGGTGCCGATGCCATCACCAGGAATCACTGCGATGCGGTGGGTCGTCATGACGGTCTCCAGGCCAGGAACTGCGTGCAGTTTAGTCGCCCGCCGGGCGCCTTTGCGCCAGATCAAGTGCATCGTGGAATCTCAGGCGGGCGCCATGCCGCGGCCTACACTGGGATTGGGAACAGGGCAGTGACTGGCGGCGGGGCGACAACCCGCCGGCAGGCGTGAATGGCAAGCGACCGTCAGTCGCGAAGGAGGCCGAAATGACACGCAAACGTCTGGTTTCCCTGATGCTGGGTGCGGTGGCCGCGATGGCCGCGGCTGCACCACTGGCCCTGCAGGCCGATGACGCGAACGGACAGGCGGCACAGACCGTCCTGGGCCGCCAGTTGATGACCGAGCAGGAGCAGCTTGAGCAGCGGGCCCGCATGCGCACCGCCAAGACCGAGGAAGAGCGCGAGCAGATTCGCGCCGAGCATCACGAACTGATGCAGGAGCGCGCCCAGGAGCGCGGCCTGACCCTGCCCGACCAGCCAATGGCGCGGGGCGGGATGGGGCCGGGAGCCGGCAGAGGAGCGGGGAGGTAGCGGAGGTTCGACGGGCCCTCGGGCCGGAACCCGTGTGATGTCCCCGGCGGCCCTGGGTCGCTGGGGACATCTCGTCGAAAGTTTCGGGTCCGCTCAGCGGGGATTGTCGTCCGGTTGTGTGTCGTCAGCGCCGTTCCCGCCCGAGCCATTGTCATCGGGCTGGGTGTCGTCGGCACCATTGCCACCTGAGCCGTTGTCATCGGTGATGGCGGGCGTGCAGTCGACGCCCGTCATGGCGCCGCTCAGGCTCGCGTACTTGCTGGAGTAAGTGTTGGTGCAGCGGGCATAGTCCGCGACGAAAATCTTCGCATCGGGGTCGTCGGACAGGCAGTAGCCGAACAGCGTGCCGCGGCCGACCACTTCATGATTCTCGCGGGTGGCGTCATTGCCGGTAAAGTCAATGCGCCGGATAAATCGGTCTGGCGTGTACAGCATGTATGAAAACATCTTCGCAGTGGCCTGGATCCGGTCAGGATACTTGGCCGTCACGACGCTGCTCTCGTCCGCTACGTTGTATTCCCACTTCTCAAATTCGACGTAGCCGCTGTCGAGGTCAAAAACCACCTGCATAACGTCGCAACCCTCTCCCCACATGGCGAGGGTGCCCGGACCATCGTAAAAATCAACGTTGTAGAGGTAGATCGCGTCGCGCAATACCATCTGCTGGGCAGGTACAGACAGTGGGAGCGCAGTGGCACAGGTCAACACAATGGCGTTCAGCAATCTACGGGAAAGCATGGCGGACAAACTCCTCGGCGGGGTCGATGGATGCCCGGTCGACGTGTGCCGGGCACGAACTGTCCACCCTAGTCGTGCCCGGAGTTCGGCGCAAATGCCAAGCACACGGCATCAGCCGCGGAACCGCTCCTCGGCGATCGCGTCGGCCACTTCACCGGTGGGGCGCTCCTCCCGGCGGGCGCGGGCGAAGATCTCGCGCAGGTTGTCGTCGATACGCTCGATATGGCGGATCAGGGCGTCCCGCCCCGCGTCGATGCCGGCATGCTCGTAGTAAACGTCGATGATGCCGCCGGCGTTGATGACGTAGTCGGGCGCATAGAGGATGCCCTTCTCCATCAGAGCGCGGCCGTGGCGGGGCTCGGCGAGCTGGTTGTTGGCCGCCCCGGCGACGATGCTGGCCCTCAGTTGCGGCAGGCTGCGGTCGTTGATGACCGCCCCCAGCGCGCAGGGTGCGAAGACATCCACGTCCAGGCCGTAGATGGCTTCCGGTTCGACGACGCGGGCACCCAGCTCATGCTCGGCCTGCTTCAGCGCGGCGGTGTCGATGTCGCAGACCCACAGGCTGGCGCCCGCTTCGTGGAGGCGACGGGCGAGATCGTAGCCGACGTTGCCGATGCCCTGCACGGCGACCCTTAGGCCCTCCAGCGAATCGCGCCCGAGGCGCTCCCTGACCGCGGTGCGGATCCCGACGAAGGTCCCCAGCGCGGTGGAGGGCGAGGGGTCGCCACTGCGCATGCCGTCATCCGAGGGCTTGTCCTCGACGCCGGCCACGTGCGGGGTGATGCGGCGCATCTGCTTCATGTCGGCGACGGACGTGCCGGAGTCCTCGGCGGCGATGTAGCGGCCGCCCAGGCGGTCCACGGCGCGGGCCAGGGCGTCGAGCAGGGCCGGCGTCTTGTCGGTGCGCGGATTGCCGATCACCACCGACTTGCCGCCACCGAGCTTGAGGCCGGCCAGCGCCGACTTGTAGGTCATGCCCCGGGACAGGCGCAGCACGTCGCGCACGGCTTCGGCCTCGTTGGCGTAGGGCCACATCCGGCAGCCGCCGAGGGCCGGGCCGAGGTTGGTGTTGTGGACGGCGATGATGGCCTTGAGGCCGCTCTTCTCGTCACTGCAAAAGACCACCTGCTCGTGGTCGGCGAAATCGACTTGGGTGAAAACGGTCATGCTGCAAGCTCCTTGTGGGTCGAAGTGGGCCGCCGGGCCCGTGATCCGCTTGTGGCGCGATCGGTTTGGCGGCCTGCGGGGCATCCGGGATGCGGATGCCCCAGGGTTGAAAGCGGTGTCGCGCTCAGCCGGCGACGAGTTCGATGACCTTGCGCGGCGCTGCGGCCGATCCCTGCGCGCCGGCTGGTCGACGCAGCGCCGCCAGCAGCGTCGCCTGCCGCCGCCGCGCCTGGGCGGCGTAACGATCGCGCACATGGCCGAAGCCGCGGATATCGTCGGGCAGCGCGGCGAGCGCCACCGCTGTTTTCTGGTTGGACAGGGTGAGGACGCCGAGAATTTCCTCGATCACCGCCTCGTACTCGGCCAGCAATGCGCGGTCGAGCCGCCGGTCGGCGCTGCGGGCGAAGGGGTCGAGCCACCCGCCGCGCAGTCGGCGGGCCCGGGCCAGCAGGCCCATCGCCTTCAGCATCCACGGACCGTAGCGGCGCTTGCGGGCTTCGCCGGTTTCCGCATCGCGCCCGGCCAGCAGCGGAGGCGCCAGGTGGAAGACCAACTGGTAGTCGCCTTCGAACTGTTCGGCCACCCGCGCGAGGAAGTCGGCCTGCGTGTAGAGCCGGGCCACCTCGTACTCGTCCTTGACCGCCAGCAGCTTGTGGTAGCCGCGGGCCACCGCCTCGGTCAGCGGCAGGTCGGACGGGCCGAGGCCGGTCTCGGCCGAGCGGACCCGTTCGACCAGGGCCCGATAGCGCCGGGCGTAGTCGGCGTCCTGGTAGTCGGTGAGGTGGGCTTCGCGTCGGGCGATGCGCTCGTCCAGGGTGGCGGACAGGCGGTGGTGTTCCGGCGTCGTGGTCTGTGGCTTGGCGGCTGCGTCCACCGAGGCCGGATCGAAGGCGGCGCGGCGGCCCCACTGGAAGGCCTGCTTGCCCGCCTCGACGGCGGTGCCGTTGATCTCGATGGCCCGCATCAGGGCTGCGAGGCCCAGGGGCACCAGCCCACGCTGCCAGGCATAGCCCAGCATGAAGAGGTTGGTGGCGATCGAGTCGCCCATCAGCGTGGTGGCGAGTTGCGAGGCCTCCACGAACTCCACGTTGGCCGCGCCGACGGCGTCGGCGACCCGGCGCTGCATCGATCCGGCCGGGAACTGCGGGTCCGGATGGGCCGACACGTCGCCGGAGCGGGCCTGGGCCGCGAAGCCCCGGACGAATTCGCTGGTGTTGCTGCGGTCGTGGTTGGCCACCACGCGGGTGTAGTCGCCGCGCATCTTGGCAATGGACTCGTCGCCGGCCGTGACGACCAGGTCGCAGCCGATCACGGCGTTGGCGTCGCCGGCCGCGACGCGGGCGGCGTGGATGTGCTCGGGCCGGTCGGCGATCTTGACGTGGGACCACACCGCGCCGCCTTTCTGGGCCAGGCCGGCCATGTCGAGGATCGACACGCCCTTGCCTT
>JAGRFX010000577.1 GCA_020445805.1 Rhodocyclaceae bacterium
GGGCGAAATCCGCGACCGCAGTTTCGAGCAGCAGCGCTACCGGGCCAGCGGCTTGAACCTGGTGACTGCCGCCATCGTGCTGTGGAACACTGTCTATCTGGAACGGGCCGCGAACGCCCTGCGTGGCCACGGCCAGGCCGTCGATGACGCCCAGTTGCAGTACCTGTCCCCGCTGGGCTGGGAGCATATCAACCTGACCGGCGATTACCTCTGGCGCAGCAGCGCCAAGATCGGCGCGGGCAAGTTCAGGCCGCTACGGCCACTGCAACCGGCTTAGCGTGCTTTATTTTCCGTTTTCTGAGGCGACCCCCACGACATCCGCACCAATCTCCAGCAAGGATGGTCATCCAGCACGCCGCCCCCATCGCTATCGCTCAGGGGCAAAAGGCGTCGCTATCGCTCCGCAATTAACGGCTTTTCCTCGCGTCCCCTCGCTCGCTCAAGCTCCAACCATGTCTGGAAATTCCCCGCAAGAATCGCATCTCGGTTTTGCAACACATAAACGTGGAAGTTGGTACCTTCCTCATCATCGGTTCTGCGTTCTGAAACGATTTGTGCACCCAGGTGTCGAGCTTCGTCGATTCGTCGCTTGACGTTTCGATCGCTAAGACCTGTG
>JAGRFX010000578.1 GCA_020445805.1 Rhodocyclaceae bacterium
CTGTCGACGTGGATGCGATCGCCAGCCGCCTGCGGCGCGCGGTATCGGGTGGCGCGGCGCTGCCGGCGGAGATCCAGGGCGAATTCAAGCGACGCTTCGGCGTGCAGATCCTCGAAGGCTACGGCTTGTCCGAAACCTCGCCGGTCGCCACGTTCTCGCGACCCGACATGCCGGTCAAGACGGGCTCGATCGGGGTTCCGATCTGGGGCGTCGAGGTGAAGCTCATCGAGCCGGACTGGAGCGAAATCGAGGGCGTCGATACGGTCGGCGAAATCGCCATTCGCGGCCACAACATCATGAAGGGTTACTACAAGCGTCCCGAGGCGACCGCGGCATGCATGCGCGACGGCTGGTTCCGCACCGGCGACCTCGGTCGTCGCGATGCGGACGGTGCCTACTACATCGTCGACCGCAGCAAGGACATGATCATTCGCGGTGGATTCAACGTGTATCCGCGCGAGGTCGAGGAATTGATGATCACCCACCCGGCGGTTTCGCTGGTCGCCGTGGTCGGCATTCCGGACAGGGAATATGGCGAGGAGATCAAGGCCTTCGTCATTCCGGCAGCGGGTGCCACGCTCAGCGAGCGTGAACTGATCGACTGGACGCGCGAG
>JAGRFX010000579.1 GCA_020445805.1 Rhodocyclaceae bacterium
TCACCCTGCCAGTGATTGCATCTGCGCAATCGCTGGAAGAGGTGATGGAAGCCCGCGGCCTGACCCAGCAGGACCTGCTCGCGGCGGCGAAGACCTATACGCCGACCGGCGGCAGGGACGAATTCATCGCCTTCTCTTCGGGCGGCCAGTCGGGCCAGATCATGGTCTACGGCGTGCCCTCGATGCGGATCCTGAAATACGTCTCCGTCTTCACGCCGGAGCCGTGGCAGGGGTTCGGCTTCGACGAGGAATCGAAGCGCATCCTCGAAGAAGGCAAGGTCGACGGCCGCGAGATCCAGTGGGGCGACACGCACCACCCGGCCATCTCCGAGACCAACGGCGATCTCGACGGGGAATACCTGTTCATCAACGACAAATCGGCCCCCCGGATCGGCGTCGTGTCGCTGCACGACTTCGAAACCCAGCAGATCGTGGTCAACCCGATCCTGCAGTCGGAGCACGGCGGCGCCTTTGTGACGCCGAACACCGACTACATCATCGAAGCGGCGCAATACCCGAGCGTGCTCGGCCGCGGCTTCGCGCCGCTTTCGGAATTCAACGAGAAGTTCCGCGGTGCGGTGACCTACTGGAAGTTCGACCGCGAGGCGGGCCGG
>JAGRFX010000580.1 GCA_020445805.1 Rhodocyclaceae bacterium
TGATCGGCATGGCGCGCGGCCAGACGCCCGAGGACGCTGCCGCCGAGACCGAGAGCGCGACGAGCATTCCGCTGCTTGGCGCCACGGTCATCGGCATCATGGCCTTTTCGGGTATCGGCCTGTCGCCGGATGCGACGGGCGAGTTCCTTTTCTCGCTCTTTGCCGTCATCGGGATCTCGCTGTTGCTCAGCTGGGTTCTGGCAGTCACGGTCACGCCCTACCTGGGCAAGCTTCTGCTGAAGGCCCCGCGAGACATGTCGGCCGATCCCTATCGGGGGCTCATGTATCGGGCCTACCGCGGGATCCTGCACGGCTCGCTGCGCGCCCGCTGGCTGGTGATGCTGGTGATCGTGGGGATCACAGTCGCCTCAATCATGGCCTTCGGTCAGGTCAAGCAGGCCTTCTTCCCTGCCTCGAACACGCCGCTGTTCTACGTCCAGTTCCAGATGCCGCAGGGCACTGACATCCACACCACCGACCGCGCCATGCAGCGGCTGGAGCAGATTGTTATGGCCGAGCCCGATGTGGTGGCCGTGACGACGCTGGTCGGGCGCGGGGCCAGCCGCTTCATGCTGACCTACAACCCCGAACAGGCCGACCCCAGCTATGGCCAG
>JAGRFX010000581.1 GCA_020445805.1 Rhodocyclaceae bacterium
GTCGCCGCTGTGATCACATATCGCGCTCGGCGAGCCAGCGTTCGAGCTTGCCCCGGTCGAGTGGCCGTGCGATCAGGTATCCCTGGGCGACGTCACATCCCATGCGGGCCAGCATGTCGAGCGAGCCGATATTTTCGACGCCCTCGCCGATGATGTGCATGCCGAGGTCATGGCCGAGATTGATCGCTGATCGTACGATCGCCACGTTCGACTTGTCCTCTTCGAGTTCGCAGATGAACGATTTGTCGATCTTGAGGAAATCGGCGTTGTAGGCCTTGAGATAGGCGAGTGAGGAGAAGCCGGTGCCGAAATCGTCCACTGCCACTTTGACCTGCTTCTGTCGCAGCGCCTCGAGCACGGTTTTCGCGTTGCGATGGTCGTCGATCAGCACGTTCTCGGTGATCTCGACCTGCAGGCGTTCCGGCGGGAAGTGGGTCTCATCGAGCACACGCAGGATGCGGTCGAGGAGATCGCCGTTGCGAAACTGCATCGGCGACAGGTTTATCGATACCACAAAAGTGTGGTCGCCCATGTCGTTGCAGGCCTGACGCACGATCCATTCGCCGACATCGTGCAGCAGGCCCGTCTCTTCGAGGATCGGGATGAACTCATCG
>JAGRFX010000582.1 GCA_020445805.1 Rhodocyclaceae bacterium
TGCGGCAGATCGGCGTCTTTGTTGCCGTTGCCCGGCACGAGAGCGTTTCGCTTGCCGCTGAACAGCTCTCGCTGTCACAGTCGGCGACCAGCACTGCCCTTGGCGAACTCGAGCGGCAATACGACACGCTACTCTTCGACCGCTTCGGCAGGACGCTGCGTCTGAACGAACTCGGTCAGGCCCTGTTGCCTCAGGCCGTCGAACTGATCGAGCGTGCGGCAGCAATCGAAAGCGGACTCGAAGGCCATGCCGGCTATGGCAAGCTGCAGATCGGGGCGACACTGACCATAGGCAACTACCTGGCGACGCTGATCGTCGCCGACTTCCTCACACGCCACCCGGAGAGCAGCCTGAATCTGAAGGTGCACAACACGGCGACGATCGTCGATCAGGTCGCCCGCCACGAACTCGATCTCGGGCTGGTCGAAGGCAGCTGCCGGCACCCGGAACTGGTCGTCGAGCCCTGGGTGGCCGACGAACTCGTCGTCTTCTGCGCACCGGGGCACAACCTGGCGAAGCAGGCGTCGGCAACGCTGGCCGAACTGGCCGATCAGTCGTGGATCGTGCGCGAGCCCGGTTCGGGGACGCGTGAAACCCTGGATCAGGCATTGCG
>JAGRFX010000583.1 GCA_020445805.1 Rhodocyclaceae bacterium
GGCACATCGAGATCGGCGGCAACCTGCCGCGCGAGGATTCCGGCAAGATCTTCAAGCGCAAGCTGCGCGATCCGTACTGGCAGCAGGCCGGGCGGCGCATCTGAGCGGGCGGCCGCGGACGCCATCGCGCTTCAGGTGCGCGGGTTGGGGGCGGCGGATGAGCGGAACACGGATGCGGCAGGCACACCTCGTCATGAGGCGCGCCTATCATCTGAACTTGCGCGCGCGGCGGAAAATTGCGAGGGAGGCGGTGAGGCCAACCTCCGAACCGCGCGTCGTCTCCATGCCCGAGAGCACCTCCACCTCATTCGCCGACCGGCCGGTCGATCCCGGCGAGGACAATGCCGCCAAGGATGCGCGGCTGCGCGACGATATCCGGCTGCTCGGGCGCATCCTCGGCGATACCGTGCGCGATCAGGAAGGCGAAGCCGTCTTCGATCTGGTGGAGCGCATCCGCCGCACCTCGCTGCGCTTCCATCGCGACAACGACGAGCCCGCGCGCCGCGAACTGGAAAGCATCCTCGACGGCATGTCGGAGCGGGAGACGGTGCTGATCGTCCGGGCCTTCAGCTATTTCTCGCACCTGGCCAACATCGCCGAGGACCAGAACCAG
>JAGRFX010000584.1 GCA_020445805.1 Rhodocyclaceae bacterium
GATCCGCATGGGCAACACCAGCGATTACGCCCTGTTGTTTTTCGGCGCCATCGCCGCCGGTTGCGTGCCGTTGCCGTCCTCGGCGCAACTGACCGAGGAGGAGGCCGCTTTCCTGCTGGCCGATTCCGGCGCGCGGCTGCTGGCCGTGGCGGACGAATTGACCATCCGGCCACCGCCGGGCGTGCAAGTGCTGGGCATGACCGATGTCGCCGCGCTGCGGGTCGGTCACGAGCCGCTGGACTACGCCGATACCGCCGCCGACGATCCGGCGTTCCTGATCTACACCTCCGGCACCACCGGTCAGCCCAAGGGCGTGTTGCACGCCCAGCGCTCGGCTTGGGGTCGGCGGCCGATGTACCAGGGTTGGTATGGCATCCGCCCGGACGACGTGATCCTGCATGCCGGCGCGTTCAACTGGACCTATACCCTGGGGGTGGGGTTGACCGATCCCTGGGCCAACGGCGCGACGGCGGTGCTCTACAACGGCCCCCGCGATGTCACGGTTTGGCCGACGCTGATGGAGAAGTACCGGGCGACCCTGTTTGCGGCGGTGCCGGGTCTGTACCGGCAGATCCTGAAATACAACGATCTGCGCGCGTACGATCTGTCCAGT
>JAGRFX010000585.1 GCA_020445805.1 Rhodocyclaceae bacterium
GAAACCCGGCCCCTGGCTCTACCTCGGCGCCAAGCACATGGTCACCGGCTACGACCATCTGCTGTTTCTCGCGGGCGTGGTCTTCTATCTCTACCGGCTGCGCGACGTGATGATCTACGTCACCCTGTTCTCGCTCGGCCATTCGCTGACCCTGCTCGTCGGCGTGCTCGGCCAGTTGCACATGAGCGCCTATCTGGTCGACGGGGTGATCGGGCTGTCGGTGGTCTGGAAAGCGCTCGACAATCTCGGTGCCTTCCGCACCCTGCCCTATTACAATCCCCGCCACGCCGTCTTCGCCTTCGGCCTCGTCCACGGCTTCGGCCTCGCCACCAAGCTGCAGGATTTCGACCTGTCGCCCGACGGGATCGTCGGCAACATCGTCGCCTTCAACATCGGCGTCGAGCTCGGCCAGATCCTGGCGCTCGCGATCATCCTGCTCGTCATCACCTTCTGGCGCAGGCTGCCGGGCTTTGCCGCCCAGGCGGTGGGCGCCAACGTCGTCCTGATGGCGCTCGGTTTCGCCCTCGCCTTCTATCAATTCGCAGGCCTCATCTTTGCAGGAGACCCGACATGACCCGGATGCCCGACGGCGCCCCCGCGCCCCATCTCGACG
>JAGRFX010000586.1 GCA_020445805.1 Rhodocyclaceae bacterium
GGGGTCGTCGGCTGACGCGGGGGGAGCGGGCGGCGGCGGCTGGGTCACGGCGGGGCGAATGCGGTGAGCTGCGGGGCGGGCAAGGGGCGGAAGCCGGCGTCACGCACGGCAACCGGCAACTCCTGAGTGAACTAACAGAAAACGGCGCCCCACAAGGGGGGCGCCGCTGCAAAGCATCCCGCCGGGCGACCGGCTGCTATGCCGGCCGCCGGCTGGGGTGGGTTACGCCGCCTTCTGCTCGATCTTCGGGGCGGTCGCGACCGCCTCCGTTTCGATGGCGATGGTGCGGGGCTTCAGGGCCTCGGGCACCTCGCGCACCATGTCGACATGCAGCAGCCCGTTCACCAGGCTGGCAGAACCGACGCGGATGTAGTCGGCAAGCTGGAACCGCCGCTCGAAGGCGCGCCCGGCGATGCCGCGATAGAGGAACGTGCCGCCCTCTTCCGGCGCCTGCAGGCGGCCCTTCACGATCAGCGTGTTCTCGTGCTGGGTGACTTCGATGTCGGTCTCGGAGAACCCGGCGACCGCCATGGTGATGCGGTATTCGTTCTCGCCGCGCTTTTCGATGTTGTAGGGCGGATAGGCGAGCGCGCTGTCGTCAAGGTTCAGCGCG
>JAGRFX010000057.1 GCA_020445805.1 Rhodocyclaceae bacterium
CCGAAGACCACGAAGTAGAGCGAGGTCGAGATGACCGGCGAGATGATGCTCTGGGTCAGGGTGCGCCAGGCGCGGGCCATCTCGAAGCGGTAGATGGCGCGGATCGCGTAGAGGTTCATGCGGCCTCCCGGAGCAGGCCCACGAAGATGTCCTCGAGGGAACTCTGGCGGGTATTGACGTCCTTGAAGGCCACGCCGGCCGCCGCCAGGGCCGCCAGCAGGTCGGCGATGCCCCGCTGCTGGTCCTCGGCATCGTAGGTGTAGGTGAGTGACAGGCCGTCCTCGGCGCGCACCAGACCCCACTCGGCCAACGCCTCGGGTACCGACTCGAGGGGCTCCGGCAGCTGCACCGTGAGCTGCTTCTGGCCGAGCTTGTGCATCAGGGTCGCCTTGTCCTCGACCAGGATGATCTCGCCCCGGTTGATCACGCCGATCCGGTCGGCCATCTCCTCGGCCTCTTCGATGTAGTGGGTGGTCAGGATCACGGTCACGCCGTCCTGCTGCAGCGTGCGCACCAGCGCCCACATGTCGCGCCGCAACTCCACGTCCACACCCGCCGTGGGCTCGTCCAGAAACAGCACCCGTGGCTCGTGGGACAGGGCCTTGGCGATCAGCAGGCGCCGTTTCATGCCGCCGGAGAGCGTCATGATGCGGTTGTCGCGCTTCTCCCAGAGCGACAGCGAGCGCAGGATCTTTTCGATGAAGGCCGGGTTGGCCGGCTTGCCGAACAGCCCGCGGCTGAAGCTCACCGCGTTCCACACCGACTCGAAGGCGTCGGTGGTCAGCTCCTGGGGTACCAGGCCGATCAGCCCGCGGGCCGCCCGGTAGTCGTTCACGATGTCATGGCCGCCCACCGTGACCGTGCCGCTCGATCCGCGCACCAGCCCGCAGACGATGGAGATCAGCGTGGTCTTGCCGGCCCCGTTGGGCCCGAGCAGGGCGAAGATCTCGCCCGGCCGGATGTCGAGGTCCACGCGCTTGAGGGCCTGAAAGCCGCCGTCGTAGGTCTTGGTCAGGCCGGAGATGGAAATCATCGGGTTCATCGGCACGACGATAGCAGAGCCGGACGACTCCCTGCAGCCCGACGACCCTCGCGCCACGAGGGTCTTGTGCGCTGGACAGGGCCGGGCCAGTGGGGCACCCTGACCGGGACCCGATCAAGGCGCCCCGCGAGCGCCGCCCCCGACCCGAGAGCGCCTGCCGCATGCAATCCGTCGCCACCCTCGCCGCCCTGCTGGCGGTCGCCGTCCTGCTGGTCCCCCTCTTCAAGCGCGCCGGCCTCGGCACCGTGATCGGCTATCTCGCCGCCGGGGTGCTGATCGGCCCCTCGGGCGTCGGGGTGGTCAGCGACCCGGCCAACCTGCTGCACACCGCCGAGGTCGGGGTGGTGCTGCTGCTCTTCGTGATCGGCCTCGAGCTGCAGCCCTCGCGCCTGTGGGCGCTGCGCAAATCGGTGTTCGGCCTGGGCACGATGCAGGTCGCCGGCTGCACCGCCATCATGGCGCCCGCCGCCCATTTCGTCGGCCTCGACTGGCCGCTGGCGATCGTCGTCGGCCTGACCCTGGCGCTTTCCTCCACCGCCTTCGTGCTCCCGACCCTGGCCGAGCGCAACGAGATGGGCTCGCTGTTCGGCCGCGAGACCTTCGGCATCCTGCTCTTCCAGGACCTGCTGGTAATCCCGCTGCTGGCCGTGCTGCCGCTGCTGGGGGCCCAGAGCGCCGAACACGGCGGGGCCAACCCGATGATCGGCCTCGGCATCCTGGTGGCAGCCATCCTGGTCGGCCGCCCGCTGCTCGACCTGGTCTTCCGCCACGTCACCCGCATCAACAGCCGCGAGATGTTCACGGCCGCCGCCCTGGCCACGGCCCTCGGCCTCGGGCTGCTGCTGCAGGCCGGCGGGCTGTCCATGTCGCTGGGCGCCTTCGTGGCCGGGGTGCTGCTGTCCGACTCGGACTTCCGCCACGAGCTGGAGGCCTCGATCCTGCCCTTCCAGGGCCTGTTGATGGGTCTCTTCTTCATTGCCGTGGGCATGGGCATCGACCTGGGGATGGTCGTCGCGCACCCCCTCAACGTGCTGGGCCTGACCCTGGGCCTGGTGGTCGTCAAGGGTGGCAGCTTCTTCGCCCTGCGCCGCCTGACCGGCTGCGATACCCGCCGCTCGCGCCTGCAGGCCCTGATCCTGGCCCAGTGCGGCGAGTTCGCCTTCGTGCTGTTCGGCGCCGCCCATGCCGGCGGCCTGCTGGCCTCGGAGGTGGTGGCCCAGCTCAACCTGTCGGTGGCCCTGTCGATGGTGCTGGCCCCCTTCCTGATCATCTGGGGCGACCGCCTGGATGCCCGCGAGGCCGCCGCAAGCGGCGAGGCGCCACCGCCCCCCGACGTGCTGCCCGACGACGAGCATCCGGTGGTGATCGCCGGCTTCGGGCGGGTCGGCCAGATCATCGGCCGGGTCTTGCTGGCCCGGCGCGTGCCCTTCACGGCGCTGGACAAAGACCACACCGAGGTCCAGATGATCCGCCGCTTCGGCATCAAGGCGTATTACGGCGACGCGATGAACCTCGACGTGCTGCACGCAGCCAAGCTCGAGCATGCTCAGGTCTTCGTGCTGGCCATCGACGACATCGAGGCCTCGCTATGCTGCGCCGAGACAGTGCGCAAACACTTTCCCGCGGTCACCATCGTGGCCCGCGCGCGCAACCGCTTCCACGCCTACCGGCTGATGGACCTGGGCGTCGAGCTGATCATCCGCGAGACCTTCCTGTCGAGCCTGGACATGGCGGCGCGGACCTTCGAGGCCCTCGGCAAGTCGCCCGAGAAGGCCCGCGAGATCGTGGACCTCTTCGCCGAGCAGGACGCCGTGCTGCTGCGCCGCGAGCAGGCCCTCTATCACGACGAGACCCAGCTCATCCAGAGCTCGCGCGAGGCCCTCGACGAGCTGGCCCACCTGCTCGAGGAGGAAGTGGGCGCGCCCCGGCCCTCGAAGGAGGCCCCGCCGTCCGAACCGCCCGCGGAGGGCAGCCCGGGCGAACTCGCGGAACCCGCGCGCTAGGAACGACCGCGCTTAGCTGGCGTCGAGGGCCGACCGGGCCTGCGCGATCAGCGCCGCCGTCGAGGCATCGTGCGCACCCGCGGGACCGCCCGCCAGTTCGTCGGCAATCCCGCCGGCGAGCTGCTTGCCGAGTTCGACACCCCACTGGTCGAAGCTGTTGATGCCCCACAGGGCACCCTGCACGAAGACCTTGTGCTCGTAGAGCGCCACCAGCGCCCCCAGCGCCCGCGGCGACAGGTCCGGCAGCAGGATCGTGGAGCTGGGCCGGTTGCCGGCGAAGGTCCGGTGGGGCACCAGGCGCTCGATCTCGGCGGCGGGCAGGCCCGCCCCGCTCAACTCGGCCCGCACCGCCTCCGCGCTGCGACCGACCATCAGCGCCTTGCTCTGGGCGATGCAGTTGGCCACCAGCAGTCGATGGTGATCGGGCAGCCCGTGGCTCGGGCGCAGCGGCAGGATGAAATCCACCGGCACCACGTCGGTGCCCTGGTGCAGCAGCTGGAAGAAGGCATGCTGGCCATTGGTGCCGGGTTCGCCCCAGATCACCGGGCAGGTCGGCACCGGGACCGGGTGTCCGTCGAGGCCCACCGACTTGCCGTTGCTCTCCATCTCGAGCTGCTGCAGGTAGGCCGGCAGCCGGGCGAGGGGCTCGGCATAGGGTGCGATGCACAGGCTGGGATAGCCCAGGAAGTCGCGGTTCCAGAGCCCCACCAGGGCCAGCAGCACCGGCAGGTTGGCTTCCAGCGGCGCCTCGGCGAAGTGCCGGTCCATCTGGTGGGCACCGTCGAGCAGCGCACGGAAACCCTCGGCGCCGATCGCGAGGGCGATCGACAGCCCCACCGCCGACCACATCGAGAAGCGGCCGCCGACCCAGTCCCAGAAGCCGAACATGTGGGCCGTGTCGATGCCGAAGGCCGACACCGCCGCCGCGTTGGTGGAAACCGCCACGAAATGGCGGGCGACCGCCCCCTCGGGCAAGCCACCGGCAAGCAGCCAGGCGCGGGCGCTGGTGGCATTGCGCATGGTCTCGAGGGTGGTGAAGGTCTTGGAGGCGATGACGAAGAGCGTGGTCTGCGGCTTCAGCCGGGCCAGCACGGACGCCAGCGCATGGCCATCCACGTTCGACACGAAATGGATGCACGGGCCCGCCCCTGCCCCCGCGGCCAGCGCCTCGCAGGCCATCCGCGGACCCAGGTCGCTGCCCCCGATCCCGATATTGACCACGTCGCGGATCGGCTCGCCGCCATGGCCCCGCCAATCGCCCCGGCGCACGGCCTCGGCGAAGGCCAGCATGCGCTCGCGCACGGCAAGCACATCGGGCATCACGGCCACACCATCCACCGCGATCTGCGCGTCTAGAGGTGCGCGCAGCGCCACGTGCAGCACCGCCCGGCCTTCCGTCGGATTCACCCGCTGGCCGGCCAGCATCGCATCACGCAGGGCCTCCACGCCCCGCTCCCGGGCCATCGCGAGCAGACCCGCCAGGGTCGGACCATCGATGGCCTGCTTGGAGAAGTCGAGGGTCAGCCCGGCGCCGGTCGCGGTGTAGCGCCGCGCACGATCGGGGTCGTCCGCGAAACGTCGGGCCAGGAGCAGCTCGAGCGCACGGCTGCGAAGCGGGGCCAGGGCCTGCCAGGCGGGGGAAGCGGAAAGCGGGTGTTCAGGGCTCATGGTCAATTCCGACGGGCGCTGGCGAAGCCCGCCACGTCCGGGCCCACCGGCATGCGGCCCCGACTATACCGGATGGTCATGGACACTGTCAGAACGGAACGGGGCTTTCGAAGGCAACCGGCTGGCGGCTGCGCGGGTGGAAGAGGTTGATGGCCGCCGCGTGCAGGTGCAGGCGGCCGTGGCGGGCCACCGATTCGGGTGTGCCGTAGAGCGGATCGCCGATGATCGGATGCCCGATCGCCAGCAGGTGCACGCGCAGCTGGTGGGTGCGCCCGGTCAGGGGCTTCAGTTCGAGCCGGGTCAGGGCCTCGGCCCCCGCGCCGCGCCGCTCGATCACCGTATAGCGGCTGCGCGCGGGCCGGCCATGGACCGGGTCGACCTTCTCACGCGGGCGCCGCTCTTCGTCCTTGCCCAGCGGCAGGTCGATCTCGCCTTCGTCGTCCGCCACGTGGCCATGCACTACCGCCACATAGCGCTT
Organism: Rhodocyclaceae bacterium; assembly: GCA_020445805.1. GTDB lineage: Bacteria > Pseudomonadota > Gammaproteobacteria > Burkholderiales > Rhodocyclaceae > Cognatazoarcus. The sequence goes on from JAGRFX010000057.1 coordinate 5,192, forward strand.
GCCGACCGTGCGCGTCTGGAAGTCCCGGTTCAGCCGGCGATGCATCTCCGGCCCCCGCGCCAGCAGGATGACCCCCGAGGTGGGCGCGTCCAGGCGGTGCACGCTCAGCGCCTCCGGGAAGCACGCCTGCACCCGCAGCAACAGACAATCCTGCCGGTCCGCCCCCTGCCCCGGCACCGACAGGAGCCCGGCCGGCTTGTCGATGACGATCAGGTCGTCGTCGAGGTGCAGGAGGTGGGTGTCGAGGTCGAACATGGGGTCAGGGTGGGCGTGCGACAGCAACATTGTTTCATGACCCGTGGCACGCAGGCGGACCGCAAGCGGGGCTGCGCGCGGCTGCCTTGGAAAAATTTCCCTGCAGCGCGACGGCAATCTGGCCGTATATCCCTTCGGGGGAGCTTTGCGTGGCGAAGCCAAGAGCGAAGAAGCGCTGTCAGGGGGCGACTTGGAAACCGGATTGGTCAGGCGGATCATCAGGGCTGCAGCGCTGCTCGCAGCCCTGCTGGGCATGGGTGGATGTCATCAGGCCGAGGAGCCGTTTCGTATTGGCACAAATGTGTGGATCGGCTACGAGCCGCTTTACATCGCCGACGAGTCGGGATTCTTTCCGGAGGGACGCCCCATCCGGCTGGTGACCATGCAAAACGCCACCGAGGTTCAGCGCGCCCTGCGGGCCGGCGTACTGGAGGCAGCGGCCCTGACGCTGGACGAAGCCCTCAACCTGATGCAGGACGGCATGGACCTCCAGGTCGTCCTGGTGATGGACATGTCCAGTGGTGCGGATGCCCTGGTCGCAGGCTCCGACATCGAGCGTCTGGCCAGCCTCAAGGGCAAGCGGATTGGCGTGGAAAGTTCCGCCGTGGGCGCCATCATGTTGAGTGGGGCGCTCGAGACCGCCGACCTCACGGTTGAAGACATCACCCTCGTGAACCTCACCATCGATCAGCAGGAAGCTGCCTTCCAGCGAGGCCTTGTCGATGCCGTGGTGACGTTCGAGCCGGCGCGCAGCCGCTTGCTGAGCGAAGGCGCCCACGTTCTGTTCGACAGCCACCAGATGCCCGGCCGCATCGTTGATGTGCTGGTGGCGCCAGCCGCCGTCATCAAGCGCGACCGGGATGTCCTGCGACATGTGGTCGAGGGCCATTTCAAGGCCCTTGATGCCTTGCGTGCCAAACCCCTGGAGGTCGCCAGGCGCATGGCGCCCCGTCAAGCGATGGCCCCTGAGGAAATTCTCGACGCCTATCGCGGAATCCTGTTGCCCGGCCTGGACGAGAACCGACGCTTCCTGGCGGGCCCAGAACCGGAACTGTCAAAAACCGCGCGACGCCTCGAAGCCCTCATGCGCCAGAACAAGCTGTTGGTCAAGCCCATCGAAGTCGAAGGCCTGGCCAACGCGAGTGCGCTGCCATGACGCCGCCCCGTCCAGTCAAGCCGGCACTCCGGACGTGGCCGGTCCGTCGCTATCTCGTGCTGGCGCTGGTCGGCAGCGTTGCGCTGGCCTTGCTGGCGGACCGGATCTTCGAATACGCGATCGTGCTCCCTGGATCCATCGAGCGGGAATACAGCAAGCAGATCTACGAGCAGAGCTACACCCTGAGCCGCGACTATTCCCAGTTGCTCCGGACCGGCGAGGTTGAGCAGCTGCGCCTGTCCGTCGCCGCGCGGGCCACCAGTTCGCTGCTCGCCCGCGTTGTCGTAACGGATGACACAGGCCGCGTGCTGGCGTCGACGCGAATGACGGACCTGGGTCAGTCACTGGCCGATCTTGGCACCTATGACGAATCGGCATTCCGCAACGCCCAGTCCCAGAACCGCATCGTGGTGCGCACTGGAAAAGGGGGCGAGGCGATCTTCGGATACGCCCCGATTGATCTTGAGCCCCGTCCAGGGGAAATGCGTGCCCTGCGACACGGCATCCTGTTCATGGAGGCCTCGATCGGACCGATCAAGCGGGCAAGCTGGGAGCGGCTGATCCATCCGTCCAGCGTCTTTCGCTGGGTCGCCACCCTCGCGCTGGCGGGTCTTCTGATGCACGTTCTCGTGCGGCGCCTGATCATCGGGCCCGTCGAGCATCTGGAAGGCGTCGCGAACGCGCTCGGCCAGGGCCACTGGGAATACCAGCCTCAGCTCTCAGGCGCGGGCGAATTCGCCAGGCTGGGCCACGTGATCGACGAGATGCGCCTCCGCATCATGGACGATCGGCAGCGGCTACTCGACGGCGAGCGCCGCTTCCGCAGTCTGGTCGAAGCGTCCCCGATGGCCATGGTCGTCACTACGCTGCCACCCGAGTCCCGCGTCTACCTGATGAACCGCAAGTTCACGCAGCTGTTCGGCTATACGCTGGAGGACGTACCCGACATTTCCCGCTGGTGGCCGCAGGCTTATCCCGATCCCGAATACCGGCAGGAGGTGGAGGCGCGATGGGCCCAGGCCATCGAGGCAATGCACTTGCAGGGACGCAGCCAGATCGATCCCGTGCCTGCGGAAATCGCGTGCAAGGACGGGAAACAGCGTTTCGCCGAGGTTCACATGACCATCGACGAGGATCGCTGCCTCGTGATCTTCAACGACCTGACCGAGCGCAGGACCTACGAGCGCCAACTCGAGGACAGTCGTCGTCACCTGGAAGAACTGGTGTCCGAGCGGACCGCGGATCTGGTCACGGCAAAGGAGCTTGCCGAGGCGGCGAGCGTCGCGAAGAGCACCTTCCTCGCCAACATGTCCCACGAATTGCGGACGCCCATGAACGGGGTGATCGGCATGGCCAATGGGGCCCTGCGCCGCGCCGAAGATCCGGAGATCAAGCGGCAGCTCGCGAAAATCACCGAGGCGTCCAAGCACCTCTTGAACGTCATCAACGACATCCTCGACATTTCGCGCATCGAAGCCCATCGACTGGAGCTCGAATCTGCGCCGTTCGCGCTGGCCAGAGTCATCAAGAACATTCAAGACATGCTGGGCCACAATGCGGCCGCCAAGGGGCTTCAGCTGCGATTTGACGTCCCGTCCAGGCTGGCGGAACAGCGCCTCTCGGGCGACCCGACGCGACTTGGCCAGATCCTGCTCAATCTGGCCGGCAACGCCGTCAAGTTCACCCACGATGGCACCATCACCCTGCGGTGCCGAAGCGTCCAGGAAAGTCCCCACGCCCTGCGTTTGCGCTGGGAGGTCTCCGACACCGGGATCGGCATCTCGGCGGACCAGCAGGCAAAGCTCTTCACCGCCTTCGAACAGCTCGACAATTCAATGACGCGAAAATATGGCGGCTCGGGGCTGGGGCTGGCCATCACCAAGCATTTGGTCGAATTGATGGGCGGCGAAATCGGCGTGGTCAGCGAACCCGGAGCCGGCAGCACATTCTGGTTCGAGGTCGTCCTGCCCGTCTTGGACGACGAAGGGCCTGCGGCAGACCCGACGTCGGAAGGGAATTTTGAACACCGGCTGCGGCAGCTGCACGCCGGCAAACTGATCCTTCTGGCCGAAGATGAACCGGTCAATCAGGACGTGGCGGAGATGATGCTGCAAGACGTCGGCCTCAAGCTGGAAATCGCCGAGAACGGCCTCGTGGCCCTCGAACTGGCCAGACAAAGGCGCTACGACCTCATCCTGCTGGACATGCAGATGCCCGTCATGAACGGCCTGGAGGCTTCCGAAGCGATCTGCTCGGATTCCTTGAATACGGACACCCCGATCCTGGCAATGACGGCCAATGCCTTTGCGGAAGATCGGGAGCGCTGTCTCGCAGCCGGGATGAAAGACCACATACCGAAGCCTGTGGAGCCGGAGCAACTCTACGAAATCCTGTTCCGCTGGCTGGAGCGGTCGGACTGAGCGGCATGGGGCAGCAGGGTCGTACGGCGCATGCGGCTGGTCGATAGCCCCCCCAAGGGATACCCAGTCGTTGCTCCGAGCCCCCGCCTGTCCTTCGCACGCACGAATCATCACAATGGCCGGGTATCGAGCTACCTTCCCAGCGACGTCTGCCATGCCCCACACCCCTTCCCGCAGCGAAAAGGTCGCGATCCGCGACCTCACCTATCACGTCCGTCACTGGGGTCCCGAGGACGCCCCCGCGGTCTTCCTGCTGCACGGCTGGATGGACGCCTCGGCCACCTTCCAGTTCGTGGTCGATGCCCTGGCCGGGGAATGGCACCTGATCGCCCCCGACTGGCGTGGCTACGGCGGCTCCACCTGGCTGGGGCGGGCCTACTGGTTTCCCGACTATTACGCGGACCTGGACGCCCTTCTGACCCACTGCACGCCGGGCGCGCCGGCCCGCCTGGTGGGCCACAGCATGGGCGCCAGCATTGCCGGCACGTATGCCGCGGTACGCCCCGAGCGGGTCGCGCAGCTGGTGATGATGGATTTCCTCGGCCTGCCGCCGACCACGCCGGAGGACGCCCCCGACAAGCTGGTCCAGTGGCTCGACGCCCTGGCCGGCGAGCCGCCCGCCCTGCGCCGCTACCCGAGCCACGCGGCGCTGGCCCGCCGCCTCGCCCAGACCAACCCGCGACTGACGCCGGCGCGGGCCGAATTCCTGTCACGTCATGTGGGGCGCGTGATGGACGGCGGCGAGGTGATGATGGCCTGCGATCCCTGGCATCGGGTACAGGCGCCGGTGCGCTACCAGACCGAGGACGTGCTGGCCGGCTGGCGCCGGATCCGTGCGCCCGTCCTCAACCTGCTGGCTGCCGATGGCTACGTGCTGCAGCGCTTCCCGCTCGGTTCGGACGCGCTTTCAGCGCGGCTGGCCTGTTTCGACCAGGGGCGCTACGCAGTGATCGCCAACTGCGGCCACAACCTGCAGCACGACCAGCCCGAGGCCGTGGCCGCGGCGCTCGAAGGCTTTCTGGAACGCGCCTGAGGCCTGACCGCTCAGGCGAGCCTGGCGAGCAGGGCGCGGTGGGCCGCCTCGAGGGGCTCGCGCCCGGCCTCGCCCACCAGGGCCAGGGCCTGCTGGTGATAGGCCTCGATGGCGGCCAGCACCCGGGCGGCTTCGAGGCGGTCCGGCAGGGGCGACGGCGGTGCGGCCTCGCCCGGGAGCGGCTGCAGGACCGCGTGCTTCGGTACGAAGGTGGTGCCGCCGTTGTCGCCGGCCGCGGTCATCGGGCCGACCTTGGTGAACACGCGGCCCTTCAGCAGAAAACGGGCACCGATCGGAAGCTGGTCGATCTTCATGGGCGGGTCGCAAGGGGATGAGGCCCGAGTGTAGCGCCCTGGACCGCCGTCCGGCCCAAGCGATAATGGCCCCATGCCCCTCTCCATCCGCCCCGCTCGCGTCGAGGACGTGAACACCCTGCGCGGGCTGTATCGCGCCGCCGTCCTGGCCCTCGGCCCGGCCGCCTACTCGCCGGCCCAGGTCGCCGCGTGGCAGGCCTTCGCCGGGCACGCCGATTTCGAAGCCTTCATCCTCGACGTGCATACCTGGGTCGCTGTCCGTGACGACGCGCCCATCGGATTCTGCGGGGTGGATGACGAGGGGCATGTGGCCTCGCTCTATCTCGCGCCCGAAATGTGCGGCGCCGGTCTCGGCGAGGCGCTGCTGCGGGCGGTGCTGGCCCGCCACCCCAGGCCGAGTTCGGGGCGGTATCACGCCGAGGCCAGCGCGTTCAGCCTGCCGGTCTTCCTGCGCTGTGGTTTCACCCGTGCCGACGTCGAGCAGGTGGAACGGGACGGCGTGGCCTTCGAGCGCCAGCGGGTGGTGCGTCCGGCAATCGAGGCGACGGCGTCCGACCCGGCGCCCTGAGCGTCCTCAGCCCGCCGACGCGTTGGCGTCGCTCGACTGCCCCGCCGCCAGCCAGCCGCCCAGCACCTCGTAGAGGCGCACATCGTCCACCGGCTTGGACAGGAAGTCGTTCATGCCCGCCGCCAGGCAACGCTCGCGATCCTCGAGGAAGGCATTGGCCGTCATCGCGATGATGGGCACCTGGCGATAGCCGGGCAGCGCGCGGATCGCGCGCGTCGCCGCCAGCCCATCCATGCGTGGCATCTGCATGTCCATCAGGATCACGTCGAAAGCTTCCGCCAGGCAGCGGGCCACCGCGGCCTCGCCGTCGCAGGCCTCGCTGACCTCGATGCCCACGTCCTGCAGGAGGAAGGCGCCCACCTCGCGATTGACCGCGTCGTCATCCACCAGCAGGGCGCGCACGCCCTGCCAGGCGTGAGCCGGCGCTGCGGCCTCCACCGCTTCCGGAACGCGCTCTGCAGGCTCGGCCTTGCGCAGCCGGGCCGTGAACCAGAAGCAGCTGCCCACGCCGGGCGTACTTTCGGCGCCGGCCTCGCCGCCCATCAGTTCGGCCAGCCGCCGCGTGATCGACAAGCCCAGCCCGGTGCCGCCGTATTGGCGGGTGGTGGAGCTGTCGGCCTGCTCGAAGGGACTGAAGAGCCGCTCCAGCACCGCGGGCTCGATGCCGATGCCGGTATCCTCGACCTCGAAGCGGAGCAGCATCCATTCGCCGGAATCGCGCACCGGCAGGATCCGCAGGACGATGCCTCCCGCATCGGTGAACTTGATCGCATTGCCCGCATAGTTGGCGATGGCCTGCTTCAGGCGGGTCGCATCGCCGGTAAAGCGCGTGTGGGGGCAGGCCACATCCACATCGATCTCCAGCCCCTTTGCGGCCGCCCGCTCGCCCAGCATCGAGGCCACCGAGTCGAGCAGCTCGTGCAGCTCCACCACCGCATCCTCGAGGGCAAACTTGCCGGCATCGATCTTCGACAGGTCGAGGATGGCGTTGATGATCTCCAGCAGATGGGCGCCCGCCGTCTCGAGCTGGTCGAGGCGCGCGGTCTGGCTCTCGCTCAGGCCCTCGCGGCGCAACAGGTGCGCCATCCCGAACATGGCGTTGAGCGGCGTCCTGATCTCGTGGCTCATGTTGGCCAGGAAGTCGCTCTTGGCACGGCTGGCGGCCTCGGCCGCGTCCTTGGCGGCAGACAGCTCCTCGGTGCGGTGGGCCACCAGCGATTCGAGGTTCTCGCGGTAGGTCTCCAGCTCCTCGGCGGTCTGCTTGGCTTCGGTGATGTCTTCGAAGAGGCCCAGGACGCCGATGATCTCGCCCCGGCGGTCGCGCAGGGGCACCTTGGAAGTCCGCAGCCATGTCCGGACCCCCGAGCGGTCCACCATCGGCTCTTCGTAGTTCAGCTTGGGCTCGCCCGAGACGATCACTTCCATGTCGTCGGTCCGGTACTGCACCGCCATCTCGCCCCAGGACATGTCGAAATCGTTGCGTCCGACGACCTCCCGCGGCGAGGCGTAGCCGCCATCGCGGGCGAAGGCGGTGTTGCAGCCCAGGTAGCGCTGCTCCCGGTCCTTCCAGAAGATGCGGACCGGGACGGAATCGACCACGGTGAGCAGCAGGTTGCGCGAATCGGCCAGGGTGTCGGTCAGGGCCCGCAGGTCCGCCTCCCGCTCATCGGACGCCCGCAGGGCCTCGCCGGCGGTGGCCTTGAGGCTGACCACCGCTGCAGCCAGCCGGTCGAACTCGTCGCCCGCCGGCGCCGGGACCTGGGGCCGAGCCACCGGGCCAGCCCGCAGGTCCGCCGGCGTCAGGCCGACCAGCTCCGTGGCCAGCACCAAGAGGCGCTTGCGGACCACCAGGTGATAGGCCAGGCCCGTGGCCAGCGCCACCAGCAGGCTGAGCCCCGCACCCAGCACGAACCACCCGAAGCCGCGCCGCAGCAGCTTGTGCCGATAGTCGCGCAGGTCGGTCACCAGCAGCAGCGTGCCCAGGTTGCGGGTCTGGCCCCGGTCCAGGGTCGACAGGGGCACCGTCACTTCCAGCGTGTCCGAGGAAACCTCGGCGGCGCCGAAGCGCCGGTCGGGCCGCCCCGGCTCGCGCAGCACCACCGCATGGACTTCGCGCAGCCGGGCGATGGCCGCCAGCTGCAGCTCCACATGGGCTTCGTCGAAGGCCCACAGGCTCTGGACCAGGGCCGGCCCGGTGGACTGACCGATCGCCTGCAGGCGGTCGGACAGATCCTGCAGCGTCGAGTCGAAATCGAGCTTCGCCAGCACGGCCGCGCCCAGCACGGCCATCAGGGCACCGATGGCCAGCGGCCAGATCAGCAGCTTGCGCGTGACCGGGCTTCGCAGTCCGGTCAGTGCGTGCCGCCCGACGCCATCCGTCGGGAGCGGTTCAGTCACCGGTGGCTTCCTCGACGAGGCGCTGATAGGTGCCGTCCGTCTTCATCGCCTGCAGGGCGCCCGCCAGCGGTTCGACGAGTGCCGATTTCGACTGATGCAGATAGAGGTACATGTCGGCCTGCTTCAGCGGCGGTTCGACCGCGGCGATCCCGCCCAGGCCCAGCTGGCGGATCAGGGCGAGCCCGTCGGCACGGGTGTACAGCACCAGATCGGCCCGCCCGGCTGCCAGCATCCGGAAGAGCTGCTCCGGCTGATCCACCTTGGTCACCGACCTGGCAACCGTCACCTGCCGCTCGAACAGCTTCCAGCCATTGATGAAGACCACGCGATACGGCGCGAGGCCCGCCCAGCCGTCGTCGAGCCGGATCGCCCCATCGCGGGCAAAGGCCACGAAATCGATGCCGACATAGGATTCGGGAACCCGTCGCAGCCTCGGGTACTGGCCTTCCAGCCCCGCCACCCGCAGGCCCTCGCCATCCACCAGGCCCTCATCCGCCGATCGCAGGGAGCGCTCTGAGGGCAGGCTGACGAACTGCACCCCGACACCCAGGCGGCCGAAGGCCTCGCGCGAGACGGCCTCGAGCACGGCCCGATCGCGAGGCGTGTTGTTGGTGCTGATGGTGAGCGTGTCGTCGGCCCCGGCGACGCCGGTGAGAAGGGCCAGTCCCAGCCAGAGCGCGCGCACCGTCTTCTTCATGTTCTCCCCAAGGTGTCTGGTCGCGGCCGCCATCTGGCCCGGCCGCGAAACTATAACCTTGGATACATACCCGACCGATCGTCCATTAGACAAGTTCCAACCGTCGGACACCCAGACCTGCGCGCCGCCTCGCGCCCGGGCAGGCCCGTATTTCAGGGGCATTGCGACGCAATAAAAGCGTCACGAAACGACAACCTGAATGCCCTAGGATGGAACGACAAGAATGCCGATGCGCCCACCGCCATGCTCTTCTTCGATCTCTTCCGCAACGACCCCAACCTCGTCGCCATCCCCCAGGGCCAGGCGCTGTTCGATGAGGGCGAGGCGGGCGCCATCCTGTACGTGCTGCTGTCAGGCCATGCTTCGGTTGTCCAGGGGCAGAGCGAGATCGAACGCATCGGCCCGGGCGACATCGTCGGGGAAGTGGCCCTGCTGGGCGAGCGTCCGCGCCTGGCACGGGTGACGGCGCTGACGGACTGCGTCTTCGCGGCCGTGGACGAGGCCCGCTTCCTGTTCCTGGTGGAGGAAACCCCGCGCTTCGCGGTCGAGGTGATGCGGGTCATGGCGCGCCGGCTGGGCAACCTGGCCCAGCGGACACACACGCAGGCTGCCTAGGCGGCAACGCCCGAGCACTCAGGCAAACGGCAACATGCCTCTCCGCCCGCCCTGCCCCGTGCGGGGCGAACCCGGTTACCCGCCCGAGCCCCCGGCCCGCAGCCGTGCGCGCGCCAGCGCGAGGCATTCGACCACGCCCCCCGCCAGGGCCAGCAGCAGGGCCGACACCATGCGCAGCCCGGATCGACGTGCGACGAACATATTCACTCCGGCAGGTAGAGGAAGGGTTGCCCCGCGGGGAACAGCCGCGCGATGCGTCGGTTCAGGATCTTGGACAGGCGTGCTCGCATGGCAGGCTCCGGTGATACCGCAACGGGATCCAGCCTACGCGTCGTCGGTTACGCTGCGATTGCAGGCCTGTCGCACCTCATGACCGAGCTGCCGGAACTGGTGGAACTCGAGGCCATCCTGGCCCTCGGCGCCGGGCACCTGACCGTGACCGAGGTGGCCAACGTCGCGACAGGCGGCCGACAGTTCCCGGTGCAGGTCATCAGCCTGGGCACGACCGCCCCCGGGGCGCCGGCGGTGGGCTTCTTCGGTGGCGTGCATGGCCTCGAGCGGATCGGCACCGCGGTCGTGCTGGCCTACCTGCGCAGCGTGCTGGTCCGACTGCGCTGGGACGACAGCCTGCACGCCATGCTCGAGCGCGTCCGCATGGTGTTCATGCCGCTCGTCAATCCGGCGGGCATGTGGCTCGGCACGCGCGCCAATCCGGCCGGCGTGGACCTGATGCGCAACGCCCCGGCCGAAGCCGAGGGCTCGGTGCCCTTCCTGGTCGGGGGCCAGCGGATCAGCCCGCGCCTGCCCTGGTACCGGGGCCGCGCCGGGGCCGCCATGGAGCCCGAGAGCGAAGCCCTGTGCCGCACCGTCGAGCAGGTCCTGTTCGACCGCCCGCTGGCGCTCAGCCTGGATTGCCACTCGGGCTTCGGTGCCCGCGACCGGGTGTGGGTCCCCTACGCCCGCAGCCGCGAGCCGATCGCCCACCTGCCCGAGGCCGACGCCTTGCGCCGGCTGTTCGACGACACCTACGCCAACCACCGCTACCTGTTCGAGCCCCAGAGCCTGCAGTACCTCGCCCACGGCGATCTCTGGGACCACCTCTACGACCAGGCCCGGGCGCGGGGCACCGGCCACTTCCTGCCGCTGACCCTCGAGATGGGCTCCTGGCTGTGGGTGCGCAAGAACCCGCGCCAGGCCTTCTCGCGCGACGGCATCTTCAACCCGGTGGCCGCCCACCGCTTCCAGCGCGTCCTGCGGCGGCACATCTCCTTCCTCGACTTCCTGGCGCGGGCCTGCGCCAGCCATGGCCGCTGGCTGCCCGACGCAGCCGCCCGCGAGGCCGAACGGGCGGCCGTGATCGCCCGCTGGTACGGCAGCCCCCCATGAGCCGCTGGATCCTGCTGCGCGGGCTGACCCGCGACAGCCACCACTGGGGCGACTTCCCTGCGGCCCTGACCGCCGCCACGGGCCTGCCGGTGACGCCCCTGGACCTGCCCGGCAACGGCCGGCTCAACCACCTGCGCAGCCCCGCCCACATCGCCGGCTACAGCGCCTACTGCAGCCGCGCCTGCGAACGGCTCGGCGTGCTGCCGCCCTTCCGGCTGGTCGCGATCTCGCTCGGCGCGATGGTCGCCATCGACTGGGTGGCCCGCCAGCCCTCGGATTTCGAGTCGGTGACCCTGATCAACGGCAGCGCCGCGCCGTTCTCGGCGGCCACCGAGCGCATCCGGCCCAGCGCCCTGCCGAGCCTCGTCCGAACCCTGCTGCCCGGCTGCGATGCCGCGCGCGCCGAGGCCCGCATCCTGGCCCTCACCTCCAACCTGGGGCCCGGTGCCACCGCAGCGATCCTGCAGGACTGGGCCGAGTGGCGCCGGCTCCACCCGGTCAAGCTCATCAACACCCTGCGACAACTGGCCGCCGCCGCCCGCTACCAGGCCCCGGCCGAGCCGCCCCATCCGCACACCCGCCTGCTGGCCAGCTGGGGCGACCGGCTGGTGTCGCCCGCCTGCAGCCACCACCTTGCCGAAGCCTGGACGGTGCCGCTGCGCCCGCACCCCTGGGCCGGCCATGACCTGCCCCTCGATGACCCCGCCTGGCTGGTCCGGCAGCTGCTGCAGCATTCCTGAAAGACACCCGTGCCAGACTGCCGGCGACCATTCCCATCGGAGATCCCCATGCTGAACCATGCCCACACCACCCAGTTCGAACGGGCCACGCTCGACAACCTGCACGCCTGCCTCGATGCCGGCCTCGACACCGTGCGCGTGACGTGCTCGGCGTGGCTGACCCTGGCGCGCCTGTCGGTTGTCGAGTTCGGCAGCTGGGCGGACGCCCGCCTGGCCGGCGACACCCGCCGCGCAGTCCCGGGACTGGCCCTGCTCGAGGGCACGCCCGACATCCAGCGCCAGGTCGTGGCCGCCTGGACCACCTGCTTCGAAGTCGCGGAGCGCCAGCTCCACCTCAGCCGCGCCCGGGCCCATGAGCTGTACGGCGAATTCGGCAGCTGGATGCCGAAGGGTGCCGAAATGGCCCTGCGTTCGGCCGACATCGTCAGTGACGCCTGGAACCAGTCGCTGGAAGGCCTGGCCGAGGCCGCGGTTCAGGCCAACCACAGCTGGAGCGACGCGGAAGCCGCCGACGACACCCCGGTCGGGCAGGCCGACGACGACGCGCCGGCGGCCCGGCGGCGGACGCGTCGCGCGGCGGCCTGAGGCCGGCAGCCGGGGACTCCCTCACGGGGCCCCGGCGCTACCCGCTTGGCATGGCGTCATACGGCCGCAACGTCGCGGCGCTAGCGTGCAGGCAACCCCAGCCTGGAGTCTCGATGCACGTCCTTCACCTGTCCGACGCCTGTGATGCGGCCGACGGGGTTATCGCCCCGTCGATCGACGTGATCCGCCGGGGACTGGCCCTGGAGGGCGTGCGCAGCACCCTGGTGGCACCAGGCGTGTCATCGGACGGCGGCCGGATCGGCATCCCGGCGCGGCACCTGCCCGGCGGCGGAGAGCTGTGCTGGATGGGCTGGCGGGCCCTGACGGCCGGCACGCGACAGCTGGCGGACCTGGGCGGGATCGACGCCGTCCACGTCCATTCACCGCTGCTGGCCCACCGGGCCGGCACCCACCTTGCCACCCGACTGGGCGTGCCCCTGCTCCTGAGCTGGCACCAGCCGGCGGAAGCGCTGCTGCCCGGCCTCATGCGCCTGTTGCCCTCCGGCGTGGGCCACCGGGTGGCCCGCCAGCTGACGATCCGGCGCAGCGCGGCGGCGCGCTGCGTGGTGGCCGCCAGCGAGCGGCTGGGCAGTCGCCTGGTCTCCTACGGGGTCCGCACGCGGATCGAGATCGTGCCCGGCGGCATCGACCCTGCCGTGTATGCGCGCGGCGACGGGACCGCCTTCCGGATCCGCCATGGCGTCGATCCGGAGCGGCCCCTGGTCCTGGTGGCAGGTGCCCATTGCGCCGATCACCATGCGACCGAAGCCGAGTCCGGCTTCCTGCTCGAGGTGCTGGAGCGGGCCCGCGAACAGGCCCCCCGTGCCCAGCTGATCGTCGCTGGCGACGGGGCGGACAGCGACGCCATGCGCTACCGCCTGCGGGCCGCCGGACTGGCGGCCCGCGTCCGGGTGATCGCGCTCGCGCCCGACTCCCGGGATCTGGCCGACTGCTACGCCGCCTGCGACCTGCTGGCACTCGCCACGCGCGAGGATGTGGACGGGGAGTCCGTGCTGCGGGCCATGGCCGCCGGTCTGCCGGTGGTCGCGATTGCCCGATCCGGCGCTCCGGATGTGCTGCGGCGGGCGCGGGGCGTGCGCCTGACGGAAGACACGGCCCTGGCGCTGGCCCAGGCGATCGGCCGCCTGTCGTCCAACCCGCGGCAACTGGCGGTCCTGTCGAGGGAAGCGCGCAGCGAATGCACGCACTGGTCGCAGGCCACCATGGCGGGCCGCCTGGCCGACATCTACGCATCGCTGTTCACCGCGCCCTCGGTCAGCCGCACCGCGCCGTCCTACGACAGCAACGGATTCGCGACCCCGCACTGAGCACCCGGCGACTACCGGCCCGGGCGCCTCAGCTCGGAGTCGAGCAGGCCTGCACCCGCATCCCAGCCGGGCCGCGCCGACGTGTCCGGCGCCGGCAGCACCCGGGCCGCCACGGCGTCGTTGGCCGCCGGTATCTGGGGGGAGCGGACGGGCTGGGCCACGGCGGCCTCGGTCCAGTGGATCACCTCCATCCGACCGTCGTGGTGCTCGACGATGGCGCTGCAGCTGTCCACCCAGTCGCCGCAGTTGAGGTAGCGGACGCCGCCGATCTCCCGCTCGGTCGCCCAGTGGATATGGCCGCAGACCACGCCGTCGAGCTGGCGATTGCGGGTCTCGCGGGCCACGGAATCCTCGAAGTCGAAGATGAAGCCGACGGCCGTCTTGACCTTGCGCTTGGCGTAGCCGGCGAGGGACCAGTAGCCGGGGATGCGCAGCAGGCGGCGCAGGCGCGAGAGCCACAGGTTGGCCCGCACCAAGGTGTTGTAGCCGATGTCACCGAGCACGGCGAGCCAGCGGTGATGCAGCGTGACCTGGTCGAACTGGTCGCCATGGACCAGCAGGTAGCGTTTCCCGTCGGCCGCGGTGTGGACCCACTCGAGCTCGACGCGGATGTCGCCGAAGGCGGTCCCGGCGTGCTCGCGCAGCGCCTCGTCGTGGTTGCCCGGGACGAGGATCACGGTGTCGCCGTGGTGCGCCCGCCGCAGGACCTTCTGGACCACGGTGTTGTGGGAGGGCGCCCACTGGACAC
>JAGRFX010000587.1 GCA_020445805.1 Rhodocyclaceae bacterium
CGACTACCTCGAAACGCTGGACTGGAACAAGAAAGCGCCGGGGCCGCGCCTGCCGCCGGCCATCATCGATGGCACCAGCGCGAAATATCGCCAGGCCCTGGCATTGCTGACGGGCAGCGCACCCGGCTGAGCGCGATGCGGCTGCCGCAGGCAGACCGCGTCAGCTGCCGGCGATTGTCATCCGGTCGATCAGGATCGACCCGGTCAGTACGGCCCCGCGACGATCCACATCGGTACCGATACCGAGGATGCCGCGATACATGTCCTTGAGGTTACCCGCTACCGTGATCTCGGTAACCGGGTACTGGATCTGCCCGTTCTCGACCCAGAATCCGCTGGCACCGCGCGAATAATCACCCGTCACCGGATTGATGCCGCTGCCCATCAGGTCAGCGATCACCAGACCGCGATCCATCTTCGCCACCAGTTCCGCAAAGCTTTCGCCGGTAGGCTGCACGACGAGATTGTGTGCACCACCGGCATTGCCGGTCGAGGCCATGCCGAGCTTGCGGGCGTAGTAACTGCCGAGCAGGTAACCGCGCAGCACACCGGCCTCGACCAGACAGCGTTCCGCCGTCGCCACGCCTTCCTCGTCGAAGGGCGCGCTGGCGA
>JAGRFX010000588.1 GCA_020445805.1 Rhodocyclaceae bacterium
GGGCGGCCCGGCCCGGTGGTCCTTTCCGCGATCTCGGACCTCGCGCTGTCCAGCCTGATCGCCCCGATCCTGATGGCATTCCAGACAAGGTCGGTGCTTCAGGTGCTGCGCGGCGCCGATGGCGGCTGGCCCGCGAACCGGCGGGGGGAGGCGCGGCTGACGGTTACCGAGGCGTTCGAGGCCTGTCATTTCATGGTGACGGTCGGGCTTCTGGGTCTGTTCGCCTCATGGTTCTGGATTCCCGCGCTGCTGCCCTGGCTGTTGCCGGTGCTTGGCCCGATGATCCTGTCGCCGCTGCTGATCGCCTGGACCTCACGCCCTTCGGCGGGGTCGGCGGTGTTCGGGATGCCCGAAGAACGCGCCCTGCCGCCGATCCTTGCGCGCCACGACGCAATCCTCGCGCGCTGGGGGCAGAGTTCGGGCGCGGCCGCCGGTGCGGACACCCAGCCGGACCAGGGTACCGCCGATGCCTGATCGCGCCGCCCTGCAATCGCCCGCGCGCCAGCGCGACGGGCGGATCGACGTGCTTCGGGGCCTTGCCCTTGTGATGATCTTCATCAACCACGTCCCCGGCACGGTGTTCGAGCATCTGACGAACCGAAATTTCGGCT
>JAGRFX010000589.1 GCA_020445805.1 Rhodocyclaceae bacterium
CAGGGCAGGCGGTTCGGGCCGCGGTAGCGCAGGTGCAGGCGTACGTCCAGCGCGTGCAGGCGCAGGCTGGCCACCAGGATGGCGGCCACCGGCACCAGGGCGATGCGCGCGCCGGAAGGCAGCGTCAGCGGCAGCACCGCGCGTTCGTTGCGGCAGAACAACCGCTCCACACGCGCCAGCGCGATCGGGTTCACGTTCCAGGTGTCGCCGCTGAGGTAGGTCACGTCGCCCAGCCGCGCGTCGCACGGCGCGTGGAAGCGGTGGTACATGGCCGAGGTCAGGCGCAGCGTGACGTAGCTGCCACCGATGAAGTCGGCCGCCAGCGGGTCGCCACCGAACAGGTCGGCCATCGCGTACGGCATGCCCTTGGCCTGGAAGACCTGCCCGTCGCGCACCGCGCCACAGGCGCCCACGATGGCGTCGCAGGGGCTGACCAGCACGTCGGCTCGCGGGTCCACCGGTCGCGCGCCGGGTTTCAGCGCGCGCGTGAAGACGGCATGCAGGCTGTCGAAGTCGGACTGCGCCGCCTCGCTCAGGTCCAGCGGCGTGAACTGCCGCCACACGGCCACCGAAAGCCGTGTCAGCCAGCGGCTGCGGATGCGGCTGAAGCC
>JAGRFX010000590.1 GCA_020445805.1 Rhodocyclaceae bacterium
CGGCTGGCGCACCGGCAGGCCCAGATAGACCGTGCAGTTGCGCACCGAATCCGCCAAGTCCAGCGGCGCTGGATGATCGGCGCCGTCGGGCAGCGTGAACGGCGTGCCGTCCTCGAACATGCCGGCCGCGCGGCTGATGGCGAACTTGCCGGCGGCCAGCATCTCCCGGTTGATCTGGAGATCGGTGACCCCCCAGGGATGGGCACGCGCCGCCGCCAGGGCGCTGCGGACTTGCCATTCGGTATGGCGGTCGGCCTGTTGGAAGTGCTGGGTGCGGAGGAACATGCCCTCCGACCAGACGACCTTGTTATCCCAGGACATGGAGGATCGGACCGTTGCTGACGGACATCTGGGCTTAGCTGGCCGGTGCGACGATCCCGGCGCCGCCGATCTGTACGGTCAGCCCGCTGAGGGATACGGCCACCGCCGAGGTGGCGTTCTGCGGCACCGAGGTGACGGCGCGCCACAGGGCATTGTCGATATCGCGGAAGGCCACCATGACGCCGACATAGCGGGATTCCGGCCCGAAATTCAGGGTCATGGAATCGCTGCCGCCGGGGCTCAGGGTCAGTTCTTCACGCCCAACCATGGCCGCGCCCAGGGTTTCCTGG
>JAGRFX010000591.1 GCA_020445805.1 Rhodocyclaceae bacterium
CCGATCGCGCTGACGCCGGTGGCCATCGCACAAGGGCGGCAATTGGCTGACCGGCTGTTCGGTGGTCGCGAGGACGCTCGGTTCGATTCGCAGATGGTGCCCAGCGTGGTCTTCTCGCACCCGCCGGTGGCCACCGTGGGATTGAGCGAGGCGGCCGCGGTGGAATGCCACGGCCGCGAAGCGGTCAAGGCTTACCGCAGCCGCTTCACGCCGATGCAATGGTCATTGGCCGGTCGGCGCGAGTCGCAGACCTTCATGAAAATGATCTGCGTCGGTCCCGAGGAGCGGGTCATCGGCCTGCATCTGATCGGCCCGGGTGTGGACGAGATGCTGCAGGGCTTCGCGGTGGCAATCCGCATGGGCGCTCGCAAGGCCGATTTCGACGCCACGGTGGCCATCCATCCCACCTCCAGCGAGGAGGTGGTGCTGTTCAGTTGAGCGTGGCTTCGGTGCTGCCGAACACGTAGCTGTCCATCGCCAGGATGCGGTGCGTGATGTCGCCGCGCAACACCGAATTGCGGCTGTGTCCTTCCGGTGCAGCACCAAGGGCGAAGTACAGCGGCAGCAGGTGCTCGATGGTCGGATGGGCACGGCGCGCCTGCGGTGCCTGC
>JAGRFX010000592.1 GCA_020445805.1 Rhodocyclaceae bacterium
ACAAACAACCAGACAAACCAACCAACCAACCAACTAACCAACTAACAAACTAACCAATTATTTATAAAATCAAGGAGAAAATATCATGCGAGCCAATACTATTTTAGACACCATCGGTAACACCCCTCACGTGCGGATCAACAAACTCTACCCCGACACCCACGAAGTGTGGATTAAGCTGGAACGGGCCAATCCGGGCGGCAGCATTAAAGACCGCATTGCCCTGTCGATGATTGAAGATGCCGAAGAACGCGGCCTTCTTAAACCCGAAAGTATCATTGTTGAGCCGACCTCCGGCAACACCGGCATCGGCCTGGCCATGGCCGCAGCGGTTAAAGGTTACAAACTCATTCTGGTTATGCCCGACTCGATGACCGTTGAGCGCCGCCGCGTGATGGAAGCGTACGGAGCCACCTGCGAACTGACGCCGCGTGCACTGGGCATTAAAGGTATACTTGACCGCTCGGCAGAACTTCTCGAAGAAATTCCCAACGCCTGGATGCCGCAGCAGTTCGAAAACCCGGCCAATATCGCAGTCCATAAACGCACCACGGCCCAAGAAATTTTAGCCGATTTCCCGGAAGGGTTCGACTATCTCATCACCGGTGTTG
>JAGRFX010000593.1 GCA_020445805.1 Rhodocyclaceae bacterium
ACTACGTCACCGCCAACGAGGGCGATGATCGCGGCGACGCCGACGAGGAAGGGCGTGGCGACGTCATCCGCCTCAAGGATTACGAGGACGTGATCTCCTTCGGCCGCAGCGGGCTGGCCGCCACGGCCGAGGTGCAGGCGCTGGCGGAGGACGAGCAGCTGCGCCGGGTCAATATCTCCACCATCGACGGCATCAACGAGGACGGCGAACTGGCCGAATTGTACAGCTACGGCGGCCGCTCCTTCAGCATCTGGAGCGCCGACGGCGAACTGGTGTGGGACAGCGGCGACGCCCTGGAGCAGATCACCGCCGCCGCCTTCCCGGACAATTTCAACGCCTCCAACACCGGCGACGAGATCGACAACCGCAGCGACAACAAGGGCCCCGAGGCCGAGGCGGTGACCATCGCCAGCCTGTGGGGGCGCACCTACGCCTTCATCGGCCTGGAGCGCATCGGCGGGGTGGTGATCTACGATATCGGCAACCCGCGCGCGCCGCAGTTCGTGGACTACATCAACAATCGCTCCTTCATCGATGACGACGACCTGCTGGAAGCGCACCCGGAACTGGCCGGCGACCTCGGCCCCGAGAGCCTGCTGGTCATCCCCAG
>JAGRFX010000594.1 GCA_020445805.1 Rhodocyclaceae bacterium
GGCCGCGGTTTCCGAACAGGGCGTTGACTTCGTTCGCCGGCAGGTCCTGGTAGGCGGTCACCCGCGAGACCTTCTCGGCCGACCCAAAGACGAAGGGGGTGCGGGCATGCAGCGTATCGGCCTGCTGGGTCATGATCCGGTCATGCCCGTCGGTGGCCTGGCCGCCCGCCTGCTCGATCAGAAATGCGATCGGCGCGCATTCGTAGACGAACCGCAGCCGGCCGCGTTCGTAGCCCTTCCGCTCGTCGCCCGGGTAGAGAAAGATCCCGCCCCGCGACATGATCCGGTGGGTCTCGGCCACCAGCGAGGCGACCCAGCGCATGTTGAAGTTGGTGTCGCGCGGACCGGTTTCGCCGGCGATCATGTCGTCGATATAGGCGCGGATCGCCGGGCTCCAGTGCCGGTAGTTCGAGGCGTTGATGGCGAATTCAAACGCCTTCACCGGCACCTTGTGCGCGGTCTCGACCAGCCGCCAGGCATTGGTGTCGGGGTCGAAGATGTAGCTCTGCACGCCGGCGCCGAAGGTGACCACGATGTAGGTCTGCGGCCCGTAGATGATGTAGCCGCCGGCCAGCTGCTCGCCGGCGGGGCGCAGGAACGACCCGTTCGG
>JAGRFX010000595.1 GCA_020445805.1 Rhodocyclaceae bacterium
TGCCCGAGGCGATGAAGCCGCGCCGTATCCAGATCGGCGGCGGTGAAGGCGTGGATCTGCTCGAGCGCGCTGCCGCCTGAGCGAAGGCCCCGAAACGGGGCCTACAATTTGACAGCACCGGCGTGTTCCGTCGCAATGGCGGGGCGCGCCGTTTCATTTTGCGGGCCTCCCGCGTCGTCCTGTTGCGTGCCGCGCTCCCGGGACGCATGGCGGAATACGGACCACCCGTCCCGGTTGACCCGCCACCCGACGCCTCGCCTCACCGCATGTCCGTTGAATCGTTTCGTCCGTCTCGCATCGTTTTTTCGGCCCGCCGGGGAGCGCTAATGTAGTAGCGCGACACTATGGAACGACCATGAACAGACATCCCTCCTCTCGGCAACTCGGTGTCACGCTGCCCGAACTCCTGATCACGATGACGGTGCTCGCCATCATCGTCGTGGTTGCGATCCCGGGGCTGAACGGGTTCATCGTGTCCAGCCGCCTCACCGGTCAGTCAAACGAGGTACTCGCCGGGCTCAACCTGGCCCGCGCCGAGGCGATCCGGAGAAACCAGCGCGTCATCTTCTGCCCGGTGGCGGTAGCCAACGGCGTGCCGACCGTCACGGGC
>JAGRFX010000596.1 GCA_020445805.1 Rhodocyclaceae bacterium
CTGGCGCCCTTCGCCTCAAGCTCCGCCAGCAGGCTTTCGGACCTGGCGTCCTCCATCAGGTCCAGCGCGCCCACGTCAAAGCCACGGTCGGCCAGCGCCAGCGCGATGCCGCGCCCCAGCCCCTGGCGGGCCCCGGTCACCAGCGCAACAGGTCGTCCCATCGTCATACCTCCAGCCATTCCGCGCGCACCGCGTCGTTGTCCATCAGCGACCTGGGCGTGCCTTCAAAAACGATCTCTCCATGGCCCATGACATAGACCCGGTGCGAGATGTCGAGCGCGATCACCAGTTTCTGCTCGACCAGCAGGATCGACACGCCGCGCGCGGCGATCTGTTCCAGCAGCCTGCCCACGGCGGCGACCATCTTGGGCGCCAGTCCCTCGGTCGGCTCGTCCACCATGATCAGGTCCGGGTCGCCGATCAGCGTGCGGCAGATGGTCAGCATCTGCTGTTCGCCGCCCGACAGCGATCCGGCGCGGGTATCGGCGCGGGTGCGCAGCACCGGGAACAGGTCATAGATCTCCTCCATGCTCCAGCGCCCTTCGCCCCTGGGCTTCAGCCCGAGGATCAGGTTCTCCTTCACCGTCAGTTCGGGAAAGATGTCGCGGCT
>JAGRFX010000058.1 GCA_020445805.1 Rhodocyclaceae bacterium
CGCAAGGTCGGCATGACTCGCATCTTTGCCGAGGATGGTCGTTCCATCCCGGTGACGGTGCTTGACGTGTCCGACAATCGCGTGTCCCAGATCAAGACACCGGAAACCGACGGCTACGCCGCGGTCCAGGTGGCTTTTGGCAAGCGTCGTGTCAGTCGGCTGACAAAGCCGGTGGCCGGCCACCTCGCGAAAGCGGGTGTCGAGTCCTGCAGTGTCCTCCGTGAGTTCCGTGTCGATGTCGCCAAGCTGGCTGAGCTGAAGGCTGGCGACGCGCTGTCTGTCGAGCTTTTCTCGGTCGGTCAGATGGTTGACGTGACCGGAACCTCGATCGGTAAGGGCTTTGCTGGTTCCATCAAGCGTCACAACTTCAGTTCGAACCGGGAATCGCACGGTAACTCCGTGACGACCCGCGCGCCGGGTTCCATCGGCATGGCGCAGGATCCGGGTCGCGTCTTCCCCGGCAAGCGCATGGCGGGTCACCTCGGTGACGCCCGCACCACCCAGCAGAACCTCGAAGTGGTTCGCGTGGATGTCGGACGGCAACTGCTCCTCGTCAAGGGTGCGGTGCCGGGTTCGAAGGGCTCGGACGTGATCGTGCGTCCTGCGGTCAAGGCGGGGGCGTGATGGAACTGAAGCTATTGAACGATCAAGGGCAGTCCGCCGAGACCGTCCAGGCCTCCGACACGCTGTTCGGTCGCGAATACAACGAAGCGCTGATTCATCAGGTCGTTACGGCGTACCTGGCGAACGCCCGCTCCGGCAACAGGGCGCAGAAGGGTCGTGCTGACGTGCGTGCCTCGACCCGCAAGCCGTGGCGGCAGAAGGGTACCGGCCGTGCGCGTGCCGGTATGGCCTCCAGCCCGATCTGGCGTGGAGGTGGCAAGGTATTCCCGAACTCGCCCGACGAGAACTTCACCCAGAAGGTCAACCGCAAGATGTATCGCGCCGGTGTCGCGTCCATCCTGTCGCAGCTGGCCCGTGAAGATCGCCTGGCTGTCGTGGATGCCTTCACGGTCGATGCGCCGAAGACCAAGCTGCTGTCCCAGAAGCTGAAGGGCATGGGGCTTGAGTCGGTGCTCGTGATTACTGACGAGCTGGACGAGAACCTGTTCCTGTCCTCGCGCAACCTGCCGCACGTGCTCGTGCTGTCGGTGAGCGAGACCGATCCGGTGTCCCTGGTCCGCTTCCCGAAAGTGCTGGTGACGCGTGCTGCGGTCGCCAAGATGGAGGAGGCTTGGCAATGAGCAACTTCAGCGAAGCGCGGCTGATGCAGGTCTTGCTGGCCCCGCAGATTTCGGAAAAGGCGACCTATGTCGCCGACAAGAACGAACAAGTGGTCTTCCACGTCGCCTCCGACGCAACCAAGCCCGAGATCAAGGCGGCCGTCGAGCTCCTGTTCAAGGTCGAGGTCAAGTCCGTCCAGGTGGCGAACGTGAAGGGCAAGGTCAAGCGTTTCGGCCGCATGATGGGTCGCCGCAAAGACTGGAAGAAGGCATTCGTGTGCCTCAAGCCCGGCCAAGAAATCAACTTCGCAGCCGGGGAGTAAAGAGTCATGGCACTGGTAAAAGTTAAGCCGACCTCCCCGGGCCGTCGCGGTCTGGTCAAGGTCGTGAATGCGTCCCTGCACAAGGGTCGCCCGCACGAAGCGCTTGTCGAGCCGAAAGGCCGCACCGCTGGCCGCAACAACAATGGCCACGTGACCGTCCGCCATCAGGGTGGCGGCCACAAGCAGCACTACCGCCTTATCGATTTCCGTCGCAACAAGGACGGTATCGCGGCGAAAGTGGAGCGCGTCGAATATGATCCGAACCGTTCGGCGCACATTGCTTTGCTGTGCTATGCCGACGGCGAGCGTCGTTACATCATCGCGCCGCGTGGCGTCGAGGTCGGCCAGGAGCTGATGTCGGGCGCGGAAGCGCCGATCAAGTCCGGTAACGCCCTCCCGATCCGCAATATTCCTGTGGGTAGCACGATCCACTGCATCGAGATGAAGCCGGGCAAAGGTGCCCAGCTGGCTCGGGCCGCAGGCACCTCCGCTCAGCTCCTCGCTCGTGATGGTGAATACGCCCAGCTCCGCCTCCGCTCCGGTGAGATCCGCCGCGTGCACATCGAGTGCCGCGCGACCGTGGGTGAAGTGGGCAATGGCGAACACGGTCTGCGCAAGATCGGCAAGGCCGGTGCGAACCGCTGGCGTGGCATTCGCCCGACGGTCCGTGGCGTGGCGATGAACCCGATCGATCACCCGCACGGTGGTGGCGAAGGCCGCACCGGCGAGGGACGGGTTCCGGTCAGCCCGTGGGGCCAGCCGACCAAGGGCTACCGCACCCGCTCGAACAAGCGCACGAGTTCCATGATCGTGCAGCGTCGGCACAAGCGATAAGGGGTAACAGATGTCTCGTTCTATCAAGAAAGGCCCGTTTGTCGACGCGCACCTTCTCAAGAAGGTGGACGCTGCCCGTGGCGGAAACGACAAGCGCCCGATCAAGACCTGGTCGCGTCGGTCGACCATCCTGCCGGATTTCGTCGGCCTGACGATCGCGGTCCATAACGGCCGTGCGCATGTGCCGGTGTATGTGACCGAGAACATGGTCGGCCACAAACTCGGCGAATTCGCGCTGACGCGTACCTTCAAGGGTCACGTCGCCAGCAAGAAGACGAAGCGGTAAGGGGTGAGCATGGAAACCAAAGCCATTCTCCGCGGTGTACGGCTGTCGGCCCAGAAAGGGCGCCTGATTGCCGATCAGGTTCGCGGGAAAAAAGTGGATCAGGCCCTGAACATTCTTGCCTTCTCGCCGAAGAAGGGTGCCAAGATCGTTCGCAAGGTCGTTGAATCTGCCATTGCCAATGCCGAGCACAATGACGGTGCCGACATTGACGAGCTCCGGATCAAGACGATTCACGTGGAAGAGGGGATGTCCCTCAAGCGCTTCACCGCGCGTGCCAAGGGGCGGGGCAACCGCATCCTGAAGCAGACCTGCCACATTTACGTGACCGTTGGCGTCTAAGGAGTTCGCATGGGACAGAAAATTCATCCGACCGGATTCCGTCTCGCGGTTACGCGTGACTGGGGTTCGAAGTGGTTTGCCAATAGCGCGAACTTCGCCAAGACGCTGCACGACGACCTGAAGGTGCGCGAGTACCTGAAGAAGAAGCTCGCGCACGCGTCGGTAGGGCGGGTCGTGATCGAGCGGCCGGCCAAGAACGCGCGCATTACGCTGTTCAGCGCGCGGCCTGGCGTTGTGATCGGCAAGAAGGGCGAAGACATCGAAGCGCTCAAGAAGGACCTGCAGCAGATCGTTGGTGTTCCGGTGCACGTGAACATCGAGGAAGTGCGCAAGCCCGAGATCGATGCCCAGCTGATCGCCGATTCGATCGCCCAGCAGCTCGAGCGCCGGATCATGTTCCGTCGCGCCATGAAGCGCGCGATGCAGAACGCCATGCGTCTTGGCGCCCAGGGCATCAAGATCATGAGTTCCGGTCGCCTGAACGGGATCGAGATCGCCCGGACCGAGTGGTACCGCGAAGGTCGCGTGCCGCTTCACACCCTGCGCGCGAACATCGACTACGGCTTCTCGGAAGCCAAGACCACCTACGGCATCATCGGGATCAAGGTCTGGGTCTACAAGGGTGAAGTCATGGGCGGCAACGATCAGCCGGTGGTTGCCGAGCCGGAAGCTGACAACCGTCGTGGCCGTCGCGGTCCGCGCAACGATGGCGACAATGCTCGCCCCGGTCGTCGCGCGCCTCGCCGCGGTGACCGTGGTGACGGCGACGCTTCGGGCGGAAACGATAGCAGGAGCGAATGATGCTGCAGCCGAAAAGAAGGAAGTACCGCAAAGAGCACAAAGGCCGCAATACGGGCCTGGCGACGCGGGGCACGAAGGTCAGCTTCGGCGAATACGGCCTTAAGGCAACCGGCCGTGGTCGTCTGACCTCCCGGCAGATCGAATCTGCCCGTCGCGCGATGACCCGTCACATCAAGCGTGGCGGTCGGATCTGGATCCGCATCTTCCCGGACAAGCCGATTTCGAAGAAACCGGCGGAGGTTCGGATGGGTAACGGTAAAGGTAACCCGGAGTACTGGGTCGCCGAGATCCAGCCCGGCAAGGTCTTGTACGAAATGGACGGCGTCGACGAAGCGCTGGCTCGTGAAGCATTCCGCCTGGCGGCGGCCAAGCTTCCGATGTCCACCACTTTCGTGTCGCGCCAGGTGGGATGATCATGAAAGCGAGTGAACTCCGCGCCAAGAGCGCGCCCGAACTCAACAAGGAACTGCTCGATCTGTTGAAGGCCCAGTTCAGCCTGCGGATGCAGCATGCTACGCAGCAACTGGCCAATACGAGTCAGCTCAAAACCGTTCGTCGCGACATCGCGCGTGTGCGCATGGTGCTTGCTGAGAAGGTGGGACAACAATGAGCGAAGAAAACAAGGCGGTCCGTCGGACCGAGACGGGTCGGGTCATTTCCGACAAGATGACGAACACGGTTACGGTTCTCGTCGAGCGCCGGGTCAAGCACCCGCTCTACGGCAAGGTCATCAAGCGCTCTGCCAAGTACCATGCCCATTCGGTGGATGGTGCGGCGGAAGGCGACCTGGTCGAGATCGAGGAGTGCCGCCCGATTTCCAAGACGAAGTCGTGGAAAGTCACCAAGGTGATCGAGAAGGCTCGCATCATCTAAAGCTTTTTTCCTTCGCGGGACACAAACAGCTTGGCGTGAAAGCGCCAAGCTGTTATTATTCGCAGTCTTTGCTGGCTGTTCGGCCAGCATTCAACCCTAACGGGTTCCAAGACTGTCCGCGGCTTGCGGGATAAGTTGGAGATTAAATCGATGATTCAAATGCAGTCGGTCCTCGGGGTCGCTGACAACAGTGGTGCGCGCTCCGTGCAGTGCATCAAGGTGCTGGGTGGCTCCAAGCGTCGCTATGCCGCGATCGGCGACATCATCAAGGTGTCGGTGAAGGATGCCATCCCGCGCGGCAAGGTGAAGAAGGGCGACGTCTACGACGCCGTCGTGGTGCGCACCCGCAAGGGCGTCCGCCGCCCGGACGGCTCGCTGGTCAAGTTCGACGGCAACGCCGCGGTTCTCCTCAATACCAAGCTGGAGCCCATTGGCACCCGTATCTTCGGGCCGGTCACGCGCGAATTGCGTACCGAGAAGTTCATGAAGATCGTGTCCCTGGCCCCTGAAGTTCTTTGAGGTTTGCGATGAACAAGATTCGTAAAGGTGACGAAGTCGTCGTCCTGGTCGGTAAGGATCGCGGGCGTCGCGGCACGGTTCTGCGTCGTGTGGATGCCGAGCATGTGGTCGTCGAAGGCGTGAATCGCGTGAAGAAGCACGTGCGCCCCAACCCCATGAAGGGGCAGGTGGGTGGCATCGTCGAAAAGGAAATGCCGCTCAACGTCTCCAACGTCGCGCTCTTCAATGCAGCGACGCAGAAGGCTGACCGCGTTGGTTTCCGCATCCTCGAAGATGGTCGCAAGGTTCGATTCTTCAAGTCGAACGGCGAGCTCGTGGACGCGTAAGGAGTAGAAATGGCCCGCTTGCAACAGTTTTACAAGGAAACGGTCGTTCCTGGTCTGCTCCAGGAGTTCGGCTACAAGTCGATCATGGAGGTGCCGCGCATCACCAAGATCACTTTGAACATGGGTGTTGGCGAAGCTGTCGGTGACAAGAAGATCCTCGAGAACGCCATTGGTGATCTGACGAAGATTGCCGGCCAGAAGCCGGTTGCCACCAAGGCTCGCAAGTCGATCGCCGGGTTCAAGATCCGTGAAGGCTACCCCATCGGGTGCATGGTGACCCTGCGCGGTCCCCGGATGTTCGAATTCCTCGACCGTCTGGTGACGGTCGCGATTCCCCGGATCCGCGACTTCCGCGGTATCGGTGGCAAGGGCTTCGACGGTCGCGGCAACTACAACCTCGGGGTGAAAGAGCAGATCATTTTCCCCGAGATCGAGTACGACAAGATCGACGCGCTGCGTGGGATGAACATCAGCATCACCACGACGGCCAAGACCGACAAAGAAGCGCGCGCTTTGCTCGCCGCGTTCAAGTTTCCTTTCAAGAATTGAGGTTGATATGGCGAAACTGGCCCTGATCAATCGCGAAGAGAAGCGCGCGAAACTGGTGGCGAAATACGCCGCCAAGCGTGCGGCCCTCATTGCCCAGATCAAAGATCAAAGTCTGTCCGAGGAAGAGCGGATGGCTGCGCGACTGAAGCTGCAGCAGCTGCCGCGCAATGCGAACCCGACACGCCAGCGCAATCGCTGCAACTTGACCGGGCGTCCGCGTGGTGTCTTCCGCAAGTTCGGGCTGTGCCGGAACAAACTGCGCGAAATCGCATTCCGTGGCGAAGTCCCCGGGATGACCAAGGCGAGCTGGTAAGGAGTAAGCAATGAGTATGTCCGATCCTATCGCCGATATGCTGACCCGGATCCGCAACGGTCAGCAGGCGCAAAAGGCTTCCGTTTCCATGCCTGCCTCGAAATTGAAGGCGGCCATTGCCAAAGTGCTGAAGGACGAAGGCTATATCGACGATTTTGCCGTCCGTGCGGATGGCAACAAGTCGTCTCTCGACCTGGCGCTCAAGTACTACGCAGGTGCCCCGGTGATCGAGCGCATCGAGCGCGTGAGTCGCCCCGGCCTGCGGGTTTACAAAGGCAGTGACGAATTGCCCCGTGTCATGAACGGTCTGGGTGTCGCGATTGTTTCTACGCCCAAGGGTGTGATGACGGATCGTGCCGCGCGAGCCAATCGCGTCGGCGGCGAAGTCATCTGCATCGTGGCTTGATCGGAGGCGCCATCAAATGTCACGCGTTGCAAAGAATCCGGTCGTCCTGCCCCAGGGTGTGGAGGCCAAGCTGAGCGGTGAGATCCTGTCGATCAAGGGGCCGCTGGGCTCGCTTGAGCGTCGTATCGTTCCGAGCGTCAAGGTCGAGGTTGCCGACGGAAAGGTGCAGTGTTCGGCTGTGCCCGGGAAGGACAACTCGCACGCCATGTCCGGGACGATCCGTGCCCTGGTCAACAACATGGTGGTCGGTGTCTCGAAAGGCTTCGAGCGCAAGCTCACCCTGGTCGGGGTCGGCTATCGCGCCCAGGCTCAGGGCGACAAGGTCAATCTTTCCCTGGGTTTCTCGCACCCGGTCGCGCACCAGCTGCCGGCAGGCATCAAGGCCGAGACGCCGACCCAGACCGAGATCATCATCAAGGGCATCGACAAGCAGCAGGTCGGTCAGGTGGCAGCGGAAATTCGCGCCTATCGCTCTCCCGAACCCTACAAGGGCAAGGGCGTGCGCTATGCCGACGAAGTCGTTTCGCTCAAGGAAACCAAGAAGAAGTAAGGGCCAGCAGCCATGAACAAGAAAGTTGCGCGTATGCGCCGGGCACGTAAAACCCGTGCCAAGATCGCTGAACTCAAGGCTGTGCGCCTGACGGTTCATCGTTCCAACTGCCATATCTATGCCCAGGTTATTTCGGGTTGCGGCTCGCAGGTGCTGGCGTCGGCATCGACGGTCGAGCAGGCTGTCCGTTCCCAGGTGCCCAATGGCGGCAACGCCCAGGCGGCCACGGTCGTCGGGAAACTCATCGCCGAGCGAGCCAAGGCGGCGGGCATCGAGACCGTAGCCTTCGATCGGGCTGGCTTCCACTACCACGGCCGGGTCAAGGCCCTGGCCGAAGCCGCTCGCGAAGGCGGCCTCAAGTTCTAAGAGAGGATCGCAATGGCTAAGCAGCAAAGCAGAAAGCCGCAGGTCGCCGAGGAGCGCGACGACTCCCTGCGGGAAAAGATGGTGTCGATCAACCGGGTCACGAAGGTCGTGAAGGGTGGTCGGATCCTCGGTTTCGCCGCGCTCACCGTCGTGGGTGATGGCGACGGCGGCGTGGGCATGGGCAAGGGCAAGGCGCGTGAAGTGCCGGTGGCCGTGCAAAAGGCCATGGACGAGGCGCGTCGCAAGATGAAGCGGATTTCACTCAAGGATGGCACCCTGCACCACACCGTGGTTGGGCGTCACGGTGCCGCCAAGGTCCTGATGCAGCCGGCCCCCGCCGGTACCGGCATCATCGCCGGCGGTCCGATGCGTGCCGTTTTCGAGGTGATGGGCGTTACCGACATCATCTGCAAGTGTCTGGGCTCCACCAATCCGTACAACGTGGTCCGTGCAACGCTGAACGGCCTGAACTCGGTGAGCACGCCTTCCGAGATCGCGGCCAAGCGCGGCATGACCGTCGAGCAGTTGCTGGGGTAAGAGATGGCTGACAAGACTGTGAAGGTCACGCTGGTCAAGAGCGTGATCGGTACGAAGCAATCGCACCGTGCCACCGTACGCGGACTGGGTCTGCGCAAACTCAACCAGACGGTTGAGCTGCAGGACACCCCCGAAGTTCGCGGCATGATCAACAAGGTTTCGTACCTCGTTAAGCTGGAGGCCTGAAATGCGCCTGAATACGATCAAGCCCGGTGAGGGCTCGAAGTCGGCGAGCAAGCGCGTCGGACGTGGCATTGGCAGCGGGCTCGGAAAGACCTGCGGCCGGGGCCACAAGGGGCAGAAGTCGCGTGCTGGTGGCTTCCACAAGACCGGCTTCGAAGGCGGTCAGATGCCGCTGCAGCGGCGTCTGCCGAAGCGTGGTTTCGTGTCTCTGACCCGTGCCCGCAATGCCGAAGTCCGGCTGTCGGAACTGGCCAGCGTGCCGGTGGACGAGATCGATCTTCTGGTCCTGAAGCAGGCGGGCATCATCCCGGCTGATTCGCTGGCCGCCAAGGTGGTCCTGTCCGGCAGTATCGATCGCAAGGTTGTCCTCCGGGGCGTTGGCGCCACCAAGGGTGCGCGCTCGGCCATCGAGGCTGCCGGCGGTTCGGTGGCGGCGGAATAAGGCACGACGACCGTGGCCAAGCAAGCACCAGGCGTAGGCAGTGCAGGCAAGTTCGGTGACCTCAAGCGTCGCCTGACCTTCCTGCTGGGTGCGCTGATCGTTTATCGGATCGGCGCCCATATTCCTGTCCCCGGTATCGATCCCGACCAGTTGGCGCAGCTGTTCAATTCGCAGCGGGGCGGGATTCTGGGTGTGTTCAACCTGTTCTCGGGCGGGGCGCTGTCGCGCTTCACGATTTTTGCGCTCGGGATCATGCCGTACATCTCCGCGTCGATCATCATGCAGTTGATGAGCGTTGCCAGCCCTCAACTCGAGGCGCTGAAGAAGGAAGGTGAGGCGGGTCGCAGGAAGATCACCCAGTACACGCGCTATGGAACGCTTGCGCTTGCGCTGTTCCAGTCGTTTGGCATTGCGGTTGCGCTGGAGAGTCAGGCGGGTCTGGTGCTCGAACCGGGCGTCATGTTCCGGGTCGTCACGGTCGCGACGCTGGTCACCGGCACCATGTTCCTAATGTGGCTCGGCGAGCAGATCACGGAGCGCGGCATCGGAAACGGCATCTCGATCATCATCTTCGGCGGCATCGCGGCAGGATTGCCAAATGCGATCGGGGGACTGTTCGAGCTCGTCAGCACGGGGGCCATGCACCCGGTTGTGGCTCTGATGATCTGCATCCTGGTTGTCGTCGTGACGGGTGTTGTGGTGTTCGTTGAGCGCGGTCAGCGGAAGATTCTGGTCAATTACGCGAAGCGGCAGGTGGGCAACAAGGTGTATGGCGGACAGAGTTCGCATCTGCCTCTGAAGCTCAACATGTCGGGTGTGATTCCGCCGATCTTCGCCTCGAGCATCATCCTGTTCCCGGCGACGATCGGTCAGTGGTTCGGTTCTTCCGAGGGCATGACCTGGCTGAAGGACATCGCATCCACCCTGTCGCCAGGGCAGCCGATCTACGTGATGCTCTACGCGGCAGCGATCGTGTTCTTCTGTTTCTTCTACACCGCCCTGGTCTTCAATGCGCGTGAAACGGCAGACAACCTCAAGAAGAGTGGTGCGTTTGTTCCGGGGATTCGTCCCGGCGAACAGACGGCGCGCTACATCGACCGGATCCTGATGCGTCTGACGATGGCGGGTGCGGTCTATATCACCTTGGTCTGCCTGCTGCCGGAGTTCCTGATCCTGAAGTGGAACGTCCCGTTCTATTTCGGCGGCACGTCTTTGCTGATCATCGTGGTGGTCACGATGGACTTCATGGCCCAGGTTCAGGCCTATGTGATGTCTCACCAGTACGAAAGCCTGCTGAAGAAAGCCAACTTCAAGGGCGCCGGACTGCCGATGAGGTGATCGCATGTCGAAGGAAGATGTGATCGAAATGCAGGGTGAGGTCACGGAGAACCTGCCCAATGCAACGTTCCGGGTCCGGCTAGAGAACGGCCACATGATCCTGGGCTACATCTCCGGGAAGATGCGCATGCACTACATCCGTATTCTTCCGGGCGACAAGGTTACGGTGCAGCTCACTCCGTACGATCTGTCCAAGGGGCGGATCGTGTTTCGGACGAAGTGAGCTTTCGAGTGAATTGTTTGGAGTTTTTGATATGAGAGTTCAGGCATCGGTCAAACGGCTTTGCCGTAACTGCAAGGTCATCCGCCGCAAGGGTGTAGTTCGGATCATCTGCACGGATCCTCGCCACAAGCAGCGCCAGGGTTGAGCTTCAGGCCTGGATCGATTATTATTCAATGTTTAGCTTTCTGGGGTGACTGAATGGCCCGCATTGCTGGGGTAAACATTCCCAACCACAAGCATGCCGAAATCGCGCTGACCGCCATCTTCGGTATCGGACGGTCCCGCGCGCAGAAGATTTGTGACGCGGCTGGGGTAGAGCGTTCGGCGAAGATCAAGGATCTGACCGAGTCGGATATGGAGCGCCTGCGCGAGCAGGTTGGCCAGTACCTGGTCGAGGGCGACCTTCGTCGTGAAGTCACGATGAACATCAAACGCCTGATGGACCTGGGTTGCTACCGTGGCTTCCGTCATCGTCGTGGCCTGCCCATGCGCGGCCAGCGGACTCGTACCAATGCGCGCACCCGCAAGGGCCCGCGCAAGCCGATCGCCGGCAAGAAGTGATAGGAATCTGACATGGTCAAGACTGCAACCAAGGTTCGCAAGAAGGTCAAGAAGAACGTGGCCGAAGGCATTGCCCACGTTCACGCGAGCTTTAACAACACCATCATCACCATCACCGATCGGCAGGGTAACGCGCTGTCGTGGGCGACGGCAGGTGGGGCGGGCTTCAAGGGCTCGCGCAAGAGCACTCCGTTTGCGGCCCAGGTCGCCGCGGATGCAGCCGGCAAGGCGGCGCAGGAATGCGGCGTCAAGAACCTCGAGGTGCGGATCAAGGGCCCCGGCCCGGGTCGTGAATCTGCCGTCCGTGCGCTGAACGCACTCGGCATGAAGATCACGTCGATCACCGACATCACGCCGATCCCGCACAACGGCTGCCGTCCGCCTAAGAAGCGCCGTATCTAAGGAGTTTAGAAGTGGCTCGTAATCTAGATCCCAAGTGCCGCCAGTGCCGCCGGGAGGGCGAGAAGCTCTTCCTGAAGGGCGAGAAGTGTTTCACTGACAAGTGCTCCATCGAGCGCCGCTCCTATGCGCCGGGTCAACATGGCCAGCGTTCGGGTCAGCGCATGTCGGGCTACGGCGTGCAGCTGCGGGAAAAGCAGAAGCTGCGCCGCCTGTACGGCGTGCTCGAGCGCCAGTTCCGCAAGATCTACGCCGAGGCCGACCGCCGCAAGGGTCAGACCGGTGAGAACCTGCTCCAGCTGCTGGAAGGTCGCCTGGACGCCGTCGCCTACCGCATGGGCTTTGGCGTCAGCCGCGCCGAAGCGCGTCAGGTGGTTCGCCACAATGGCGTGCTCGTGAATGGCAAGCGCGTCAACATCCCGTCCTTCACCGTGAAGCCCGGTGACACGGTCGAGCTGACCGAAGGTGCTCGCGCCCAACTGCGGGTGAAGGCGTCGATCGAAGCTGCCGAGTCGCGTGGATTCCCGGAGTGGATCGAGGTGGACGTCAGGGCTGGCAAGGGTGTCTTCAAAGCGTACCCCCAGCGTGCCGAGCTGCCGCAAACGATCAACGAAGGTCTGGTCGTCGAACTGTATTCTCGCTGATTGCGAGATCTGAAACGGTTACGGATCCAAGGGAATATCGATGCAAAGCAACGCGCTGCTGAAGCCTCGTATCATTGATGTACAGAACGTCTCTCCGGTGCACGCCCGCGTGACCATGGAGCCGTTCGAGCGCGGCTTCGGCCATACGCTCGGCAATGCCCTGAGGCGCATCCTGCTGTCCTCGCTGCCTGGCTATGCCCCGACCGAGGTCATGATCGAAGGCGTGCTGCACGAGTACAGCACGCTGGATGGCGTCCGCGAGGACATCGTCGATCTGCTGCTCAACCTCAAGGGTGTGGTGCTCAAGCTGCACAGTCGAAGCGAAGCCACGCTGCGTCTGTTCAAGGAAGGTGAAGGGGTCGTCACCGCGGGTGATATCGAGACGTCGCACGACGTGGAGATCATCAATCCGGACCACGTGATCGCTCACCTGGCACCGGGCGGAAAGCTCGACATGCAGATCAAGGTCGAGGAAGGCCGCGGCTACGTTCCCGGTAACGTGCGACTGCCCGTTGGCGACTCCAAGGTGATTGGTCGTGTGGTTCTGGACGCATCGTTCAGTCCCGTGCGTCGGGTCAGCTATCAGGTCGAGAGCGCCCGGGTCGAGCAGCGTACCGATCTGGACCGGCTGGTCATCGACATCGAGACCAATGGTGCCGTGGATCCCGAAGAGGCCATCCGCTATGCGGCTCGGGTCATGATGGATCAGCTGTCGGTCTTCGCGGACCTCGAGGGGACGCCCGCCGCGATCGAGCAGCCGAAGGCGCCCGTGATCGACCCGGTGCTGCTGCGTCCGGTCGACGATCTGGAACTGACGGTCCGTTCGGCCAACTGCCTCAAGGCAGAGAACATTTACTACATCGGTGATCTGATCCAGCGCACCGAGACCGAGTTGCTGAAGACCCCGAACCTGGGTCGGAAGTCGCTGAACGAGATCAAGGAAGTTCTTGCCTCGCGCGGCCTGACGCTCGGAATGAAACTTGAAAACTGGCCGCCTGCCGGGCTCGAGAAGATCGGCTGATAGGCGCATAGAGAGATAGAGGAACGAACATGCGTCACCGTCACGGTCTTCGCAAGCTGAACCGCACCAGCTCCCACCGCCAAGCGATGTTCCGCAATATGGCGAACTCGCTGCTGCGTCACGAAGTCATCAAGACCACGCTGCCCAAGGCAAAGGAACTTCGCCGGGTCGTGGAGCCGATGATCACCCTGGGCAAGAAGCCCAGTCTGTCGAACCGTCGCCTGGCGTTCAACCGCCTTCGCGACCGCGATATGGTGGTCAAGCTCTTCGACGAGCTGGGCCCGCGCTACGCCGCCCGTAATGGTGGTTACCTGCGGATCCTGAAATTCGGGTTCCGGGACGGCGACAACGCCCCGATGGCGCTGGTCGAGCTGCTCGACCGGCCTGAGCAGGATCTGGGCGAAGTGGTGGAGGCGGCCGCCGAGTAAGGTGGTCGTGCGAAAAAAGAACCGGGCCTCGGGCCCGGTTTTTTTTTGCGCGAAGGCGAACGTTTCAATTCGCACCGAAGTTCGGACGCGAACTCGGGCGATAATCGGGTGAACCATCTCACTCGGGGCCCTTGCGCCCACGGACCGCCATTCATGTCAGTCATTCTTGTTACCGGCGGTGCGGGCTACATTGGCTCGCACACCTGTCTCTCCCTGCTTGAGGGCGGCTACGACGTTGTCGTCATCGACAACTATTCCAATAGCAGCCCGGTGGCCCTGGATCGGGTCGAGGCACTTGCCGGTCGCCCGCTGCGTGCGCGCATTGAAGGCGATGTGCGCAACCGGGCGCTGCTCGCCGAGGTCATGGCCGGCCACCGGGTTGACGCCGTGGTCCACTTTGCGGCACTCAAGGCGGTGGGCGAATCGAATGCCATGCCGCTGGCGTATTACGACAACAACGTGTCCGGGACGGTTGCCCTGGCCGAGGCGATGCGAACGGCGGGCGTGTCGCGCCTAGTGTTCAGTTCGTCCGCGACTGTCTATGGGGATCCTGCCTCGGTGCCGATTCGGGAGGATTTCCCGACCGGCCCAACGAATCCGTACGGGCGTACGAAGTGGATGATGGAGTTCGTGTTGCAGGACCTGGCCGCGAGTGCGCCGGATTGGTCGATTGCCCTGCTGCGCTACTTCAACCCCGTGGGCGCCCATGCTTCCGGCCTGATCGGCGAGGACCCGAACGGTATCCCGAACAATCTGATGCCTTTCATCAGCCAGGTTGCCGTCGGTCGTCGCGAAGCGCTTCAGGTCTTCGGAGACGACTATCCGACGCCCGATGGGACCGGGGTGCGGGACTACATCCACGTGGTGGATCTCGCCGATGGGCACGTAAAAACCCTCGAGCGGATGCTTTCGGGTCAGCAGGGTGTCTTGACCCTGAACCTCGGTACGGGGCGCGGCTACAGTGTTCTCGAGGTCGTACGTGCATTCGAGCAGGCCTCGGGGCGAAGCGTGCCCTACCGTATCGTCGCGCGCAGGCCTGGCGATGTGGCCGAGTGCTGGGCTGATCCTTCGTCAGCCACGGAGGTGCTCGGATGGCGGGCGCAGCGGGGCATTGAAGAGATGTGTGCGGATGCCTGGCGCTGGCAGTCAGGCAATCCCAACGGCTACGCGGATCGCTGAGGGCGGACGCGCGTCCGGGCGCCTGTCGTGTATTCCTTTCTGCCGCCGTGGCCACCAGCAGCCAACGGCTTCATTCTGTTCGGCCTGCTGATCATCGGTGGGCTGGTCGGCGGGCGGCTGGCGCAACGGACCGGAGTACTGCCCCGCATCACCGGGTTCATCTTCATGGGCGTGATGCTGGGGCCCGGGGTGAGCGGTGTGATTTCGCCCGGGATGCTCGAAAACGCCCAGGTCTTCGTCGATGTGGCCCTGGGGCTGATCCTGTTCCAGATGGGACGTTTGCTCGACGTCGAGCTGGTGTGGCGGGAGCGGGCGCTGGTGCTGGCGTCGTCGCTGGAGTCAGCCCTGTCCTTCGTGGCCGTTTTCGCGGTGCTGCTCAATCTCGGCTTTCCGGCAGTTCACGCCGGACTCGCAGCGGCGATCGGGATCTCGTCGTCACCGGCGATCGTGCTGCTTGTGGTCAAGGAACTGGGTGCTCGTGGGCCCATCACCGAACGCACGCTGGTGCTCGTCGCCCTTAACAACGCGATCTCCTTTCTGGCATTTCTGGCGCTCCTGCCGGCGGTCCATCGTGCCCACAACGAAAGCTGGGGTCCGACCTTGCTCGGGCCACTGTATGTGTTGATCGTGTCTGTGGTGATTGCGCTGGTGCTGGCCTGGGGATTGATTCGGCTCGCACGTCAGCTGCCGCGGGACGAACGTACGCAGTTTGCGCTGCTGCTGGGCACCATCATTGGTGCGGTGGGTTTGGCGAAGATGCTGGGCGGTTCACCCTTGCTGACCTTGCTGGCCCTCGGGATCCTGGTACACAACATGGATCTCGAGGATGTCCTGTTGCCCGTGGATTTCGGGATGGGGGCCGAACTGTTCTTCGTGATCCTGTTCGTGGTCGCGGGGGCACGGATGCACCTGGAGGATGTGCTGCTGGCGGGGATCCCGGCGCTGGCCTTCGTGCTGGCCCGCTTCGTGGGCAAGTATCTGGGGCTGCTGGCCTTGAGGGGGGCCGGATTCGATGCCCATGATGCCGGATTGATCGGTCTGAACCTGATGCCGATGGCCGGGATGGCGATCGGCCTGACCCAGATGCTGACCGAGCGCTACCCGGTCTTCATCGGCACCTTCAGTGCGATCGTCTTCGCCGCGATCGCCATTCTGGAAACCATCGGGCCGATCGCGACCGAGTATGCGCTCAAGCGATCCGGTGAAGTAGCCGACGGCGCCCAGGTCAAGCACTGACACCGGCGCGTCGGCATTCGGGGGGAGACACGCGATGATGGAAGCGAGAAATGTCCTGGGGGGACCCTTGCTGTCCTGCAGCTATGCACCATTGACGGGTTTCCAGCGTGACGGTTGCTGTACGGCGGGTCCCCAGGACCCGGGGCGGCACGTCATCTGTGCCCGAGTGACGGCGGACTTTCTGGCGTTCTCGCGGGAGCGGGGCAACGATCTGACGACCCCCCGCCCGGAATGGCGCTTCCGTGGTCTTCGGCCGGGGGACCGGTGGTGTCTGTGCGCGAACCGCTGGCTCGAGGCCCTGGAGGCCGGTGTCGCCCCTCCCGTGGTACTCGCCGCGACGCACGAGGCTGCGCTTCAGATCGTGACGCTCGATGCCCTCAAACGCCACGCCGCCTAGTCGTCGGCAGGGGTGTCGCTGAAATCATGCGCGGGCGCTGCGCCGGAGCGCACACGCCACTGGAAGCCACCGCTTTTACCAGTCGCGCCGGATCCGGTTCCGGTACTGGACGTCGTGGGGCAGGTGCGGCTGCATGGACTCGACCAGGGAGGACAAACGGTCGATGGCCTTGCGGATGGTCTCGGGCTTCAGCACCGGCAGTTCGCTGGGTCGCGCGATGGCGCGCGCCAGACTCTCCATCAGTCGGACTCGCTGTCGCTCCTCCGAGGGAAGGTAGATGCCCAGGCCGCTGTGCTCGATGGTGACCAGAAAGGTGGCCCTGCGTTCGACGCGCTCCAGGTAGCGTTCCTGAATTTCCTCGGGAGTTGCCATTGCCATGATCTCCGAAACCGCCTCTGCCTCTAGAGACTATCATCTATCGGCAATTCCCGGCAGCATCCCAACGTCTTGTCGCGCGCTTCCTATGTCAGAAGCGGCGCCAGATAGCGACCGGTATGGGAGCCCGGGTGGGCGGCCACCTGTTCCGGCGGTCCCGCGGTCACCACCGTTCCCCCTTTGCCGCCCCCTTCCGGCCCCAGATCGATGATCCAGTCGGCGGTCTTGATGACGTCCAGGTTGTGCTCGATGACGACGACCGAGTTGCCGTGGTCCCTCAGGCGGTGCAACACCTCGAGCAGCAGCTCGATGTCGCGGAAATGCAGTCCGGTCGTGGGTTCGTCCAGAATGTAGAGGGTGCGCCCGGTGTCCCGCTTCGACAGCTCGAGTGCCAGCTTCACGCGCTGGGCTTCGCCCCCGGAGAGGGTCGTCGCGCTCTGGCCCAGGCGGATGTAGCCGAGGCCCACGTCACTGAGCGTCTGCAGCTTGCGGGCCACCGGGGGCACTGGCTCGAAGAATGCCAGAGCCTGCTCGACGGTCATGTCGAGGATCTCGAAGATATTCCGCCCCTTGTAGCGGATCTCAAGGGTCTCCCGGTTGTAGCGCTTGCCGTGGCAGACATCGCAGGGCACGTACATGTCCGGCAGGAAGTGCATTTCGACCTTGATCAGGCCGTCTCCCTGGCAGGCTTCGCAGCGGCCGCCCTTGACGTTGAAGCTGAATCGCCCCGGCCCGTAGCCCCGGGCCTTGGACTCCGGTACCCCCGCAAAGAGATCCCGGATCGGTGTCAGCAGCCCGGTGTAGGTGGCAGGGTTCGAGCGTGGCGTGCGCCCGATCGGGCTCTGGTCGACGCTGATCACCTTGTCGAAGTGCTCGAGTCCGCGGATCTCGTCATGGGGCGCAGGGTCCGCATTCGAGCCATAGAGGTGGCGGGCGGCCATGGCGTAGAGCGTGTCGTTGATCAGCGTTGACTTGCCGGACCCCGAGACGCCGGTGACGCAGGTCAGCAGGCCGACCGGGATGCGGACGTCCACGTGCTTCAGGTTGTTGCCGTGGGCACCGACAATGTCCAGCTGGCGCGCCTCATCGGGCGCCCTGCGTTCTGCCGGCAGCGGGATCTTGCGCCGACCCGACAGATAGGCGCCGGTCAGGGACGCCCCGCAGGCCGCGACGTCCCCGGGAGACCCCTCCGCGATGATCTGGCCTCCGTGCTCGCCGGCGCCAGGGCCCATGTCGACCACATGGTCAGCAGCGCGGATCGCGTCTTCGTCATGTTCCACCACGATGACGGTATTGCCCATGTCGCGCAGCCGCTTGAGGGTGGACAGCAGGCGGTCGTTGTCCCGCTGGTGCAGGCCGATCGATGGCTCGTCGAGCACATACATCACGCCTGTCAGGCCCGAGCCGATCTGGCTCGCCAGGCGAATCCGCTGGGCCTCGCCGCCCGAGAGCGTGTCGGCGGACCGGTCCAGGCTCAGGTAGTCGAGCCCGACATTGATCAGGAACTGCAGGCGGGCCGTGATCTCCGAGACGATCTTGGCGGCGACCTGCTCCCGGTGGCCGGCCAGCCGAAGCCCGTCGAAGAAGGCGCGGCATGCGCCGAGCGGTTGAGCGCTGACCTGGGGCAGGTTGTGGCCGCCAACAAGCACATGGCGGGCTTCCTTGCGCAGGCGCGATCCGCCGCACTGGGGGCAGGCGTGGCTGGCCCTGAACTTGGCCAGTTCTTCCCGCACCACGATCGAGTCCGTTTCACGGTAGCGGCGCTCGAGGTTCGGGATGATGCCCTCGAAGCTGTGCTCCTTGAGGGTCAGACGCCCGCTGTCTGCCAGGTAGCGGAAAGGGATGCGGGTACTGCCGGATCCGAACAGCACGACCTCGCGCACCGGGTCCGGCAGGTCCTGGAACGGCGTGTCGATGTCGAACGCGTAGTGCTGCGCCAGACACGCCAGCATCTGGAAATAGAACTGATTGCGTCGGTCCCAGCCCCGAATGGCGCCGCCGGCGAGCGACAGCTCGGGATGGGCGACGACCCGCTCCGGGTCGAAGAAATCCACGACCCCGAGCCCATCGCACTTGGGGCAGGCGCCGGCCGGATTGTTGAACGAAAAGAGCCGGGGCTCGAGTTCGCCCAGCGCGAAGTTGCAGATGGGGCACGCAAAGCGCGCCGAGAAGACCTGGCTGGCGCCACTGTCCATGTCGAGCGCGATCGCACGGCCCTCCGCGTGGGAGAGGGCGGTCTCGAAGCTCTCGGCGAGGCGCTGGCGGACATCGGGGCGCACCTTCAGGCGATCCACCACCACGTCGATCGTGTGCCGGGCATTCTTGTCGAGGCGGGGCAGGGCGTCGATCTCGTGGATCGTGCCATCGATCCGCAGGCGCACGAAACCCTGGGCCCTCAGTTCGCCGATCAGGTCCTGGTGTTCGCCCTTGCGGTCGCTGATCACCGGGGCGAGGACCATAAGGCGCGTGCCTTCGGGCAGCCCCAGGGTGGCGTCGACCATCTGGGACACACTCTGCGCTTCGAGCGGGTGCTCGGGGTGGTCCGGGCAGTGGGGCGTGCCCGCACGTGCGTAGAGCAGTCGCAGGTAGTCGTGGATCTCGGTGACGGTGCCGACGGTCGAGCGCGGGTTGTGCGACGTCGCCTTCTGTTCGATCGCAATGGCCGGCGAGAGCCCCTCGATCGAATCAACATCGGGCTTTTCCATCATCGAGAGGAACTGGCGCGCGTAGGC
The DNA here is from genome assembly GCA_020445805.1 of Rhodocyclaceae bacterium. GTDB lineage: Bacteria > Pseudomonadota > Gammaproteobacteria > Burkholderiales > Rhodocyclaceae > Cognatazoarcus. The sequence continues at coordinate 19,404 of JAGRFX010000058.1, forward strand.
CGACAACGATTCGA
>JAGRFX010000004.1 GCA_020445805.1 Rhodocyclaceae bacterium
CGGCCATGCTGGCCCAGGCCAACGCCATTCCCCAGAACGTGCTCAGCCTGCTCCAGGGCTAAGGCGTTCGCAACCGAGTTTTTGTCGGTTCGATTCCCGTCGACCGCAAGGCATCACCAGGGCTTACGCCCTGGTGATGCCACCTCCTGCAGCGGGGCGAGCGGAATCAGGCCTTCCGGCGAAGATAGAATTCGTAGGTGTCGGCTTCGCCTTCGACCTGCCCCTGTTCTACGAGCTCGTTGCCCGTCTGTCTGGCAAAGGCGGCAAAATCCTTCACGGACCCGGGGTCCGTGGCGATCACGCGCACGACCTGGCCCGCCTCCATCGTGGACAGCGCCTTCTTGGCCCTCAGGATCGGCAAGGGACAGTTCAGGCCCCTGGCATCCACTTCCTTGTCAAAGTAATTCACGTCTCACTGCCTCGCTGCTTGTCGGTCCGGTCACTTGCCGGTCGCGTACCTGCGCGCATTCTATCGTGCGAGCCCGTCGCAACCGTTTCACTCAGCCGGCGCCTCTCGCCTCGCGCTCGAGTTGCAGCTCGCGCTTCAGGTCGCGCAGGCGCGAATCGATCGCAGAGGCATCGTAGTAGTCTGCATCGCCTGCCGCACGCGCCAGCTCCAGCTGTTCTACGGCGGCGCGCAGCGCCCCCTGGATGCGATACACCTCCGCCTGGGCCCGGTGCCGACCGGAATTGCTGCCACGACCCGCCTGAGCGCGCGCGAGCAGTGCCCACATGCGTGCGTCGTCGAGGTTGCCCGGGACGCGGCTGCGCGCTTCGGTGACGGCCTCCGGATTGCGCCCGGCGTCGATCAGCGACTCGATCAGGCCATAGGCCAGGGCCCGATGGGCGGGAAACTGCTCGGAGGCACGACGATAGTGCCGGACGGCCGCATCCCAGTCACGCGCCTCGCGCAGCACTTCGCCCTTGAGGCCCGCGACGAGGGCGAGCGCCCCGCCTTCGGCCGACAGCTTGTCGGCGAGCGACCCGGCCTCGGACACCCGCCTGGCCTTCAAGGCGCCCCGCGCACGCGCATAGGCCTTGACCCACGCCGGTTCGCCATCGAGCAGGTGCATCTCATCGACTTCCGTCCCGGGCCCCTCGGCATCGACGATCAGCTTGGCCCGCACCAGGCGAAAGGCTTCTCCGCCGGCGACCTGCCGATAGCGCATCTGTTCCACGCGATTGCCGATGTCCGAGATCCGCTCGGTGGTCAGAGGGTGCGTCCGCATATAGACGGGCGCATTGTTTTCATAGAGGCGGCTGTTGCGCTGGAGGCGCTCGAAGAAGTCCGCCATGCCCCGAACGTCGAATCCGGAATCCTGCAGGATCTGCAAGCCGACCCGGTCGGCTTCCCGCTCGAAGTCGCGGCTGTACGACAGCTGGGACTGGATGCCGGCGGCGGAGCCGGTCGCAAGCGCGGCTTCCGCGGCCTGGGGATTGCGGCTCGCGGCGAGGATCGCCACCAGGATCGAAGCCAGCATGATCATGCCGGTCTTGCCCTGATTGGCGACCAGTTGGGCAATGTGGCGCTGGGTGACGTGGGCGATCTCGTGCCCCAGCACCGAGGCCAGTTCGGATTCGGTCCTCGCGGTCATGATCAGGCCGCTATGCACCCCGATGAAGCCCCCCGGCAAGGCGAAGGCATTCAGACTGCGGTCGCTCACCGCGAAGAAGCTGAAATTCTGGCTGGTCTGCGGCGCATGGGCTGCCAGGCGACGGCCGAGATCGTTCAGGTAGTCCTCGACCTCCACATCCTCGAGGTAGGCCTGCTCGTGCCAGCGAATGTCGCGCATGGCCTGCTCACCGACCCGACGCTCGGCGAGCGGGCTGAGTTCGCCCGCGCCGACGTCACCCAGGTCGGGCAGGCCAGCGGCGGGGGCCTGGCACGCGAGGATCAACGACAGGAGGGGGGCAAGGAGGCGACGTTTCACGGTGCTATGATAGCCATCCTGCACGCCGCGTTCCCGTCCAGGCGCGGGTTTCGGCTTTGCCCCCGGTTTCAACGAGAGAGTCCCGATGAATGACGTCCTGACCCATTTCGACAGCGAGGGCAAGGCCCACATGGTCGACGTGGGCGCCAAGTCCGAGACCCGCCGCGTCGCTCGCGCCGAGGGCCAGATCCAGATGAAGCCGACAACCCTGGCCATGATCCGGTCCGGGGACGCCAAGAAGGGTGACGTGATCGGCATCGCCCGCATCGCGGCGATCCAGGGCGCCAAGCGCACATCGGACCTGATCCCCCTGTGCCACCCGATCCCGCTGACACGTGTGGCGGTCGAATTCAGTCTGGATGAAACCGATCATCTCGTTCGTTGTACGGCCACGGCCGAGACGGTCGGCCGGACGGGAGTCGAGATGGAAGCCCTGACCGCGGTCCAGGTGGGCCTGCTGACCATCTACGACATGTGCAAGGCGGTCGACCGGGGCATGGTGATCGGGTCGGTACGCCTGCTCGAGAAGCAGGGCGGCAAGTCGGGGCACTGGGTCGCCGATTCGGACTGAGCCGGGATCACTGCCGTGACGGGCCTCGACCGCCAGGCCGCACACACGCGGATTGCCTGGCTGATCGACCGCCTGCCCTGGCTTGCCCTGCTGCTGGCGGTCGGCCTGGCCCTTCTCGACCCACCGGCACTCGAATCCGCCCGGCTGAAATACTTCGACCAGTTGCAGCGCTGGCAGCCCCGCACCGTCGCGGGCCCGCCCGTCACCGTGGTAGACATCGACGAGCAGAGCATTCAGCGCCTCGGCCAGTGGCCCTGGCCGCGCTCGGTATTGTCCGATCTGGTTGAGTCCCTGAGCTCGGCAGGTGCCCGGGTCATCGGCTTCGACATGGCGTTTCCGGAGGCCGACCGGACCAGCCCCGGGCGCCGAGGCGAAGGACGATCTTCGAGCCAGCCCGCGCCCCCCGGGCCCGAAACCCCGCCGGACAACGATGCGCGCCTGGCACACACGCTAGCATCGAGCCGGGTCGTCCTGGGCTTCGCATTGCAGCGCCTGCCCCGATCCACGCTGCCGATGCCGGTCAGCATCGCCGTGCGCGGTGGTGAGGAGGTCTTGCGCGACATTCCCGAGTTCGGCGGACGCCTGGGCTCGCTCGAGGTCCTCGAGGCGGCCGCCACGGGCCTGGGCCACTTCAGCGTGCTCGACACCGAGGACGGGATCGTGCGCTCGCTCCCCCTGCTGGTCCGCATCGGCGACCAGATCGCCCCTTCCCTGGTCCTCGAGATGGCACGCGTCGGCGCCACCCGCCCGACGCTCCTCGTGGAGGGCAGCGCGGGTGGTGGCATAGGCCACATCCTCATCGACCACCTGGCCCTGCCCACGAGCGGGTCGGGTGCGTACTGGCTGCACTATGCACCCATGCACCGCAGCGCCTACATCCCCGCCTGGCAGGTCCTGGAGCGGGAATCCCCCCTCGACATCAAGGGCCGCTACGTCCTGATCGGCAGTTCGGCCTCGCTGATGCACGATGATCGCAAGTCGCCCCTGGGCGAGGCGATTCCCGGCGTGGAGGTCCACCGGCAGGCCTTGCAGCAGATTCTGGACGGGCAGGCGGTCGAACGACCGACCTGGGCCCAGCCGGCGGAGTTACTCGCGCTGGTCGCGGGTTGCCTGCTTGCGATCCGCCTGGGCGGCAGGCCGCTGACTGCGGCGTCCGGCATCGCGCTGGCCGGCCTGCCCGCCCTCGCGTTTTTCCTGTCGGCCATGGCCTTCTCCCGGGTCGGCCATTTCCTCGACCCGGTGACACCGGTCGGCGCCTGGACCCTGTGCGCGCTGGCCGCGGCCCTGGCGCGCCTGTATCGCACCGAGCGCCGCCAGCGCTGGATCCGCAGCGCCTTCTCCCGCTACGTCTCGCCGAACCTGGTCCGACACCTGATCGAGCACCCGGGCGCCCTCGAACTGGGTGGCGTTCGTCGCCGCTGCAGCTTCATCTTCACGGACCTGGAGGGCTACACCAGCCTCGTCGAGCGGACCCCGCCGCGTGAGGCCGTGGCCCTGCTCAATGGCTATCTCGACGGCATGATCGAAATCGCCTTTCACCACGACGGTACGCTCCTGCGAATCGTCGGCGACGCGGTCGCGGTGATGTTCTCCGCACCGATCGAGCAGGCGGATCACGCCCAGCGGGCCTTCGACTGCGCCATTGCGATGGATCGATTCGCCGAAACCTACCGGCTGTCGCAGCCCGCCGCGGGGCATCGCTTCGGCCGAACGCGGATCGGCGTCCATAGCGGCGAGGTCACTGTCGGCAATTTCGGCGGTTCGACGATGCTCGAGTATGCAGCCCTCGGCAATCCGATCAACGAGGCCGCCCGGCTCGAATCTGCCAACAAGCGCCTCGGTACGCGGATCTGTCTGTCCGGGGTGACGCTGGCCGAATGCCACAGCCCCCTCGTCCGCCCGATCGGGCGGGTGTTTCTGAGGGGACGCAGCGATGCCCTGGATCTGTTCGAGCCGGTCGTGGAGCGTGACGAGTCCTATGCAGCGGCGTTCCGCAGCCTGGCCAACGATCTCGAGGCGGCCCGGCGCGCCTTCGAGGACCTGCACGCGGCGCGCCCCGGCGACGCGCTGGTCGCGTTCCATCATGCCCGGCTTCGGGCCGGAGACTCGGGAATCGAGTTTCGCCTGGACTGAAGCCCTAGCGAACGACGATCTCTACCCGACGATTGCGGGGTTCGGAGACATCGTCGGCGGTCGGCACGAGGGGGTTCCCCTCCCCATGGCTCTCGGTCGAGATGCGATCGAGGCGCAGGCCGGCCTCGACAATCCGGTCGCGCACGAAGGTGGCGCGCTCGAGCCCCAGCGCTTCGTTGTCGGCAGCACGCCCGGCCGTGTCGGTGTGCCCGACAATGGAGATGTCCGCCCCCGGCCGCCCGGCGACCTCGTTCAGGACGGAGGGCAAGAGCGCTACCGATTCGGGCGTGAGCTGGGTGCCGCCCAGTTCGAAGTACAGGCGGAACACCGTGGGCAGGGCCGGTTGCGCGGCCAGCGCACCACCAAATGTCTCCTGGATCTGCTGCTCGGAGGCGTCGAAGGTTTTCGGCACCGAGGTGTCGAGCGTGGCCGCCTGCCCCGCCCGCGCCACTTCGGCCTCGCCACCCGGGCCGGTGACGATGATCCGTCCGGTCGAGCCGTCTTCGTTGGGCAGCAGCACCACCCAGGATTTCGGCGCACAGCCGGCGAGCGCCAGGCAGCCCGCCAGGGCAGCGGCCAGGCGACGGGCACGTGGGTAGCCTCGCAGTTCGGTCATGGGTTCAGTCCTCGGCGCGTACCAGGAAACGCGTGCCGCGCACGCCGATCGTGCCGGTGGTCGTGCGGACCTTCACGGCTTCCGGCCGCAGCTTCGCGATCACGCCGGAGATGAACTGCAGGGTGCCGCGCAGCAGCCGCACGCCCAGGCCGAGGTCACCCTCGCCGGGACGGAACAGGTACTCCTCGAGAACCAGGTCGGCATTGGGACCGACCGACATCACGGTATTGTCGAGCAGGGTCAAACCCAACTGGCCGTCCTCGCCCGTGCGGATATGGTCGCTCTCGTGCAGCGAGAGGCCGGGAAAGGCCTCCAGGGTCTCGCCGCCGGTCACCACGAAGGCCGCGCCGGCGTGTGTTTTTACGTATCCGATGGGTTCCGATTCGGCATATGCTGACGTGGACATGGTCAGCACGGCAGCGATACAGAGCAGCCGTCGCAGCCAATCAACCATGTTTCCGCCTCCTCGCCGACATAGAGCGGCGATTGTAGCGCAACGCCCCGCGGGGGCGGGACCGCGATCCGAGGACAACGCCATGCCAGCCGCGCCCCTCTCGGCACTGCAGACCAATGCCGAGACCATCGACAAGCTCACCAGCCTCATCGAGATCGGCATTTCCCTGTCGTCCGAACGCGACCGCAACAAGCTGCTGGCACTGATCCTCGAACATGGCAAGCGCCTGTGCCACTGCGATGCCGCCACGATGTACCTGATCGACGGCAAGGACCGGCTGGCATTTTCCCTGCGCACGCGGGGCGATCCGCTTCCGGTGAGCTATCTGGACCTGCACGACCCGCAGACCGGCGCCCCCAATGAGAATCATCTCGCCACCTGGGTCGCCCTGCACCCCCACTCGGTGGTCATCGACAACGCCTACGACGAGCCCCGCTTCGACCTCTCGGGCACCCACGAGATGGATCGGCTCTCGGGCTATCGAACGGTTTCCATGCTGACAGTGCCGATGCGCTCGCGTGGCGGCACCGTGGTGGGCGTGCTCCAGTTCCTCAACGCGCTCGATGGGGACGCCCAGGTCACCCCGTTCGCCCATCCACTGGTCCAGGTTGCCGAGGCGCTGGCCGCCCAGGCGGCTGTGGCCATCGAGAACCACGCGCTGGTGGAGGGCCGCTCGCAGCTCATCGACTCGATCATCCGCATGATCGCCAGCGCCATCGACGCCCGCAGCCCCCATACGGGTGACCACTGCGAGCGGGTCCCCTCACTGGCGCTGATGATCGCCGAAGCCGCCAATGCCGCCGACGAAGGGACGCTGGCGGACTTCCGCTTCCGCTCCCAGGAGGAATGGCGGGAGTTCCGCATCGGCGCCTGGATGCACGACTGCGGCAAGATCACCACGCCCGATCAGGTCCTCGACAAGGGCGCCAAGCTCGAGATGTTCTACAACCGCATCCACGAGGTTCGGATGCGCTTCGAGGTCCTGCGGCGGGACGCCGAGATTGCGCGGCTCCAGGCCCTCCTCGACGGCGAGGACCACGCCGCGGCCGATGCCCGCTTCGCCGAAACCTGCGCTCACCTGTCGGACGATTTCCGTTTTGTCGCGGAGATGAACCTGGGAGCCGAGAGCACGCGCCCGGAGGACATCGCCCGGCTGCGCAAGATCGCCTCGACCACCTGGACCAGCCACTACGACCGGCGGCTGGGCCTGACGCCGGCGGAACTGTCGCGGATGGGCAGCGACCCGGCCAGCGCCGCCGATCCCTGGGGCGAGGAGCGCCTGCTCCAGGACCGCCCCGAGCATCGGGTGCCGCATACCCCCCGCGATCGTGACCTGTTCGCGGGCGGCTTCCGCGTGGACGTACCCAAGCACCGATTCGACTACGGCGAACTGCACAACCTGTCGGTGCCGAGCGGCACGCTCACGCCGGAGGAGCGTTTCCTGAGCCGGGCCCACGTGATGCACACGCTCGCCATGCTGGAGCTGATCCCCTTCCCGGAGGGCATGACGCGGGTCCCGGAATATGCGGGGACCCACCACGAGACGCTCACCGGCACCGGCTACCCGCGCAAGCTCGACGCCGACGACCTGAGCATCCCCGCTCGGATCATGGCCATCGCCGACATCTTCGAGGCCGTGACGGCCCCGGACCGACCCTACCGCAAACCCAACACCCTCTCCGAAGCCCTCGACCTGCTGGCCGGTTTCCGCAACCGGGGCACCATCGACCCCGACCTGTTCGCCCTGTTCCTGCGCTCGGGCATCCACCTGCGCTATGCGGAGCAATACCTGACCCCCGAGCAGATCGATCCGGTCGATATCGCGCGCTACCTGTAGTCGCGCCCGGGGCCGCCGCTCCGGGATGACATGACGGCCTCCGCTGTCACGGGTCCACGGTGACGCCGTTCGTCCGAAAAGCGTAGTATTGGCCGCCTTTCAAGCATCCGGGGCGTCCTCATGGCCAAGCCAGGGAATCGAGCGGCGTGAGCAACGAAATCGAGCTCAAGCTCGGCCTGCCGGCGAATGCGCTGGCCGCGCTGAGGCGCCACCCCGTGGTGCGCGACGCGCCACGCGTCGGGCGCTCGCAGCTGCTGGCCAACACCTACTTCGATACGCCCGACATGGACCTCGCGGCGCGCAAGATCGCGCTGCGCACGCGTCGCCAGGGACAGCGCTGGCTGCAGACGGTCAAGGGGCACCGGGCTTCGGCCGGGGGCCTCTCGAGCCGTCCGGAATGGGAGCATCCCTACCTCGGCGCCTTCGACTTCACGGTAGTGGACGACGACGCCATCCGTGGCGAGCTCGAGGCCCAGGCCGAACGCCTGATCCCGCTCTTCACCACCGACTTCCGTCGCGAAACGCGCCGCATCGCTCCCCGCGAGGGCGTCGAGATCCTGCTCATGATCGACCATGGCGAGATCCGCTCCGGGGGGCAGATCGAAGCCCTCTGCGAAGTCGAACTCGAGCTGGTCAGCGGCTCGGACGAAGATCTGTACGCACTGGCCTCGGCCCTCGCCGCGACCCTGCCCCTGCGCCCCGAGGACGACAGCAAGGCCGAGCGCGGCCTGCGGCTGTACCGGGGTGCGGTGCGCCAGCCGATTCGCATCGGCGAGTCGCCAGTCTCGCCGGATCAGACACCGCTGGGCGCCTTCCGCCTGATCGCCCTCGACTGCCTCGCCCAGTGGCAGCGCAATGCCTCGGGGGCCGCCCTTGATGCGTCGCCGGAGTTCGTGCACCAGATGCGGGTCGGCCTGCGCCGCCTGCGCTCGGCCATCAAATTGTTCAGCCCCTGCCTGCCCCCCGAGTGGGCGGCCCACTGGTCCGCCGAGCTCGCCGCCGCAGCCAACGAACTGGGCGAAGCGCGCGACATCGACGTACTGCTGGGCGAACTGCTGGAGCCCATCCTGACCGACGAGTCCTGCCCCGACAGCGTGCGCCAGCTCACCGAGCGGGTCGTCGCCGCGCGCGACGAGGCCCGGTGCCACGTGCGCACGCGGCTCGACGGCCCGGGCCAGGGACGCCGGATGATCGACGTGGCTGCCGGCGTACAGAACCTGAAAGGGGGCGTCCTCGATGCCAGCGCCGATGTCACGGCATTCGCCCGCCTGCAGCTGTCGGTGCTGCGCCAGCAGGCCCGCAAACGGTGGCGCAAGGCCCGCGATGGCGTGCCCGAGGCCGTGCACGATCTGCGGATCTCGCTCAAGCGCCTGCGCTACGCCATCGAGTTCTTTGCGCCCCTGTTCCCGGCAGGCCGCATGCGGCGCTTCCGGAAGGCCCTCGCCGTGGCCCAGGAAGACCTGGGCTACCTGAACGATGTGGCGGTCGGCAACCAGCGACTGGCCGGCTGGGCGGCTGACGATGCCCTGCTGCAGCAGGGCGCGGCCTTCGTCGCCGGATGGCACGGGGCCCGCAGCCGCCCGGTCCGGCGCCGGGTCGTGCCCGAGGCCGGCGAGTTGCTGCAGGGCACGCCGCCCTGGTCGGCCCGACGCTGAGCAGGACGGCCGTCATCGCAGTGCAATACGGCAGTCACCGATGTGACATCGAGCGCGCTCAGACTGCGCGCCGCGCGCCATTGTCCCCTCGGCGCTTCGGGGCCCCATGACCCAAGACCCAGCCCAGCCTTCACGAACCGCAGGAGCGCCGTTTCCCCAGCGGATCTGGCGCTACGCGAGCATCGTGACCATCCTGCTGATCGGCCTGATGGTCGTGGCCCTGCTGTTTCCATGGATTCCGGACCGACGCCGGCAGCAACTCAAGCAGCGGTGGTCGCGCAGCCTGCTGGCGGCCCTGGGCATCGGCCTGGAGGTGCGCGGCACGGCGCCGCCGGCCGGCTCCATGATCGTCGCCAATCATGTCTCGTGGGTCGACATCTTCGCGCTCAACGCCCTCACGCCCGCGGCCTTCGTTTCCAAGGCCGAGGTGCGCCAGTGGCCCCTGATCGGCTGGCTCTCCCGTCACAACGACACCGTCTTCCTGCGCCGGGGCAGTCGCGGGCATGCCCGGATCGTCAACGCCGAGATCATCCGCCTGATGCAGTCCGGCAAGCCGGTGGCCCTGTTTCCCGAAGGCACGACAACGGATGGCAGCCACCTCCTACACTTCCACGGCGCCCTCCTCCAGCCGGCAATCGACGCCGGTGCGCCGATTGCCGGCGTGGCCATCCGCTACTGCAATCGGGATGGCTCCCTGTCGACGGCGCCGGCCTACATCGGCGACATGAGCCTGATACAGTGCATCGCCAACATCGTCGGGAGCCGGGGCCTGCGGGTCCGCCTGAGCTGCCTGCCGCCTATCGTGGACGACCATGGCCATCGCAAGGTGCTGAACACCCGCCTCCACGAGGCCATCGCCGCCGAACTGTAATGGGCTTCGGGCAAGCCACCCGACACTTCATCAAGCCCCCCGCTGAGGCAGCGCAGGAGCGGTCTGCCCGAAGTGGGCGTACCGAGACAGCCGATTGTGGGAGAATCTCGCCGCCGGCCAGGACCACGGAGCCAGACCATCGCGCCCCCCTATCCCCTTGAAACCAACGCCCGCGTCATCGACATTATCATCCCGGTCTATCGCGGGCTGGATCACACCCGCAGGTGTATCGCGAGCGTCCTGCAATCCCACAACCGGACGCTCTTTGAAGTCATCGTCATCGATGACGCGTCGCCAGAGGCACGGATCTCCGACTGGCTCGACACCCTCGCCGCGGACGGACAAATAACGCTGCTCAGAAATCCTGAGAACCGTGGTTTCGTCCACTCCGTCAATCGGGGAATGGCGATGCACCCCGAGCGAGATGTCGTTCTACTCAACAGTGATACCGAGGTCGCCAACGACTGGCTCGACCGTTTGGATGCGTGCGCACTCAAAGAGGGCGTCGCAACGGTGACACCGTTTTCCAATAACGCAACTATTTGCAGCTTCCCTGTTTTTTGCGTCGACAATGCGATGCCAGACGGATACGACGTCTCCTCGCTCGACGCGGTATTCAGAACCGTGAATGCCGGCCGCTCGGTGGATATCCCAACCGCCGTGGGCTTCTGCATGTACATCCGCCGTGCCGCCCTCGCCACGCTAGGCCCATTCGACGAGATCGCATTCAAGCGAGGCTACGGCGAGGAAGTGGATTTTTGCTGCCGCGCTTCAGATTTGGGGTGGCGGCACGTATTGAGTGCAGACACCTTTGTCTTCCATGCGGGGGGGGTCAGCTTCGGCGCAGAGCAACCGATCCTCAGTGAAGCCGCCCAGCCGGTACTGCGCGAGCGCCACCCCAACTATCCGGCGCGTGTCCGCCACCACCTCCAAGTGGATCCGGCGGGTAATCTCAGACGCGCGGTCCTGCTGCATCTGGCTGCGGAGCGCCGCGCCACGCTCGAGTCACGCCAGCACGAATGCGGACTGGTCGCGCCGGCGGCCACAGCGACGATCTATACCCAGTTGCACCTCGTGCACACGCTAGGCGGCGGTATCGAGCGCTGGTGCCGGGATTTCTTCAGCGCCGACACTCAGCGGCGGAACCTCGTCCTTCAGCCCTTGGGCCGTGACCGCGAGACCGTCGTAGGACTGGCGCTATACGAGCGTCTTGACGCGTCCGAACCGCTGCAAGTTTGGAGCTTCGACGAGCCGCTGGTCGGCACGGCCGCCAGCCACGCCGGCTATCGCGCCGCGCTGGACGACCTCCTGCGGCAGCACGAGGTCCATGCCCTGCTGGTGTCCAGTCTGATCGGCCATGCGGTCGATGCCCTGCGCACCGGCCTGCCGACCCTGCTGATCCAACACGACTACGCGCCGTTCTGCCCGGCGATCAACCTGAATTTCCATGGCGGCTGCCCCGACTGCACGCCGGAGCGGCTCGAACGCTGCAGCCGCGAGAACCACGACTTCAACCTGTTCCCGTCCCAGGGCGCGGCACAGCGCCTCGCCGTGCGCGAGCGCGTGCTGGAGACGCTGACGGCGTTCCCGATCACCCTCGTGCAGCCGAGCCATGGCGTCGCCGCACGGCTGGCGCGGATCCAGCCGGCACTCGGCGACGCGCACTTCGTCACCCTACCGCATGGCCAGGACCAGGTGGCGCCAGCCGGCATCGAGGCGCCCGCCGACTCGGACGATGCCGGCCCGTTCAGCATCCTGGTGCTGGGCATGCTCGCGGTCAGCAAGGGCTTCCGCCTGCTTGAGCAGCTGCTGCCGCGTCTGCCGCAGCACGTCGAGCTGCACCTGCTCGGCGCCGGCAGCCTCGGGCAGGTTCTGGCGAGCGATCCCCGCGTGCATCTGGTGGAGCGTTACGAACCGGCCGAGCTGCCCACTTATTTCGCCCGCATCCGACCGCGGCTGGGGCTGCTGCTCAGCATCTGGCCCGAAACCTACAGTTACACGCTGACCGAGCTACAGTCCGCCTGCATTCCCACGCTAGCGACCGCAGTCGGCGCCTTTGCCGAGCGCATCCGCGACGGCGAAACTGGCTTTCTGGCGGCCCCGAACCTAGACGCCATCGCCGCGCGCCTGAGCGAGCTGATGGCGTCACCGGCCGCGCTGCGCCAGGTGCGGAAGACGCTGTCCGCGCTCCCCACGCGCGGTGCCCGCGCGATGGTGGAGGACTACGACCGCCTGCTGCCGGCAGCGCGGCGCTGGCGGGTCGTGGCGGGCGAACCCCCGCCGGTCACCCGCTTCGACGGCGATTCGATTCCGGCCCGGCGGATGATGGACCTGCAGCAGGCCTGGCGACGCGCCCAGGCCGCCAGCGACGCTCAGGCCACCAACCAGCTGCGCCTGCAGCGTTCGGAGGCTGCCCGCGCGGCCCTGCAAACCCGCCTCGACGCCGGACGCGATCAGCAGGCCCAGCACGACGCGCGCCTCGCCGCTGCCGAGGCGCGTGTCGACGAGATCCTGCAGTCCACCAGCTGGCGCGTAACCAAGCCGCTGCGCTGGCTCGGACGCCAGCGGCGACGGCTGGCCCGACTGGCCGAGTGGGCGCGGCCGCTGCTGGCCGACCGCCCCCGCGCACGCCACGTGCTCACTGCCCTCGCGGGCGGCTGGCGTGCCGGCGGGCTGGCCAGCGCCCGCCTCGAGCTGGCGTTGATGGCGGCACCGCCTGCGCCCACGGCGGCCCCCGCGGGCGACGCCGGCGGCGAGGCGCAAAGCGCAAGCTTCGCCGCCTGGCACGCGGCGATCGACGCGGCCCGGGCCTTGCACCTGGCGCAGGCGGCGCGCCTGCCCCGCCAGCCGCGGCTGTCGATCCTGGTGCCGGTCTTCGACCCGCCGGAGGTCATGCTGCTGGCGATGATCGATTCGGTGCGGCGCCAGACCTACCCGCAGTGGGAGCTGTGCCTCGCCGACGACGCCTCCACCCGCCCCCACGTGCGGCGCCTGCTGGCCCGCTGCGCCGGCATGGACGCACGCATCCGGGTCGGCTTCGCCAGCGACAACGGCGGGGTCTCGCGTGCCTCGAACCGGGCCCTGGCGATGGCCAGCGGCGAGTTCGCGCTGCTGCTCGACCACGACGACCTGCTCGAGCCCCACGCGTTGCTGAGGGTCGCCCAGGCGGTGTGCGGCAACGACCCGGACATGTTCTACTCCGACGAGGTGCTGGTCGGGGCGGACGGCCACAGCGTCGAGCACTTCGCGTTCCGACCGGCCTTCTCGGCCGAATACCTGCGCTCGCACCCCTACATCGTGCACCTGGTCGGTTTCCGTAGCGCGCTGCTGCGGCAGATCGGCGGCTGGAACGAGGATCTGCGGATCTCGCAGGACTACGACCTGATCCTGCGGGCCAGCGAGGTAGCGCGCAGGATCGTGCACCACCCGGAGATCCTGTACCGCTGGCGCACCCACCCGGCGTCGGCCGGCCACAATCGCATGGCCGAGGTGATGACCACCTCCCGCGCCGTGCTCGGCCGCCACCTGGCGCGCTGCGGCGACGCCGGCGAGGTCTCCGACGGGCCGTGCTTCAACTTCTTCCACACCCGCTACCCGCAGCCAACCGCTGCACGGGTCGCGATCATCGTGCCGACCCGCAACCACGCCGCGCTGGTCGCCGCCTGCATCGAGGGCATCGAGGCCACCTGCGGTGAGGTCGATCATCGCATCGTGCTGGTGGACCACGCCTCGGACGAGCCCGAGGCACTTACTTATTTTGACAGCCTCGGCGAGCGCGTGATGCTGCAACGCCAAGTCGGTGATTTCAATTTCGCCCGCATCAACAATCTCGCGGTCGCCAGCCTGCCGCCCGGCTTCACCCACCTGCTGTTCCTCAACAACGACGTAGAGGCCCGCGAACCGGACTGGCTGGGTGCGATGCTCGAACTCGCCGCGCAGGCCGACGTCGGCGCGGTCGGGGCCGAGCTGCTGTATCCGGACGGCCGCACGGTGCAGCACGCCGGCGTGGTGGTCGCGGCCTGCGGCATCGCTGAGAACCTCGGCCGCTTCCGCCACATGGGGGGAGCCGAGGTCGACCAGGGCTACATGGGCTCGCTGATCGCCACCCGCGAGCTGTCGGCCGTCACCGCGGCCTGCCTGCTGATGCGCCGCGAGGTGTTCGACGAGATCGGCGGCTTCGACGAATCCCTCGCCGTCGGCTATGGCGACGTGGATCTGTGCCTTCGGCTGCGCGAATCTGGCTACCGGGTGCTGTTCTGCCCACGCGCGCGACTTCTGCACCACGAGTCCTACTCCCGTGGGCGCCACAGCGGCGGCGACCCGCACCCGGTGGACACAGCCCGCTTCCGTACACGCTGGGCGCGCTATTACGAGACCGGCGACCCCTACTTCAGCCCCAACCTGTCGCCCAACAGCCCGAACTGGCAGTTCGCCCGGCCGCTGCCGACCAACGCCGCCCCCTTGCGCCGCGTCGCCGAACGGGGCGAGGACGGCCGGCGCCGGATCCGCTTCTCGTCCACCGCCTGATTTCGCTAAGCGCGCTAACGACACTCTGGGCATTGGATCAAGGCGCGGCTGTCATGCGAAAATGCCGGGTTTGCTGATTCCGGCCCGCACACGCGACGTTCCCTCCCTCGGCCGGCATGAAGGAGTCCAGAACCTTGAGTAGCCCGCGCGTCAGCGTCGTGATGCCCTGCTTCAACCACGAGCGCTACGTGGGGGATGCGATCCGCAGCGTGCTCGGCCAGGGCTTCGCCGACCTCGAGCTGGTGATCATCGACGACGCCTCGTCGGACGGCAGCTGGGCCGTGATCGAGGGCTTCGACGACCCGCGGCTGCGCGCCAGCCGTCACCCGCAGAACCAGGGCGCCCACGCCACCCTCAACGAGGGCATGCAGGCCGCGCGGGGCGAGATCCTCGCCATCATCAACTCCGACGACCTGTTCGCGCCGGACCGGCTCGAGCGCTGCATCGCCGCCATCGACGGCGGCGCGAACCTCGTCGGCAGCGACATCGAGCTGATCGACCCGCAGGGCGCGACCGTCGCTGAGCACTGGTGGATCGAGGCCTTCGCCCGGCTGAAGGCGGCCCGCGCCGAGAGCGGCGACTGGCCGGCCACGCTGCTCGAGGGCAACGTCTTCATGACGACCTCCAACTTCGTCATGTCGCGCGCCTGCTGGGAACGGGCCGGCCCGTTCGCCAACCTGCGTTTCGTGCACGACTACGCCTTCCTGCTCGAGGCCCTGCGCGCGGGCTGCACGCTGGACTGGATCGACGCGCCGCTGCTGCGCTACCGCCTGCACGAGAGCAACACCATCTCGGAGAATCCGCTCAACGCCAACCTCGAGGCGGCACGGCTGCTGCGCGAATATGCGCCGCCGCTAGTGGCCGCCGATGATCTGCTACAGGCGCGTGCCCGCCACCTGTGCAATCAGTGGCAGCGCACCGAGCAGTATGTGGACGAGATCCACAAGGCCCTGCGCCACCAGCGGCTGGTCGAGCAGGAAGCCAACTGGCGCAGGATGGTGGAGGACCGCGACCGCTGGATCGAAGAGCGCGGCCAGTGGATCGCCCAGCGCGATGCCCTGATCGAGGCCCGCGACCGCTGGGTCGCCGACCGGGACCGCTGGATCGACGAGCGCGACGCGCGCATCCGCGAGCAGGGCGAGGCCCTGCACGAGCGCCAGCGGGTGATCGAGCAGCAGCAGGGCCTGCTCGCCGAGCGCGACCAGCAGGCGCGCGAGTTGCACGCCCAGGTGCACGACCTGCGCTACAGCCGCAGCTTCCGCCTTGGCCACGCGCTTCTGGCGCCGGCCCGCAAGGCCAACGCGCTGCTGCAACGCCTCGCCGGCCGCGACGGCCCGCAGCGGGTGCGCCACCTCGCAGCCTTCCGGCGCCAGGTCGAGCAGGCGCTGCCCGGCGTGCGCTGCGTCTCCTTCGACATCTTCGACACCTTGCTGGGGCGCTGCGTCGAGCCGCCCGAGCTGGTCCATCGGCGCGTGGCCGAGGCGCTGCGCGCCCGGCTCGATCCGCCGCCGCCGCTCGAGCGCATCGAGGCCGTCCGACGCGAGGTCGAGACCGCCCTGCGGCATGCTGCACTGCAGAGCGGCACCGACCACGAGTGCCACTTCGATCCGCTGATCGAGGGCTGGGTAACCCAGCTGCGCGTCGAACCCGACCCTGCGCTGTGCAGCGACATGCAGGCCCTCGAGCTCGAGCTCGAAGCCACCGCGCTGTTCGTCAAGCCCGGCGTGCGCGAGTTGCTGGAGTGGCTGCGCGGCAAGGGCCTGAGGGTAGTCGCGGTATCGGACATGTACCTCGGCCAGGCCCACCTGCGGCAGCTCTTCGAGCGACTCGGGCTCGCGGCGCTGATCGACGAGATCTACGTCTCGGCCGAGTTCGGCGTCGGCAAGTATTCCGGCCGCCTGCACCAGGCAGTGCTGCAGCTCGAGGGACTGCAGGCCGCGCAACTGATGCACGTGGGCGACAACCTCCATTCAGATGCCCTGGCGCCCGCCAAGGTGGGGGTGCGAAGCTTCTTTCTGGATGATCGCCGCGAGCGAAACCGTCGGCGCAATCAGAGCCTGTCGGCCGAAATGGCGGCCAGCGGCGGCATGTGGCCGGGGCGGCAGTTCTTCGAGATCGTCGCGACCCGCATCGCCAACAGCCCCGCCGACCACAAGGACGCATTTTTCTTCCGATACGGGCGCGATGTCCTGGGGCCGGCCTTTTGCACCTTCGCTCTCGGACTGGTCGAACGACTGCGCGCCTTTGCGCCGGAGCGGATCGTCTTCCTGGCGCGCGACGGCTACCTCTTCCACCGCATCCTCGACGCTTGGCGTGAGGAGGGCTTTGCGGCCGACCTGCCGGCAGGCGACTATGCCTATGCATCGCGCCGCGTGGTGTCCAGCGCAGCCGTTGCGGAGGGAATGAGCCTGGAGCAGGCGATCGTCGCCTTCTACAACCCCAAGCAAAGTGGCCTGCTATCGGTCCTGAAAACCTATGGACTCGACCCGGCCGAGTTCACCGACCTTGCCGCGGCCCACGGCTTCAGTGCCATCGATGAGCGCATCGCCGACTGGCAGGACACCCGACTGAAGGCCTTCCTGGCCGACGAGGCGGTGCAGAGCCGCATCCGCGAGCACGGCCGCGTCGCCCGGGAATTGCTGCACGACTACTTCTCGCAGATCGGCTTCCTCGATGCCGAGCGGGCTGCCCTGGTGGACATCGGCTGGAACGGGACAATCCAGAAGTTCATGCAGCAGACCTTTGCCGGCGACGGCCGCTACCCTGACGTGCGCGGCTACTACTTTGCACTGGTCATGGGCATGCACGGCGACTTCGAAGGCAGCGAGCGCCTGGAAGGCCTGATGCTGGACATGCGCCGAGGCAATCCCTTCGAACGGGCCAGTTTCGATTTCGAAGAGCTCTTCGAGCAAGGCGCCCGGTCGCCCGAGGCCACCACGATCGGCTACGCGCGCGACGACGATCAGGTCAGGCCTCGCCTCAAGCCGGAAGATGCACCGGACCGCCAGGGGGAGATCGCCTGCAACCCGCTGATTGCCGAGCTGCAGGCCGGCGTGCTGTGCCACGCCCGCCACTTCGTCGCTGCCCAGAGGCTCACCGGCATGGGCTTCGAGGCGCTCAAACCCTACGTGCTGGGTGTCCTCGAACGTGCCGTGGCCTACCCGACGCGCGAAGAGGTCGCGCATATTCGCCGGCTCGTCCATACCGAGGATTTCGGGCACGACCATGTGCTCGACCTGGCCGGCGCGCCGCTCGGCTGGCGAGACCTGCTCTCGCCCGCGCGCGCCCGGAGAAAGCTGCAGTTGTCCCCCTGGCCCTACGCCCAGGTCGTGCACCTGGCCACCGGCCTGCCGGCCTGGCTGCTGCGGGTGATGCTGTTGCGCCACCTGCGACGTCAACACGGAGGCACCTGATGAAAGCCCCCGGGCACACCCTGATTGTCTCCCTGAGCAAGCTGCTGGCGATGGCCCTGGCCTACCGGCTGGTGTTCTCGAACGCCCTTGGTTTCAACCCCGGGATTCGCAATGTCATTCGATACCTCGCGCGGCGCCTGCAGCGAAACCTCACCGACAGGGACCGCT
The DNA here is from genome assembly GCA_020445805.1 of Rhodocyclaceae bacterium. GTDB lineage: Bacteria > Pseudomonadota > Gammaproteobacteria > Burkholderiales > Rhodocyclaceae > Cognatazoarcus. Next base: position 18,177 of record JAGRFX010000004.1, read on the forward strand.
TGCGCTGGTACCGTCAGCGCGTCCGCTCGACGTTTCGGCTGTGACGAGATGGGCCCTGTCCGAACGGCTCGCCATAGCCTCGCCGCGCAAGTCGGGAAACGCTTGATGCCCTGGCGCCCGGTTCGATGGGCGTGCGCCCCCCGGCCCCGCGGGATATACCCAGGCCAATGACGGCTCAGCCCGACCCGAACGAAATGGCACCCGCGACCGTCGATGTCGTGATTCCCGTTTTCCGCGGCTTGAGGGAAACGCGTGACTGCATCGAAAGCGTGTTGCGCGCCATCAACAGCACCGAGGCCCGAATTGTGGTCGTCGATGACTGCACGCCGGAGCCGGCCCTTCGGGCATACCTGGAGGTACTCCATCGCGACGGCGCGATCACCCTGCTCACCCATGAACAGAATCGTGGCTTCGTCGCCTCCGTCAATCTCGGCATGGTTCAGGGCCCCGATCGCGACGTGGTGCTCCTCAACAGCGACACGATCGTCTCCGGCAACTGGATCGACCGCCTCCGGCGCTGCGTCTATTCGGCTTCGGACGTGGCAAGCGCGACTCCGTTCTCGAACAACGGCAGCATCTGCAGCTTTCCCGAGATCTGCAGAGACAATCCGGCTCCGACAGGCCTGACTTATGACGCCCTGGACGACGTGTTCAAGGCCCACAACGACGCCTCCTGCGTGGAGATCCCCTCGACAGTCGGTTTCTGCATGTATATCCGCCGCAGTTGCCTCGATGCGATCGGGCTATTCGACGAAGCTCGCTTCGGCAGGGGCTACGGGGAGGAGAATGACTTCTGCTGTCGGGCGACGCTCGCCGGCTGGCGTCACCATTTGTGCGCCGACACGTTTGTGTTTCACCGCGGGGGCGTCAGCTTTCTCGACGAGGCCAGCCCGCGGACCGCGGCCGCGCTGGCCCTGCTGCGCGAGAAGTATCCAAATTACGAAACCCGCGTCCACGAGTTCCTGGTTCGCGACCCGATCGCGCCTTTTCGACGAAGAATCGCCCTTGAGCTCGAGCGCGCGAGAAGAGAAACGCGCCTGGCGCCCCGAGCACGGGGCAGGCAGGGCGCCAACGCTGTACCTGCCCAGTTGCACGTCGTCCACGACCTCGGAGGGGGTATTGAACGTTGGCTCAGGGACTATTGCTCGGCCGACCTGCCGCACAGGATTCTTGTCCTGCGGCCCGTCACCTACAGCGAGGACTTTGGCAGCGGCTTGCTTCTGTTCGACGCATCGAATTTCGCCAAGCCCATCCACTGCTGGATCTTCGACTCGCCGATCCATGCCACGGCCACCGAGCATCCCGAGTACCGCGACATCCTCAAGGCCATCATTGCCGACTACCAGGTCACCTCGGTCGTGGTCTCCTCCCTGATCGGTCACGCGCTGGACGCGCTCCGCTCCAATCTGCCAACGGCATTCATCTGTCACGACTACTATCCCGTTTGCCCAGACATCAATAGTCACTTCGACTCGCCCTGCGGCTCATGCCGCGATGAACGACTCGTGCGCTGCGCCACGAAAAATCATGACTTCAACATTTTTGCGCGGTATCCCGCCGCAGACCGATTGAAGGTACGGGAAGCGTTCGCCGCCGCGCTCCAGCACTATCCGGTCAGCCTGGTCACGCCGACGCGCGCGGTCGCCCGGCAATTGCGTGACCTCCACGAGCCCATGCGCTCGGCCCATTTCGTCGAAATTCCGCATGGCCAGAATTCGGTCGGTGGCCCAGCGCCGGAAGCACCGCACGAGGGCCGTCGGATGCGTATCGTGGTCCTTGGCATGCTGTCGGTGAGCAAGGGCCATCGCCTCCTGGAGGCCGCACTCGGCGACTTGCTCCAGTTCGCGGACCTGTATCTGCTGGGGAGTGGCGAGGTCGGCGAATTGTTCATGGGGCGCAAGGGCGTCCAGGTCATTCCGCAATACACCACGGGTCGCCTGCGGGCGCTCCTGAGCGACATCAATCCGGATGTGGGGCTCCTCCTGAGCATCTGGCCTGAGACATACAGCTATACCCTGACGGAACTCTGGGCCTGTCGCATTCCCCCGGTCGCAACACGGCTCGGCAGCTTCGAGGAGCGCATCTGGGATGGCCGCACCGGCTACCTGTTCGACCCGGATCCGAGCCAGTTGGTCGAACTGCTCCGCCGCCTCGATTCCAATCGCCAACAGATCCGCTTCGTCAGGAATCAATTGTCGGGACTGCCGGCCCGCACGGCCCAGGATATGGCGGATGACTACCACAGGCTCCTGAATATCGCAGCTTGCGACACCCTCCCGGCCCCGGCGACCCCTCAGCCCCCCCTGACCCGGGGCATCTGCAGTGCCGACAAAACATCCCAGGTCCTGGCGCGGATCGGGCTCTGGAAAGAGCGCCAGTCGCTGCATATTCGCCTGGCGATGCGCCAGCAGGTCATCCAGGCGCGCGCCGAGCCGGGGCCGAACACAGACCCGGAAGTGGAGCGCCTGCAATTGCAGATGAGCGCCCTGCTGAACTCACGAAGCTGGCGAGTGACTGCGCCGCTCCGGTGGCTCTACCGCATGCTCGGCGTCGTTCGCAGCGCCGTCGCCCGCCGCATCGGTGGGCGCTGACCCGGATCCGGCCAATGCATCGGGATCCGCCTTCCGATCGAAGTTGAGATGCAGGACAAACCTCAGTAGCAAGAAGCCGATCGGCGCAAGCGCCAGGTTGGTCCATAGGCCTGCCCACCCCGCGCTCAGCCCGAGCGACATGCAAAAGGTGAGAATGAGTTCGCCGATCGCGAAGCGCAGCAGGTAGGTCAGCGGAAAGCTGATCCAGTGATGTTTCCTCGGGGTGGCGCGAAAAACGTATCGGCCATGGATCACATAGCCGGCGACCACGCCGCAGGCGAATGAGACGGCCCACGCAATCTGTGGCTGCATCCCGAGACGGAGCCCGAGCAGGAAAATCAGATGGGCGGCGATAGTGATCACTCCGCCGGCCATCAGGTAGCGGAAGATCTCCGACCAGATTCGTGGCGCTTTCAAACTTCTCCTTCCCAATCTGTCTCGCGGGTCGCGACCGTCCACCGGTCTTGCGCCGCGCCACCGGGTCCGCGCCCAAATATCGACCCGAGGAAGGCAAGCAGCCCGGACTGCACGTCCCCGTGACATGCACACGCCCTGATGAGGTCACACACCAGAGAACCTCTTGACGGCACCCTTCACCGAAACGCGCAACACGCCGAGCCCGTAGACGACGGACCGGCGCAGGCCGATCGAGCTGGCGTCGTTTGCATAGCGCGTCGGGCACGAAATCTCGCCCAGCCTGAAGCCCCCGAGGAGAATCTGGGACAGCATCTCGTTGTCGAAAATGAAATCGTTCGAATTTTCTCCCAGGGGCAAGGCCCGCAGCAGCGGCGCGCTGAATGCCCGATAGCCGCTGTGATACTCGGACAGCTTTGCGCCCAGCAAGGCATTCTGGACCAGTGTCAGCGCTCTGTTCGCCACGTACTTCCACAGAGGCATGCCACCTGCGAGTGCCCCGCCACCGAGGATTCTCGACGCCAGCACCGCATCGTAGACGCCGGAGGTGATCATGCCGGCCATCGCGGAAACCAGCTTCGGCTCATATTGATAGTCGGGATGGACCATCACGACCACGTCCGCGCCCAGGTCGAGCGCCGCCTGGTAGCACGTCTTCTGATTGGCGCCGTAGCCTTGATTGACCTCGTGAACGATCGTCCGCACACCCAGGCGCCGCGCGACAGCAACCGTTTCGTCGGTGCTCGCATCGTCCACCAGCACCACATCGTCCACCACATCCATGGGCAGCGCGCCGACGGTGCGCTCGAGCGTTCTGGCGGCATGATAGGCGGGTAGAACCACAACGATTTTCTGCTGATTCAACATATGGAAAGCGTTCTTCGGTCACTTGATATTGGCCGCATCGCCCGTCGCGCGGCACGATTGCTCATCGAGCGCTCGCCGTGGAAGGCCGGAGGTCGAAAACCGCCAGAGCATCGTCTTCCAGAAAGGGCATGCCATGATCCTGCTTGAACTTCTCGATGCATCGCCCGACCGGCACCGAGCCATGCTTTTCGAACACCAGAAAATCCACCTTCCGTGTGTCCGGCAAGCCCATGTCGCCCAGTTCGACGGCGTTGTGTAGCGCAAAGCCCGCGCTCGGCGGCGCCTCGGCAATATAGGGCGGCGGCTTACAATAACCGGTCAGTTGCGCCTGAACAACGTACTGGTGGTGTCGTGTCTGCCAGCGGACATCGGGTACCGTGAAACTCTCGAGGCCGTGGCCGGCCACCGCGATCGTCCGGGTCCCGGCCTCGGCCGACGCCAGGCTTGCCCAGAAGGAGTGAATCGGCATGGCCTTCATGCCCACCCGGACGGGATTCTGTGCCTCGCGGTAGTCGAACTGGTACCAGTAGTGAAGCGTGAAGTTGTTGGGCCGACGGAGCATATCGGCATGGGGCGATCCCACCAGGAACGTCCAGGGAAGCAGTATCGACACCAGGATGCGAATAGGTCGTGCCGGTATGGCCTCCGACAGCCGGACGATCCCGAGGGCCATCGCGAGGAGGAAGGCCGGCAGCAGCGGCAACAGATACCGCCCCATCGTCAGTCCATTCTGGATCCATGCGGGCTTCGAGAGGTAGATCCCAGCCAGGGTCGCCCCTGTCCCGGCGAGCAGCAGGAGCAGCAGGTCCCTGCGCGTCCGCCAGAGCCTGAGGCTGCCGACCAGGGCCAGCACGCTCGCGAAGCCCACGAGCACGTCCAGGCCGCTGCCCACCCAGAGATGCATCATCTCGACCAGCGTCTCCAGATCCGGCAGATCGCTCCCCAGCCGCGATGCGAGGGCCGACCGACTGAGCAGCATCGGTCGAATGCAGAGGATGCCCACGGCGCCCACGACCGCCGACGCGACAAGCGAGACGGGCACCATGCCCTGCCATTGCCTGTCCCGCCAGGCGGTTCTCAGGGCATCGAACGCGACCCAAGCCAGCGGCGCCAGCGCGAACGGCGCTGCGGCCATGTGAAGCCAGCAGGCGAACGTCGCCGCCACGCCGTAGCATGCGCCCCACGCGTTCGAGCGGGTTCGCACCCACTGGGCTGCCGAGAACAGGGACAGCCACACCAGCAGGCAGGTGATCGCATACGGTCGGGCCGTGCGACTGTAGTTGACCAGAAACGGGGAGATCGCCAGCAGGACCGCGAAGCTGTAGCCGGTCCACCAGCCAAAGCGTCTCCGGGCCCAGACCGTCCCGGCGACCAGCATCACGAGACCGGCCGCCACCATGGGCAGACGCATCGTGCGCTCGTCGAGCCCGCCGCCTGCCGCCAGAAATTTGTAGAGCAGGGCCTGGGGAATGGAGTAGTCCGCGGCACCGACGGTGCTGGCGAGCTCGGCATAGGTCTGTCCTGCCACGACGCGGTGCACCGCGTGCCATTCGTCATCGGTCAGCCACTGGTCGCCGAGCTGCTGGACGCGCAGGAAGAGGCCGACCAGCAGAATTGCCAACAGCGGGACCCAGCGCCAGGCAGTGCGCCCGCGCGCCTCACAACCGGCGGACATCCGGCCAACAGCGAAAGCCCTGGTGTTCATTCGCCCGACGCGCTCATCTGCGCCAAACGCCATCCCAAAGGCCCCGCGCGAGCATCTTCAGGTTCTCGCCCCGTGGCGCCACCAACAGGGGGAAGTAGACGAGCTTGAACAACAGGCGGGGAAAATCGGCGAGCTTCCACGCCCAGGGAATGTAGGGTCGCCAGTACAGCCAGATCCGATTCCGGGTGATGTAGTACTGCCGCAAGGGTCCATGCACGAGGATGTTTCGCTGCAGGAACGGTACCCGCCGCACCCGGTCGCCCAGCCGGTGTTGCAGGATGGCGGCTTCCACCCCGACCAGACGGTAGCCCGCATGGCGTGCGCGAAAGCACCACTCCAGATCCACGTTGTCGATGAACAGTCGCTCATCCATGAGACCGATCTCTCGCAGCACCGCAGCCTCGATCAGGCAGCCGGATGTGATCAGCATGTCCGACTCGAGACAGGAAGAGCCCCCCGGCGCCGGCTGTTGTTTCAGCACCCGCCCGGCGCAAAAACGGATGAACGGCAGGGGACCGCGCAGGCGCTCGTCGACGATCACGGGACCGACTGCGGCAATCGGCGGCGCTTCATGGCCCAGGGCGTCGGCCGCCTCGACCAGCCGATCCAGCATGTCGGCGCCCGGCCGGCTGTCCTGGTCGAACAGCAGCACGCGCCCGAAGCCACCGTCGAGCGCGATCCGGATGCCCTGGTTGAGGGCCGTCGCGAGCCCCAGGTTGGCGCCGTTGTCCACCAGCTGGACGGCGCTGTAGCGGCGCAGGAGCGCGTCCCGTTCCGCATTCGCGCCCCCCGGGTTATTGTCGACCAGCACCAGCTTCCCGACCCGGCCCACCAAGAGATCCAAGAGCGTGCCCAGTTCCTGATAGGGATACTTGTAGGTCACAACGACCGCGCAGGTGGCTTCAAACGTCATTCAGGGCAGCTTCGGAATCGGAGGGCCCCAGGTGGCCCGTGGGACGCTAAAGTTGCGCACTGTACGCTAAAATGGCGGCCTTAGATCTTGCAGGATCCGAGGTGCCGGGATTGTTGCCGGCATCGACGGAGCCGCCCGCGGCCCGAGCGCTGACTTCGCGGCCATCCCAGCTTCAGAGACAGGATTTCCAGGGAATGATCGACAAGAAGGATGTTTTCATCCTCGGTACGGCCTATTGCGGTTCGACCCTTCTCGGCAATGCCTTGAACGGGCACTCTCGAATCGCCTACGCGGGTGAAGTCTCGCGCTTGCCGGGTTTTGACGTGGGTGCGCCGGAACGGCTCTGCCCCGTCTGCGCCTCGCAGGGCAAGCCCTGCGACGTCTGGTCGGACGAATTCTGCGCGCGCATGGTCGCGCGCGGCCCCGGCCGCATCTTCGAGACCTACCGGGAAGCCGCCGCCGATGCCCCCATCGTTGTCGACGGGTCGAAATCGGTCAATTGGTTCCGGAAGGTCATGGCCGACAGCGCGAAACCGGACAACCCCTTCGTGATCGTGGCCGTGCGCAATCCCTTCTCCTTCGTCGATAGCTGCCGCCGCCGCGACGGTTACGAGGCCTGGCTCGCGGCCAACATCTGGCGCGACACCGTGTTCGACGTGCTGCGCACGGTCGCCCACCATGGACTGCCTCATATCGTCGTCCGCTACGAAGACCTGTCGCGCGCGCCCGAATCGACGCTGAAACAGATCTGCGCCTTCCTCAGCGTGTCCTTCGAGGCCGGCATGCTCGAGTTCTGGACGAAACCGCTGCACGGCCTGGGCGGCAACGCCGGCGCCTACGTGTGGTTCGACTCCTTCCGTCGGCATGGTCAGTTCAGCACCAAGGAAGACGAGCAGGTGGCGGCCGAATACGCCAGCAAGGCATTCGGCGGCTGGACCGATGAAAAATGGTGCTCCCAGCTGGACGCCGCCCAGCGCAATACCGTGGTCCAGACGCCCATGTTGCCCGGCATGTGTTCCCTGGTCGGCTATAGCCTCGAGGACCTGATCAGTCGCGCCAGCCGGGACGTGCCCGATTCGGCCAAGGCGGCCTAGCGAGCAGCGAAACAGGCTTCGTGAGCCATGTCGTCCAAGAGCGCACTTCACGTCTATCGACGATCCATGCTTGCGGAGGGCCAGTCGTCCCTCACCGCCATCGCCGGCCGGATACCGCCTGGCGCGACCATCCTCGACGTGGGCTGCGGCACCGGGGCGCTCGGGGCGGCGCTCGCCGAGGGCACCGGCTGCCAGTTCGACGGGATCACCTACAACCCGGAAGAGGCCGAACTGGCCATGCGCCACTACCGCCGTGTCGAGGTCCTCGACCTGGACGCGCCGGCCCCCCTGGCGAGCTGGCCCCTGGCCGACTACGACGTGATTGTCTGCGCGGACATCCTCGAGCACCTTCGCAGGCCCCAGGATCTGTTGCACGAGCTGCGGGGGCGACTGAAACCGGAAGGCAGCTTGATCGTGTCCGTGCCGAACGTGGGCTACTTCGGGCTGGTGGCGGAAATCCTGGCGGGCGACTTTCGCTACCGCGACGAAGGATTGCTCGATCGCACGCACCTTCGCTTCTTCACGCGCCGTTCCATCAGCCGTCTGCTGGCCGAATGCGGCTGGCAGCTCCATGACGTCACGCCCATCCGGCGCGACCTGTTCGATTCCGAATTCAAGGCGGAACTGGCGGCGCTCCCGCCATCCGTGGCACGCCACCTCCTGGCACTCCCTGACGGGGATGCCTATCAATTGGTGCTCGAAGCCGGACTGTCGTCCGACGCCTCGGAAGGCGCCGTGGCGCGAGAACCTGACGCGGGGGCCAACGCGCCTGGCTTCAGCGCCTCGGTGTACCTCCGCTACCAGGGCATCTACTCCGAGCAGCATCGGCTCTTTGCCCGGGGCCGACTCGGGGATGACCGGCAGACACTGGCGTTCACGCTGCCGGCCGGCACCGAGGCGCCGGAGCGCATTCGCTTCGATCCCGCGGACCGCCCGGGTACCCTGCGCATTCATTCGATCCGCCTGCGCGATGGCAGCGGCGATGAGGTGTGGTCCTGGGATGGCCGCGCCGGCGCGCTGGCGGAGGGCCTCGTGAATCAGCTGGTGCTCGGGGTTCCCGACGGGGCATCCGAGGGCTGCTGCCTCGAGTTGCTCGGCGACGATCCCTTCTTCGAGCTGCCGGTGCCCCAGGGCATCTTGGCCGCCGCCCAGCCCCCGCTCGGGCTCGAGATCGCGCTGTCGTGGCCCATGTCCGCTGACTTCCGTGCAGCGGCCAACGCCTTTGCGGCCGCTCAGGATGACGTGCGTCAGTTGCGCGATCGGGTACGCCAGCTCGAAGGGGCAGCGCAGGCCCTCCAGTCGCTTGGCGCCGAGCGCGACCGCCTCCAGGGCGAGCTCCAGGCCATCGTGGAATCCACGGTATTCAAGGCAACGCGGCCGCTGGTGCGGCTGAAGATGGTCCTCGACCGGTGGCTCGGGTCGGATCGCCGCCGCTAGGCCGCCTGGGCGACCGGCGCCTTCTGCAGCAGGAGCAGTATCTCGTTGGTCGTCATCAGTTCCCGCGGGTAACGTGACAGCAGGGCCGCGGGTGGCTCCCACGGCACCGAGCGGCGCTCCTGCCTGAGGACCCGAAAACCGTGTCGCCGGAACAGCGCGACCAGCTCGTCGGCCGTAAGCCTGTTGAGCTTCTGGTATTCCTCGAAGACGAATCGCTTGTACGCGTCGAGACTGCGGCTGTGGAAATTGATTTCCTTCTCCTTGGCCGGGATCTCTTCGTTGTGCGAGCGGACCCGCTCCCAGAGCGCCTCGTCGGAGAGTTCAAGATGCGCCCAGCGCTGCTCGATGAAGCGCCCCAGGTGCGATCCGAAGGGACCGTAGAAGAGGGGCTCCACCTGGAGGAACATCACGCCCCCCGGCACCAGGGTGTCATGCAGGTCCGCAACGACCGGGTCGAGCAGGGCGCGCGCCACATGCTCGAATACGGACCAGGTCATCAGCACATCGGCCGACATCAAGCCGGACAAGGGCTGCCCCGGGCGAATGGCCTCGAAACGCAAGCCGGGCGGAAGCGATCGAAGCCCGATCTGCGCCCTCGCCAGTCCGGGGAGCGAGTCGAATCCTGGGTTGATATCCACGCCGATCATCTCTGCGGGATGCCGCTTCAAGGCGATCGCCAAGTCCGTGATGCCGTCTCCACAGCCGAAGTCCACGATGCGGGCCGACGCGAAGTCGACGTGGGGCGCGAGCCAAGCGCAGACCGTGTCCGCCGCATAGTTGAAATGCGACGAGAACCATTCATCGTCCATGTGCTCGGTGTTCCACGCGCCCGCCACCTCATGCCGAGCCGATCGGCGCGGCGCGAAGAAGCCCGCAAGTCGCTTGACCCAGAAATTTCTCTGCTTCTCACTCATAAACTTACGCACTTCCTGCGTCCGTTCCGCGGGGCCGCTCGACGAGAAAGCGCTCGGATATCGCCCAGAAATGCCACGCGGACGGCTCCTCCCGAATGGCCTGCTCCAGCCAGACGAACACATCCTCGACGAGCGTATCCGGATCCTTGCACACGGGCAGCCGGTGAATCCTCAGAACGCGCCGGCCGTCCTGCATCCTGAATCCGGTCAGGTACACGGTGACCGGAACCCCCTGCTCCGCCGCGACCCGGAGCAGCCCGCGCGGCACCCGCGCACGCAGCCCCAGGAACTCGATCTCCTTGCTCGCGCTGACCTGATCGGCCGGCACGTCGATGGCGGCCAGGACCTGCTCCCCGCCGCGCAAGGCCCGCAGCGCCGGGCGGAGGCTGGCCGACACATCCAGCGGGCTGTGGCCGAGCGCCCGTCGCACGGCATCGTAGCGGGCGAGGATGTAGCGCAGGCGGACCCAGCGGGCACGAAACTGTTCGACGGGCACCGGCGCGATCAAGGCGTGGGCGGAGAGACCGCTAGAGCGCGCATGGCGCAAGCCCCACATGCCCGCGCCCCAGTGGAAGGTGCACAGCACCGCGGCGGCCCCCGCGTCCGGCCAGGTGCCCTCGACCTGCAGATGCCGGTCCATCCAGCCATCGCCCCGCGTCCGGGACAGATAAAGATCTGCATGGTCGATCAGGCGCATCAGTCGATGGTGGCGGATCCACGCCACCGGGTCGCCCGCCCAGCCATGCCGCACGGCGCCGGCGAGCGCGGCCTCGCATTCATGCCGGTAGAGGAAGCGCCAGCGGCTTGCGTAGCGGAAGACGCGAAAGCAGAGGGTCCAGGGCAGAACCGCCGCCAGGCCGGGCAGCAGCACCAGTTCCACGAGATCGGTGAGCTCGGCGCGCATGCGCTGCAGGGTCGGCCTCATGACCAGTGGTGGGGCAAGCGCACCAGGCCCGGCGTCTTGGCGGGATAGATCCACCGGAACACCGTGTGGTGCAGCCATTCGTCGTAGACCAGGACGCCGTCCGCGTCGAACAGGTAGGCACTCAGGACGTACTCGCCACTGTGCAGCGGGAGCTCGGGAAAGGTGACCCTGGCCTCCCAGACGCCAGGGGCGACCTCGCGCGCGACCGCCCCATCGTGGTGGGTGGTCACGGACGCAATGCCGATGCCCTTGTTCTGCTCCAACATGACCCCGAAATTCGGGCGCTCACCGGCCGCGGCCCGTGCGGTGACCGTTACACAGAGATCGGTCGATCTCAGCAAGCCGGGCATGCCGGGCTCCAGCTCGGCCACGCTCATGCTCGCCAGTTCCGCGCGGCGCCCCCCAGCGCTCAGCGGCGTGGCCTCGGAAGTCACCGCATCCGTGGCCTCCCGCTCGGATTCCGACTCGAGCATGCGCACGTGCGATTCATAGGCCGAGAGCACGTCCTCGGTCTCCCCGAAGGCCTGCATCCGGCCATGATCCAGCCACAGCGCCGCATCGCACAGTTGCCGGATGTGGTACTGGCTGTGCGAGCAGAAGAGGATGGTGCAGCCGCTGCGTCGAAAATGGGCGATACGCTCGCTGCACTTCTTCTGAAAGCGCTGGTCACCCACCGCCAGGGCTTCGTCGATGATCAGGATGTCCGGCTCGACCGCCGTTGCCAGCGAGAAGGCCAGGCGCACGACCATGCCGGAGGAATAGGTCTTGACCGGTCGATGGATCGCGTCCCCCAGTTCCGCGAACGCCACGATGGCGGGCTCGAGACGCCGCATGTCCTCCTGGGCAATGCCGATCAGCGAACCGGCGAAATAGAGGTTGGCGCGACCCGTGAATTCCGGGTGAAAGCCGGCCCCGAGCTCCAGGATGGCGGCCAGGCGGCCGCTCTTGGTCACCCGGCCCGTCGTCGGACGCAAGGTGCCCGTGATCAGCTTCAGGAGCGTGCTCTTCCCCGCCCCGTTCGGCCCGATCACCCCAAGGCAGTGGCCGCGTTCGAGCGCGAAGGACACGTCTTCCAGCGCCCACTTGACCGTGTGCCGGCCCTGGCCGGTGAGCAGGGCACGCAGCCGCGCGCGCGGCGAAGCATAGATCTTGTAGGACTTGCCTAGGGCTTCGACCGACAGCATCGCCGCCCCTCAGATCCAGTCCAGCAGTTGTTCGGAACTGCGACGCAGGACAAGGTCGAGCAGCAGGGTCGGAAGCGCCAGCCACAGCCCCATCGCAATCCAGACCGCCGGTTCCGGCATCTGCCCGTGAAGCAGCAGGGACTGGAAGGCCAGGACGATGGGCGTCATCGGGTTGAGCCACAGGATCCACCGCATAGCCTGCGGGAACATGTCGAACGAGAACAGGATCGGCGTCAAGAAGAGGCCCACCGAGATGAGAAATCCCACAATCTGCTGAACGTCCCGCATGGCCGCCACGAGGATCGCCAGCAGGTACCCCAGCAGGAAGCAGGTCACGAACTCGATCACGATCACCAGGGGCAGCAGCAGCACCGGCACGGCCAGACCGTGGTACGGAATGTAGCCGAGCACCACGGCCAGCATTAGCGGCGCGAAGGTCACCGCCGACGAGAGCACGGTGCGCAAAGGGAACAGGGCCGGGGGCAGTGGATTTTTCTGCAGCAACGGTCCCGCATCGACCAGGCTGGTCATGGAGCGGGACAGCGCATCCGTGAACGCCATCCACGGCAACATCCCGGCGATCAGGAAGATGCCCATGCCCCGGCTGGGTGCACTGCCGCTCAAACGCGCGCCCAGCACAATGTCGAACAACAGGTAATAGGCGCCCAGCATCAGGATCGGCTGCGCATACAGCCAGACCGGCCCCAGGGCAGCGCCCGCGTGGCGGGCGGCGAGCTCGCGCCGCACCATCATCGCCAGCAGGCTCCTCGCCTGCGCGACCTCCCGCAGATCATGGGCTAGCACGGCGAACGTCCAGCGAATGGGTCCCGTGGGCGGGCACCAGCCCTTGCCCAGCCCAACGCAAGCCCGCCCGCGCCAGCCGCAAGACTCACTCCTTCACGGCCCCTGGCGTGCGCATGGTCTGGGCAAAGGCCTCGATAGCGTCTGCATCGGGCACCCCGGTGGTTCTCACCGGGTCAGCCATGTCCTTCAGCGCCTGCGAGCGCAGGCGCTGAAGGAGTTCTTCGCGAATCTTCGCTTCCACCTCCTCGAAGGCCGGCGTGTGGGCCGGCTTGCGCGCCTCGAAGCGGACGATGTGAAAGCCGAACTTGGTCTCGAACACATCACTCAACTGGCCCGGCTCGGTCAGTGAGAAAGCAACGTCGTCGAATTCCGTTACCATCCTGCCGCGCGGAAAGAATCCCAAATCCCCGCCCTTGTCGCGGCTGCCCGGGTCGGCCGAGTGCGCCTTGGCAAGGGCTTCGAAATCGGCACCGCCCTTCAGTTCCTCCAGAATCTTCTGAGCTTCGGCGAGCGGCTCACAGTGGCTCTTGGGAATCAGGATGTGCCTGACCCGGACCATCTCGGGCTCCGCCAGCTTGTCGCGCGACACGTTGTACTCAGTGCGTGCCAACTGCCGGAGCGTCTCGTCACTGGGGGTAGCCGCGTCGGTCGCCCGCTGGGCCAGCGCATCCGAGAGTACCCGCTCCCGGACTAGGCGCAGTTCGGCTGCGACCTTGGGATCGTCAGCCAGTCCCTCGGCGGTGGCACGCTCTGCCAGCACGCGTCGCACCAGCAGGCTGGAGGCCAGGTTCTCGATGTTCGAGTTCTTGTCGAAGAAGCGCTCGCGCACCTGCGCCGGCATGCGCTTGGCTTCCGCCGCGATGTCCGCCGTGGTGATCGTCACGCCACTGCCCTGCATCAGCCCGGGTTCCTGCGCTTCAGCGAGAGCACTGGCGGCAAGTCCCACCAGGGTGAGCGCGAGAAGTCCGCGCAGGGCGCTAAAAGTCCTCATGGTCCGAATTCCTTCGAGTCAGCCGGAAAGCCCGCGATTTTCGCTTTTTGGATCTGCAAGAGCAAGTTGGCGAGCCAGAACAAGGCGCTAGATGCGCCAGCGCAGGAAGAGCCGCTCCGGCACGTGTCGGATGAGGGCCATGATCCAACGCCATTTCGCCGGACAATAGATCGTGCGCCGACCGGCATCGATGCCTCGAACAATCTCGTGCGCCACGTCCTCCGGCTGGGCGAGCGTGACGGGTCCGATGTCGGCGCCCACGGTCATCGGTGTTTCGGTCGGACCGGGCTTGATGAGCACCACCGACACCCCCGTTCCATGCAGGCGGTGCCGCAGGCCTTCTGCATAGCGCGCCACCAGGCCCTTCGCGGCGCCGTAGAGGTAATTCGATTGGCGCCCCCGGTCGCCCGCGACCGAGCCGATGATCGCCAGGGTGCCCGCGCCCCGGGCGAGCATGCGCCCGGCAAAGGCCTCAGCAATGAGGCACACCGAAACGCCGTTGATCTCAAGCACCTGCCGCGCCAGTCCGAGGTCCTGTTGCGCCCGTTCCTGAGGTGGCATCGTGCCATGGGCGATCAGCAGCAGATCGATCGCGTCCCGCCAGGCATAGGCCCCATCCACGAGACCCTCCACATCGGGCGCGCAGCCCGCGTCGAAAACCCGCGTCTCGCATTGCCCGCCGCGCACGCGAAGATCCGCGGCCACCTGCTCGAGGCGTGTGGCATCACGGCCCAGCAACAGGAACTCGGCCCCCTGCGCCGCCCACAAGCGGGCACAGCACTCGGCAATCCGCGAGGTGGCGCCCACGATCACAATTCTGCGGCTCATGGTCCGGTTCCAAATAGTCTGCGCCAGAGACTCGACTCGAAGGCGGCATCCCGGTGGCTCAGAAATTCGTCAAGACCCGGAAACGCGCGTTCGAACAGGGCCCGGGACATATTGGCGTCCTTGGCCGGATACACCGCGCCGCCTACGCCCAGCACAATCGCCTCCAGGGCGGCCAGCAGGCGCCGCGTGCGCTCGCCGAGGTTCGGTAGATCCAGCGCAAAGGTCGATCCCGGGCGTGGGAAGGACAGCAGGCCCTCCGCGGCGACGGTCCCGAAGCGCTTCAGCACTGACAGGGTGGCCCCCTGTCCGGCATCACCGCAGGTTCGCAACAATTCGGCAAGCCCGGCCTGTTCGGCCTCCGGGGGCAGGACACACTGGAACTGGTAGAAGCCCCGCGCGCCGTAAAATCGGTTCCACTCGGCGATGCCGTCCAGGGGCCAGAAGAACGGATAGATGGGCTGCAGGCCCTCCGAGGGTCCATGCGCGAGCCAGTAGGCCTGGTTGAGCATCCGCGTGCTGACCGCATTGACGACCGAGAAGGGCAATCCATACGGAATCCACCGGGGCTTGCCCGGCGGGGGTGCCGGCGGACGTTCGCCGAGTTGGGCGGTCGAGGCATGGTTCGCCGCAAAGTGGATGCCCCGGACCGGCCCGCGCGCGGCGGAGGGGCAATCGAGCCACGCGACGGTATACTCGTATCGATCCGCCGCCTCGCGCTCGAGCTCGAAGAAGGCGTCCAGGCCGGCAAACCGACGGCAGCGCGCCATCATCCAGGCGGACACGACCCGGCGCAGCCGGACGCGCGCGCTGAGGATGAGCCCGGTCAAGCCCAGCCCGCCGATGGTCGCCCGAAAGCGAGCGGACTCGTGATCGCGCGAACAATCGACCACCGCCCCGTCACTGCTCATTAGCGTCAGCGACACCACGTGATTGCCGAAGCTGCCGGCGGTGTGGTGGTTCTTTCCGTGGACGTCGTTGGCAATCATCCCGCCGACGGTCACAAAGCGGGTCCCGGGAACGACCATCGGAAACCATCCCCGAGGCAGCATCACGCGTACGATGGTATCCAGGGTGACCCCGGCCTCGCAGTCCAAGATGCCGGTCGCCTCATCGAAGCCGAGCAGGCGGTCATTGAGGCGACTGTCGATGGCGATCCCGCCGGCGTTGAGGCCGACGTCGCCGTAACTGCGGCCAGCCCCGATCGCGAGCACCTTGTGGTCGCGCGCCAGGTCTAACTCCGGGCGACCGAGGAGCGTCAGCACACGATGCGGAAATGGGCCAGGCAAGCCCCAGGAGCGAAGCCCGAGCCACCTGTCAGAAAGGGGCGGCTGCGACATCTAGACCGCCATGACGACGACCAGGGCCGCGGCCGCGCCGAGGGCCAGGCTGACGCGATCGCGGAACACGTGCAGGACCGGGTCCTCGTGCAGCAGGCCCCGTCCCGCCGCAATCCAGAGCCGCGCGATTCCGAGGGTCAGCATCGCCACGAGCAGCCATAGATATTCGGGATGCGCGTAAAGGTTCTGCGAGGCCTGACTGTCCACATAGAGGGCCATCACGAGACTCGCCGCCAGGCCAGCGCCGGCACCGAACGCGAGCACGACGGGGCGGTCGCAGTCGCGGTATCCCCGATAGGCCACCGAGGTGGCCCGGTCGGCCTCCGCCACCAGTTCCGCGTATCGCTTCAGCAAGGCCAGGCTGACGAAGCCATAGGCACTGAGGGCCAGCAACCAGAACGACAGGGGCACCTCCACGGCGGCCGCACCGGCCGCCACGCGCAGGCTGTACAAGGTCGCGAGCACGGCCACGTCGATCAAGACCTTGCGTTTCAGCCACGCGGAGTAGGCCTGCCCGAGTACCAGATAGGCGGCGACGAAGCCGGCGAAGCCCGGCGACAGGGCCAGCGCCAGCATGAGCCCTGCCGCCGCGAGCAAGAGCGCCCCCAGGAAGCCGGCGCGGACCGTGATCGACCCCGCGGCGATCGGCCGTTCGCGCTTGGTGGAATGCGCACGGTCGGCGGGCAGGTCCACCAGGTCGTTGATCAGGTAGCCCGCCGAGGCGGCGAGGCAAAAGGCGATGAACCCCAGCACCGCCTCTGCAAAGACCGCCGGCTCGTGAAGCCGATGGGCGGCCATGGGCGCGAGGAAAAGCAGCAGGTTCTTGACCCACTGATGCACCCGGGCCGCCCGGGCCCAGACCCGCGGGGTCGGCTTTCCCCGATCCTCGGGGAACACCCTGGCGACCATGGCCACCGCCCGTGCCCGGTCGGTCAGGGTGTTGTCCCCCGTCACCACGATGGCCGAGCGCGCGCAGCGCCACACCTCTAGGTCGATGCTGGCGTTGCCGGCATAGTCGAAGCCACCGGAACCGAAGCGTGCCTCGAGGGCGCGCGCCTTGGCCGCACCGGAGAGATTGCGCTCGCGACTGGCGATGACACCCTCGAAACAGGCGAGGTGAGCGGCGACCCGCTCGGCGATCCGCTGGTCCGCCGCGGTTGCGAGAAACACGGGCCGATGTCGGGATTCGGCCCGGATCCAGTCCAGCACCTCGACCCGGTAGGGCAGGCCGGCCGGGTCCGGTACGACGATCCCGGCCAGCGCCTGCTTGAAGGCCAGCTTGCCCCGGGGCAGGGCCATCAGGATCTCGGCCATCCGCCACGGGCACGTGCGGAGTACCTCGGCCAGGGAATCGTAGAGCGTGTCGGACGCAATCAGGGTGCCGTCGAGATCGACACACAGGGGTAGATGATCGGTCATGGCCTGGGACTATCGAATGGCGCGCCGGAAAGTGCAAGCGACGCGGACAGCACGCCCCCATCCTCGTCCAGGAGGCGCAGCTCCAGGTCGGCTGGTACGGGCCCCTGAGTCCCGTCCAGCCAGTGGGCGAGCCCATCGGCGTCGATCACCAGTGGCCACAGCAGAAAGCCCTGTGCAGCAATGGCAGGGACAAGGCGGAATCGCCAGTGGCGCTGCGAGGCGACGCTGCGCAACTCCAGGTAAATGGCACCCGGTCGCCACAACAGGCCCCTCAACCGGGCGCCGGGTGAGCGCTGCACGGCCGCGCGCAGGAAGCACTGCTTCCCGTCGACGGCCGGCAGGGCTGACCATCCGGTGGCAGACCAGTTGACCGGCGCGCCCGACGGCGCGGGCAATGCCGCCGCGTTGCGCCGCCTCAGCAGCAGCGCGGGGCCGAGACGCGCCTCGGTCTCGTACAGCCGGGGCAGCAGCGGCCAGATGCCGGCATCGTCCAGGCTGGGCAGGCGACCATCGATGCTCGTGGGGCGCACGATGAGATACCGGGGGCCACCCTCGCTCTCCAGGTGAGCGGCATTGAGCGCTGCCAGGCGGGGCGTATAGACCGAATACGACTGAAATACCGGGCGCGGCTGCCATCGATCGAGCCCCGCCACGCGCATCAAGTGCTGGTCGTGGCCCAGAATGTCGTAGGTCCCCGGCAAGTCCGCAAAGCGCGAAAAATCCGTTCGAAGCTGATGCGCTTGCACCCGCCAGGCTTGCGCCAGCTGCGCCTCCGTAGCCACC
The DNA here is from genome assembly GCA_020445805.1 of Rhodocyclaceae bacterium. GTDB lineage: Bacteria > Pseudomonadota > Gammaproteobacteria > Burkholderiales > Rhodocyclaceae > Cognatazoarcus. The sequence continues at coordinate 36,383 of JAGRFX010000004.1, forward strand.
GGGCTCATCAGCCATTCGAGGTTCTGCCGGGCGTGGCGCAGCGGTGCCGCCCACTGGCCGGCGCTGTGCGCCAGCACCACGCAGGTGCCGAGACTCGCCAGGCCGAGGACGCCTGCCAGCCAGCGGGCATGGCCCGACAGCTCGGCCACGCGCCCCAGCAGCAACATGCCCGCCATGGTGGCTCCCATGGCCAGGTGCCACTCGTCGGCGCGCACCAGGGCATGCCGATAGCCAAGCGCCAGCCAGGCCAGGGCAAAGCAGGACCAGGCGATGCGCGCCGCGCGCTCGCGTCCCACGGGACGACGGATCATCAGGACGGCGGTCAGCGCCATGATCGCGGCGACGACGATCGCCATCCGGCGACGGGGCTCGTCCGGCTCTCGCCAGGCCATCGCTTCGGCATAGCCGCGCGACACCTCGAGGCCAAGGGCGAGGTAGTCCGGCAGCGCTGTGAGCGCCTGGCCTGCGGCCAGCCACGCCGTGAGCAGGGCCAGCCCGTAGAGGCAGAGGTCGGCCAGCGCCGCGACGACCCAGGGCCGTCGGCCATGTTCCGCGCGAATGACGGCAGCGGCCACGACCGCGGACAGACCGAGGGGCAGCAGGGTGAACTTGGTCAGCGCCAGGACGCCGAGCGCGGCGACCCCCAGGGCGTGCAGCGCCAGGGCGCCGCGCTGGTCGGCGTGCCAGATGAGTGCCAGAGGCAGCGCGAGGAGCGCGGCGTCGGGCATCATCGTGGCGGTCGCACCGGCCCAGACCAGGGCCAGGAATCGCCACGTGCGCGGAGCGCGCCCATACGTGGCCAGAAGCCCGGCCAAGGCGCCGAACAAGGCACAGAAGACAACGGCCGACCCGTACTGGCCGGGCCAGAACTGTCGGTTGATCAGGCAGCCGAAGGGGCCATAGGTGAAGGCAATATCGGTGCCGAAGGCCATGCCGCGATTGCAGGCGGCCGACAGCGACAGCATCCAGTTCGAATCCAGCGCCCCGGTAGGAAGGCTGGGTCGGAGCGGGGCAAACCACCAGGCCAGCAGTGCCGCGGGGAGCAGCTGGGCAGCGAGGTTTTGATGAGTATGCGGGCCTGACAAAGGTACGGAGGGAGGGCAGAAGCCACGCTAAAGCCCTGAAGCAGCCCTAGTGCATGACAGTTGAACACAAAAAAAGGGAGGGCAGGTTTCCCTGCCCTCCTTGCACTTTCGTGCTATCGCTCTAAACGATTACGGACGGGTCACGCGGTGGGCCCAGCTGGCGCCGTAGTTGGCGGCGGTTCCAGCGGCGGTCAGCGGATTCACGGCCTTCAGGAAGAAGGCGCCCGTGACAGGCAGACCCTTCGTCGTCAGACCCGGGGTACCCAGCACGGCGTAGCCGTTGGTGAAGGTCACGTCGATGTCCTGGCGGGCCAGGGCAGCGCCGAGCACCGAGGCGGAACTCGTACCACCGGCGTTGAACGACAGGACCGAAGCCTCACCGCAGAACGCAACGGGGTCACCCGGGGTGGACGGGGAGATCACGAAGTCGGTCGGGGCATCCAGCGAAGTCTCTTCACGGTCGAATGCGGCCTGAGAAACGTTCAGGACGCACAGCTGCGTGCCGGACAGGTCGGTGTTGGTCGGCGTGAAGTAGTTGAACACGTCGCCCAGGGCGTCGGTCGCGACAGCAAACGTGTCACCACCGATCGCAGCTGCAAACACACCGTCGCCGAACGTACCGTCTTCGAAGTCGGTATAGACAGCGCGCGGCGCACCGGTACCGAGGTAACGGACGGCGGTGTTATAGCGACGCGACGGCATCGAGAAGGTCCAGTCCGAAGCAGCGGCGATGTCAGCATCGGTCGCATACTCGTTGGTGATCGTCGTCACGGCCAGCGCGCCGGTCAGGCTGAAAGCCTGTTCCCACGGCGCAACAGCCCGACCAGCCGCCGCGCCAGGCGCAGTACTGGCGCCAGCGGTAGCTGCGCTATAGACGATGTACGGGGTGGACATATCCGGCAGGTCGTAAGCGCGCGGCTCAACACCACCAGCCGTGATACCGGCAGCCGTACCACCCAGCTTCAGCAGCGGGTCTGCGGAGAAGGCGTTGATAGCCGGGTTGCCGCCAATATCCAACGCCAAGGCGACTTCAGAGGTACCACCGACCGTGAAATCACGCTGCGGCCAGAACACGATGTTGCCAGCAGCAGCGGAAGGAGCCGCAGCGCCGTCCGTCGCGATCACAGTGGTCGCATTGCCGGAGAACGAAAGGGCTTCATCAACGTTGATGATCGTCCAGCCACCGACCAGCGAGGCGGTCGGGAAGTCCAGGCCTTTGACGTGGGCGTTGGCGTTATTACCAGCCGTGTCAGCCAGCGTGATCGCAGCATCCGTGTTGGTGCTCAGCTTGGTAGCCAGCGCGCCGGAAGCGAGTCCGCAAGGCGCAACACCGTCCACGTGCTTGATCGCGGTGAACAGCGGGTTGGCATCAAGCTCGTCAGCGTCAAGGTTGATGTCGGTACCCGTCGGGCCGGTCGTAGCCTCAGTCGGCTCGATGTCGGCCATCGTGAAGATTTCGATGTAGCCCTCACGGGTGCCGGCACCACCAACCTGCTCCGCAGCAGACAGGCGCGTGGTAACGAAGGACTGATTCACGCTGGCCGGCAGCGTGCAGCTATTATCAGCGGTCGTGAACTGTGCCGTACCGCCAGCACCCTGGCTAACCGCGCCGGTGAACACATCACCCGGCGACATGTAGACCTGGAAGTCGAACACGTCATCCGAGTTCGAGGCGCCACGGAAACGAATCTTGACGGCTTTGCCGTTAACCGTATCGGTATTGATGATACTGAAGATGCTCACGTTGCCGTTCTGGACGGTGTAGTACGGGATCAGCAGAGCGTGGCCAATACCATCGCCAGTGAACTGCTGCGCGACCGCAGCACCCGGAACGACGTCCGCGTGAGCACCAGTCGAAAGACCCAGCCCACCAACCATCGCGGCAACACTCAGAGCGATGAGATTCTTCTTCATTAAAGACTCCTAGTTTAAGTCTGTGTTAGAGCGCAACAACACGAGAGGATTACGCGCAACGAAAGTATCACAGCATTTCTTTTCAAAGCAAACGCGATCAACAGCTTGGCAGTCACGCGTTGCAAAAACACAACAGGCCCAGTCCCGAGGCCTTATGTGGCCCAAATGCAGTCACTGTTAGCGGCCCCGAAACCAGTTACTTGAGGGGATCGAAGTACCGCCACCAGCCACCATCCTCCTTGATCCAGCGCTCGTCGCGGTAGGTCGATTGCACTCCGCCGACAGATTCGGCACGTCCACCCACCATGACTGGCGGAGGCACGAAGTCCAATCGAGTCCTGGCCGTACACACGGACGCTTGGCTCTCGCATTCCACATTCACGACTTCGACGCCTTGAAGGTGGGTCCCGACCACGTGGCGCTGGCGGAAACGGTCCAAGCTTGTCACCGCGCGGTAGGAAGGGGCGGCGAAACTATAGGCGGATTCGGCGTCCCCGGCAAGCCGCGCCTTGTAAAAGGCTTCAGCGCGGGCTTTGACGATCTCGGCGTCCGGCTTGGGGGCCAGCAAGGAGCATGCGGCCAGGGCGGCCGGCAGCAGGACCACCAGGGAAAGGTGGCGCACAGTGGTAGTAATTGTGAATTGAGTCACGGAACTATCGAACCTCCTACATGGATACCACGACGACGTGGCGAGCAGTTGTATGTGTCTCCGGGGGGCGCCCGGCCAGATCCTCATTCGCGCGCGTCCGCTGGCGCGAGATCTTTCAGCGAATAGGGATCCATCCGTTCCTGCATGGTGCGCTGGGGCGCGGCCCACTCGCCGAGGCTGCGCTTCAGCGAGCCCATGCGATCCTTGATCTCGCGGGTGACATCCGTCATGTCCTGCTCGTTGCGCACCACGCGGGGGGTGATCAGGACCAGCAGCTCGGTGCGGTCGGAGGTGATGCCGGTGGTACCGAAGAGGGACCCGAACACGGGAATGTCGTTCAGCACCGGCACCCCCTGGCGGCCGCGGGTCTTGCGGTCCTGGATCAGCCCTCCCAGCACCACCGTCTCGCCCGAGGGCACGGCAATGCGGCTGGAGATCTGGCGCTTGAGGAAGGCGGTCTGGCCGGTCGGGTTCTCGTCACTGCCCACGTCGGTCACCTCCTGCTTCAGATCCATGGTGATCAGGTTGCCGGCATTGACGGACGGGGTCACCGACAGAATCACGCCGGTGTCCCGGTAGGTGATGGAGTTGGTGGTGGTGCCCCCGTCGGTGACCGTGCTCGAGCCCTGGACCGGCTGCTGGTTGCCGACCTGGAACTCGGCGGTCTGGTTGTCGAGCACCATCAGCGAGGGCGAGGACATCACGTTGATCAGGTTCTTGCTGGCCAGCAGATTCAGGACCGCCCGGACATCGCCCAGCGGATTGGTCAGGGTGTAGTTGAAGCCCGCATTGCCGGTGACGATGCCCCCCGAGGTGCCGGTGCCAAGCTGACCGCTGCCGCTCCAGCCGGAGCCCTTCACGTTATTGTTGAAGAACCACTGCAGGCCGTAGCGCAACTCGCCAGTCAGCTGGACCTCGATGATGCTGGCCTCGATCAGCACCTGGGAGGGCTGGCGGTCGAGCTGGCGCAGGGCGGATTCGATCCGGTCGTATTCCTTGCGCGGCGCATAGACCAGCAGGGCGTTGTGTTCGTCGTCGGCCACGACCCGGACGTTGTCGCCGATCGCGACCTGGGTGGTCCCGCCAGCGCCGGCGGCATTCGCCTGGCGCGCCGAGGAAGTCCGGTTGCCCGAACTGCCGTAGCTGCCGGAGCTACCGATGCTACCGGTGCTGCTCGTGGTGGTCGGCGTGTTCATCGAGCTCACGCCCAGGCCGGGCGCCACGCCGGAATCGCGCGTCGGTGTCGAGCCCGTGGATGCCTGCCCGCCGAACACGCCATTGAGCAATCCGGCCAGCTGGACGGCGCTGCCATGCTGCACCGGGTATACATATAGGCGCGGACTGCCGTCATTGTCCTGCCGATCGAGCTTCTCGATCCATTCACGCGCGGTATCCAGATAGGCGGCCCGCGGTGTCACCACCAGAATGGCGTTCATGCGCTCGATCGGCAATACGCGGAAGGCACTGCCAATCGGCGAGGCGGCAGACGCGGCGGCTGGCGCCTGCGCGGCCCCTCCCGGTGCGGCTGCCGGGGTGGCCACCCGTGGAAGCGGCGTGCTGGCGCCGCCCGTCATTAACTGGAGGGCAGCCTCGACTTCCGACACCGATACGTTCTTGAGCGGAAACAGGCCGACCGACATGCCCTGCAGCAAGTCCACGTCGAACATCTCGACCATTTCGACCCAGGCATCCAGCTGGTTGCGCGTTCCCGCCAACACCAGCAGGTTGCGCAGCGCGTCGACCCGCACCAGCGCCTGGGGCGTAGCCAACGGCGTCAGGATCGTGGCCATCTCGGGCGCCCCAATGAACTTAAGCGGCACCACGATCAGCGAGGTGCCCGGCGGCAGCCGGTCGGCTCTCCGCGGCACGGGCACCAGGAACTTCAGCGCCTCCGGCCGCCCCACATGGTAGAGGCCATTGGAATCCTGAGCGATGGCCAGTCCGTTAGCCTCGAGCAGCGACTCGAGCACCGAGAGAATCTGCTCGGGGGGCATGGGCGACAGCGTGTGCAGCGTCACCTCGCCAGCCACCGGTTGGTGGATGGTGTAGTTCTGCTTGAGCATGTCGCCGAGCACCGCGTGCACCACCTCTGTAATCGGCGCAGCTTCAAACCGCAGGGCGACGGCCTCACCGGTGACGCGCTTGGCACCCGCACGCGGCAGACGAATGACCTCGTCATTGCCCTTGAAAATCTTCGGCGCTTCAACCGAGGACTCGTCCAATGAGGTTCCGGCACCTGCAGAAGATCCGTCTGCGCTGTCGACGGCCTGGACTCGACGAATCTCCAGCACCGGTGCCTTAGCCGCGGGCTGAGAAGCCGCCATCGCCTCAGCGGCACTCTGAACCATGCCATCAGGGCCTTCGGGCGGCGCAGTCGCGCAGCCCGTGATCAAAAGGGACATCAGCAATACACTTGCCCGACTCAACATAGGTGAAATCTCATGGTTTGCTCTGGGCCGAATCGCCGAGCCCGAACGGTTCGGCCCTCGACGCGGCGCCTGGCGCCTCGAGTTGCTTCCTGCGTGCTTCGAGGGCGGACCGACGACGCTCGAGCGCCTGTCGCCGTGCTTCGAGTACGCGTGCGCGTGTCGCTTCGGCTGCCCCTGGTTGGGGCTGTGGCGCCCGAGCCGATGGGACCGTGGCCGGCATCGGTAGAAGCGATGCTGCTGGAGGTGGTGGTTCGGCGTCGCCACGGACGCGAGTTCCCGGACCGGGCGCGCTCGCGTGGCTCGGCCCTTCGGCCCGCCGCAAGCTGAGGATTCGCTCCTCACCCTGTCGACGAAACTTTGCCTCTCGCCCTGACAGAGACACCAACGCCCACTCGCCCAGGTTGGCTCCAAGCAGGACGCGCATGCGCTTGCCCTCGCGGTCAAGCAAGGTAACGCCGCCCTTGGCGCCCCCCGCCGAATAAAATCCATCCAGCACGATACCCTCGAAGGGGTCCTTGGCTGCCTCGCTCGCCTGCTCGGCGGGCGCCTCCTTGGGCAAGGGGCGACGTGACTCGAAAAACAGCGGGCGCTCGATGATGGTCGCAATGACGTCATCGTCGACTGGCGCAATATCGGCAGCTGAGGCCAGCCGGGGTAGCTCAGGCAAAAGGGGCGCCGGTGGGTTCCACTGCGCACGCCCACTCAGAAATACCATCGCAAGCAGCGCCGCCAACAAGGCGTTGAGACCAAGGAGGATCACGTTCGGCCGGGTCATTGAATCGGCAGTCGGTGCGCGGCGAGGTTGATCTGCGTTGTCAGGTTCTGCAGTGACGTTGGATCTCCTGTGCGCTGGCGTCCACGAGAGATAGATAGCGATTCAACGAACACCACCGGAGTTTCGCGCTCGATTGCCGCGAGCAGGCGCATCAGTGTCTCGAGACTGCCCTCCACGCGCAGCATGACCGCCAGCCTCAGGGCATCCTTGGCCGTGTCGCGCGGCAGCACCTGGCTCACGCTGACAGTGTTGCCGGATTCTTCCGCCAGGCGCCTCAGGCTCTGCTGAAGCTGGGCCCCTGCCGCGTCCGCATCGGCGTCCGCGGGTATCGAGAGCTTGCGACCGCGCTCCCGCAATTGGTCGAGCTCGTTAGACAGCGCCTTCTCCGAATGGAGCATTCCGGCCAGTCGAGCATACCGGGGCTCGATGTGGTCAAGTTCGTCGCGTGCGGCGAGGAAGGACGAATACATCGAGACCAGTGCGGCCGCTAGCGCGCAACCGGCGACAACGGCGGTGAGCCCAACCGCCACCGCTGGGCGGGCGAGCACCATTGCGCGGCTCATGAGCCACCTCCCCCCGAAGACCCGCTTCCTTCCGGACGAAGATCCATTTCGATCGCAAAGCTCTCTTTGCCGGTGCGCGCATTTCGCTGGATCGCCGACGGCGAGCGGACGTTGTAGAACCCGCGCGTCTGGCCAATCTGGTTGAGCAGGGCCGCCGCATCTTCCGCCTGCCCCCAGATGCGCAGCTTGCCCTGCTCGAACGTAAGCCGGTCAACCATCGCGTTGTCGGGCACGGCGCTCGTCAGTCGCGCCAGCACCGGCAGCGGCGCCACGTAGGCGGCGATCTGCCGGTCCAGGTCTTCCAGGCCGCCGGTCAGCGCTGCCAGTTGTTCCTTCTTGGCCAGTATCGGCTGGGCATCGCGCTGCAGTCCCTCGTACGCCGCGCGGGCTTGGTCGGCTCGCTCATGGGCGCGAATCACCGGCACCGAAGCCAGTGCCAGCAGCAGGACGCTTGACACCGCGAGCAAGGCGGCTGAAAGCATCCCGCGACGCGCGCGCCGACGCAGCCTGGCCCGCTCACCAAACCCCCGGATGACGACGGGCCTGGAATGGTCAAACCAGACTTCAGGCACTCCCCCGCCAAACTCCGCGACGCGTGACTCGAGGTAGGCATCGATCTGGGCGCGAGAGGCCATCACCACGCGCAGCGCGAGCTTGTCACCGGGCAGCGCATCCTTGCTCCATCCCCACACCGTGTCCTGCTCATCGAAGGGACTCATGCTGGCCACGTGGAGCGCCAAGGCCCGTTCTACGTCCGCCAAAGGCAAACGCGGAAGCACCCTCTGGCTCTCGAGGACGAGCGCCTCTGGCAACTCGACCGCGACCGCCTCGACCGCAGAGGTTGCTGCGAGCACCTGAGCCCCCCGCCTGATTTCAGATTCGCCGTTTCGGCCGACGAGGCGCACCACCTCATCCGGCACCAGCCAGGCCAACCATGGGCGAGCCATGGCTTCGCGCCATCCCGCAAGGAACGCACCCCAGGCTTCCCTGAGATCGAACCCGAACAAGCTCCATTGATTGCCGACCGCCGGCATTCCTTCAGCGCTCAATCCGTACTTGTCCAAAAAGTGGGTGGCTCGGTACGCAGAACTTCAATCGGCAGACTGCCCTCAGAGGCCGCGTTAATGCGAATCCAGGCGACATGCACATACTCCCTCCGGCCGCCCGCCGAGATCCGCGCCTCGACCCGCAACGCATTGCCGGCGCCCAGAAACTCCGGTGGCACGCCCGCAGCATTGAAACTGCCAGCGGGAAGAGCACTCTCTCCCATGGCCTCCAGCAGTGCCTGTGGCGCCGACCGCGCGTCCAGAACGCCATCACCCGAGCCTTCGGTGGTCACAAAGCCTCGAATTCTATCAAACACTTCAAAGCTGACTCCGAGAACTTGCAACAGATCCTCCGGTGTGGCAAAGCGTTCTCCGCGGGTTCGATACACACTGCCTGCGCTTTCGTAGGCCTCATCCTCAGCCCCTCCCGGAGTCGCCACCGTGTCCGGATCGCGCCAATCAACGATGCGCGCAGCAAGTACCTGAGCCTCACGGCGGTCCAATCCGCCGATGTGCGCAAGCAACCTTTCCAGACGTTCCGGCGGAGCCGTATTGATGTCCAGCCAACCGGCGGCCGAGGCCATCCGAATCCGAATCGGCGTCCCCCCAAGCGAAATGCTTGTTTCAAGCGGCAGGGCGGCGGCCCCTTTGCCCGCGGACAGGTCGCGCATCGCCAGGAGCACAGCCCCTTCCGCCAGCGCCCGCATGGCGACCTGATCCCTCAGCGAAGCTGTACTCTGAACATCACTTCGAACTGAAGCACTCAGACCCGCTACCAGTATGACCAGAGCTGCAACGATCCATAGCACGGCCACCAGAACCACTCCCCGCTGACCGAAACGACTACGAACGCGCCTCACCGCTCACCTCCAACCGCGAAGCGAAAGGGTGCTTGAGTGCCGCCGACCGGATTCGGCGCGACGATGATCGACGGCCAACTGCGGCCCTCGTCCGACAGAGCCAGATCAATCAATGTCGGCAATTCTTGCTCAGCCGACCATTGGTCCTGCCACTCGCCACGCCGGTCTCGGTAGCGGAGCCTGAGACCCGTAATTCCGTCGAACCGGACCTCCGGCGCAATCTGGTTCCATGGCAGAGCGTCGCTCTGGGGCCGCAAGGCTGCAAACTCCAGTACTAAAGTGGGGGTGTTGCCATCAACTTGCATGTGGAGCCTAAACCGATGAAGTCCCCCCATGCCGTAGCGGGACGGGAAGAGTCCGGTCCATTCGATCGACCCAGTATCGCCGAGCAGGGACGGCCGCTGTGGCGGCTGCACCCCAGGCGCTGGCGCACGAGCCAGGGTCTGTAATGTCGTGCGCAAAAAGCTCCCAAGTGCTCGCATTTGCTCGGCCTCGGCCGCTCGCCGATCAAGGCGCTCTGCGGTTCCGCCAATGGTGCGCAAGGCACTCGCCATACCCAACATGACAGCAGCCACCAGGGAAATCGCCACCACCACTTCGACCAGGGTAAAGCCGCGCGAGTGTCGATCAGCGCGGTGGCACATTTGGGGCCTCCTGAACTACGCTGGCAAGGCGCAATTCCTGCGCACGCCCACGATCGCGCCACTGAATGACAACGTCAATCCGGTGAAGCGCGATGCGGCCGTTGGCGTTGTCGACTTCCGGCAAGCGGACCGTCGTCACATGCCAAGCAAAGCCATCGTCGGTCTCGCCAGATTCTTGGATGTCGGTCGCCGGTACCGTACGGTAGGCGTCAAGCAGGCTCGCACCCCACAGTGCCGCGCGCGTATTCAGTTCCGCGGCCATGCTCGCGCGAACCGAGCCCGAACTGCTCTGGTAGAGAACCCCCAGGGCCAGCGCCATGATCGAGAAGGCGACTAGCACCTCGATCAGCGAGAACCCGGCCTCGCGGGGGCGCCTCACGTGGGGGAACCGTCCAACTTTTCCTGGGTGATCCGGCCAAGCAGCCAATCGACCCGCAGACGAACACCCTGCCCGGTCGGCCGCACGATTGAGATGCTGCCGCCGCTGGAGCTGCCATCCGGGAAAAAGCGGATGGCGCCCACGCCATCCGGCCCCTGCTCCGTGCGCGCCAGGCTTGCGGCCAATTGGTAGTCCGCGGGGACTTCACGCATCGTCATTCCTGCGACGCCGAATATCCTCTTTTGCAAATCCACCACGAAGCGGATCGATCGGCCCTCCGACGCCGCACGTGCCCGCGATTGCCTCAGGTCGGTGAGCACGTCACGCACGGTCGCGCGATATTGAACCGACTCATACAGCCGGTGCGCTGAGATTGGTACCACTCCGAGCAGCAGGCCGGCGATCGCCAGTGCAACGATCATCTCCAGCAGCGTAAAACCCGCCGTTCTCCACGGCAAACCAAACGGCGGATGCTGGCGGAACTCGAGCAGCTCAATTCCAGTTGCCGATGTCCGCGTTTTCACCGTCTCCACCTGCATTGCCATCGGCGCCGTACGAGTAGATATCAATCTCGCCATGCTGGCCGGGAGCAGCATAGAGATAGGCTCGCCCCCAGGGGTCAGCTGGAAGATCCTTGCGCTTGAGATAGGGGCCATTCCAGCCCGTCGCTGATGATGGCTTGGCAACCAGGGCATTCAGGCCTTCGTCAGTCGAGGGAAAGCGGCCGACGTCGAGCTTGTAAAGCTCGAGAGCTTGTTCGAAATCCTTGATCTGCACATTGGCCGTCTTGCTCTTGGCTCCGCCGAGCTGCCCCAGCACCTTCGGGCCAACCAGCCCCGCGAGCAGCCCCAGGATTGCCAGCACTACTAGGAGTTCGACCAACGTAAATCCCCTGTGGCGCGAAGTTGAGAAATCAGTCATTCGAAGCACTCGTCATTCTGGTTAATGCGGCCCCAGACCCTGAACTCAGGCCGCCAGGTCATTGACGGACAGGATGCCCATCAGGATGGAGACAATGATCGCCGCGATCACGACGCCGAGCGTCAGGATTAGAGCGGGCTCTATCAAGGTCAGGGCTCGTTTGATGCCGGCCTGCACTTCGGCATCGTGTACCCGCGCCAGTTCAAGCAGCATTGTATCGAGACGACCGGTCTCCTCGCCCAATCGCACCATGTTGAGGGCGAGTGGCGTGAATAAGCCGGTCTCGGTCAAAGCGTCGGCAATTTTGCCACCCTTCTTGATATAGGGTGTCACGTTGTCCAGCGCCGCCCGGAGCGGCGAGTTTGCCACAGTGTGGGCCGCGATCCGAACCGCCTGCACAATCGAGACTCCCCCTGCAAGCAGGGTGCCCATGCTGCGCGAAAAGCGGGTCACTTCGTACTTGCGGACCAGATCGCCAAGCACGGGCAGGGCCAGCAGTCGGCCATCTTTCCAGTGTTTACCCTCCGGCGTTCGGACATAGCGTCGCCATGCCCAAGCCGCCGCGGCCAGCAACGCGGCCAGCAGCCACCACCAGTCGCCGAAGAAGTGGCCGGCACCGACGATCATCGCAGTCGGCAGGGGCAGCGCGTCACCCATGTCGTTGAAGAGTGACTCGAATTGTGGCACCACGAAAGTCAGCAGCAGGAATACCGACATCAGCGCAACCGCCACCAGTATCGCCGGGTAGATCATTGCCGAGATGACACCATCCCGCAGTTCGCGGAAACGTTCCAGATGCTCGCCGACTCGGACGAGCACCTCGGCTAGTTGGCCGCCGGCCTCACCGGCACGAACCATATTGATGTAGAAGTCGCCGAACAGGAGTTGATGGGCCGAAAGCGCCGTGCTGAACGACTTGCCGCCCTTGACCGCGGCATGCAGGTCGCCCACCACTCGGGCCATGGCGTCTTTCTGCGCCATTCCCGCGATGACCTTGAGAGCCCGATCGAGCGGCACACCGGACTTCAGCATGATAGACAGCGACCGAGTGAAATCTTCCACGTCGGTCGCCCGGATACGTCGCCCAGCCAGCCGCGAAGACCGTGGCGAATCGAGAGCAGTTTTCGCTCCGGAGGCGCCGACAGCCGTCTCGCGCAAGTCGATCGGGGTCAGCCGGAGGCGCGCGATCTGAGCCAACGCGTCCTGGCGGCTGTCCGCGCTCAAGGATCCTTCTGCAAACGTACCGTCGTCCCGCACGCCGCGATAGCGGAACTCATTCATCCTGCTGGTCCTGGGTCACGCGGGCCACTTCCTCTAGCGACGTGACGCCCTCGGCCACCTTGCGCAAGCCATCTTCATTGAGGGTGCGCATGCCGCGGCTGCGGGCCAACGAGTGCAGGGCGTTAGCATCGCTCCCGTCCAGGATAGCCCGCACCATGGGGTCATCGACCAGCAGAAGTTCATGGATCGATGTTCGCCCGAGGTAGCCAGTCCGCTTGCAGACTGGACAGCCGGCGGCCCTGTAGATGATGCGCCCGGAACCTCGGGACATGAAGCGCGCGAGGCCCGCCGCTTCGATGGCCGAATCAGCCAGCTCGACCGGTTCGCGACAGGCCTCGCACAGGCGGCGGACCAGGCGCTGCGACAGGACGCCGTTAAGCGTCGAGGTAATGAGGTAGCGCTCTATGCCCATGTCCACCAGCCGCACGACTGCACCGGCCGCGGTGTTTGTGTGAAGCGTCGATAGCACCAGGTGGCCGGTCAGTGCCGACTGCACCGCGATCTGCGCAGTTTCGCCATCGCGCATCTCACCGATCATGATCACGTCCGGATCCTGACGCAGGATGGAGCGTAGCGAATGAGCGAAATCCAGGCCGATCTGCGACTGCACCTGGACCTGATTGATACCGCCGAGCTGATATTCAACGGGATCCTCGACGGTAACGATCTTGAGGGTCGCCGAGTCAAGCTTGGTCAGTGACGCATACAGGGTCGTGGTCTTACCGGAACCCGTGGGCCCCGTGACCAGCAGGATGCCGTGGGGCCGGGCCAGCAGTTCACGGTATTGACTCAGGATGTCCGACGCGAAGCCCATCTTCTCGAGCTCGATGCGAACGCTTGCACGGTCAAGCACACGAATCACGACGCTTTCGCCATGGACCGTGGGCAAAGTCGAAATTCGGAGGTCGATCTCGCGCCCCTTGACCCGGGTCTTGATTCGGCCGTCCTGCGGCAGCCGGCGCTCGGCGATGTTGAGATGGGCCATCAATTTGATGCGGGAAGTTACCGCGGCCGCCATATCGATCGGCACCGGCGGTTCGTTCTGCAGCACACCGTCGATGCGATAGCGCACCTGCAGGACGTCTTCGAAGGGCTCCAGGTGAATGTCCGAAGCCCGCATGTCGACCACCCGCCCGATGATCTGGTTCACCAGTCGGATGACCGGTGCCTCGGTGGCCAGGTCACGCAAGTGTTCGACAAACTCGCTATCGCCAGCATCGTGACGAGGTTCGTCCCCCTCTTCCTGATCAGTTACCTCGAAATAGCGTTGCAGGGCAACCTCGATCTCCGATTCGAGTGCCAGAGCCGGTGTTACTTCAAGACCCGACGCGAGTCGCATTGCCTTCAGCAGAAAGCCGTCCTGCGGGGTGGCCATCGCGACGCAGAGGCGAGTTTCGTCTATGGTCAACGGCAGCAGCCGATGCTGGCGCAGGTAATCCGGCGAGAGGCCACGGACGGCGAGAAGGTCCTCGGGAAATTCTTCTGCCTGGGCCAGCGGCACCTGCAGCTGGCGAGCCAGGACTTGGGCCAAATCAAGCTCTCCCAGCAAGCCCAGTCGTACCAGGATGCGGCCAAGCAGATCCTGCATCTCGAGCTGGGCGGCAAGCGCCTGTTCCAAGTCGCGGGCCGACAGCTTGCCGGCTGCAACGAGCATCTCGCCAATCGGCAAACGTCCCTCTGCCGCGTGCGGCGGCAGATCCATCGCGCGGCTCGCTTCAATCACGGTTCGCCTGCTCCTTCATTTTTCCGTTTCTGCGCACATGGCGGCGCGCAAAGCGCGAAAGCCGCCAGGCATGACTCGCGGCGTAGAGGTAGCAACCGGTGAGCCCGAGAAAGCCGACAAACAATGCGAACTCGGATACACCGTACAACCAACCGCCGATCCCCATCAGGCCCAGCAACGCATTTACGCTCATCAGGAAGAATACTACCCGTCTATCCGAGAACCCGATCCGGATCAGCACGTGGTGCAGGTGCGTCCGGTCGGCGTGCAGCGGGTTGCGGCGCTTGCTCATGCGGCGGAGCGTCACCGCGAACATGTCGATCAGGGCCAGTCCGCAGACCCACAGCATGACCACCGGCGGCACCCGCAGCTGTCCGAGCGGAACCGGCTGGGTGAGTTCGACCGAGAACCAGACGACCAGGAAGCCGATGGCCATCGAGCCGGCATCGCCGAGGAAGACCGCAGCCCGCTGCCGCCAGGGATGGCGCAGATTGAAGAGCAGGAAGCCGACCAGGCAGCCGACCAGGATCAGCGAGAACTCGGCGAGGGTGGTCTGGCCGGTCAGTCCGCCGAGATAGGCCGTCATGGCAAAGGTGATGAGGGCCCAGCCGCCGGCCAGCCCGTCGACGCCATCGCTCATGTTGTAGGCGTTCACGACCGACAGGGTCGCAAAAAGCGTAAACGGAATGCCCCAGTCCTGCAGGTCGAAGATCTGGTCGCCCCACAGCATGCCGAGATCCCGCAGGTAGTTGCCCCCCCACGAGGTCATCAACACCGCCGCGATGAACTGGTGGGCCAGCTTGTTGCGGGGCGCCAGCTCACGCAGGTCGTCCATCACGCCGATGATCACCAGCAGCGCCAGGCCGACGAACATGGGGCGATAGGGCGCGACGATCGGGACGAAGATCAGGCTCGAGAGGGCGAAGGCGAGCACGATCGCGACGCCGCCGATGAGGGGGATCGAGCCATGGTGTTTCTTGCGTCCGCCCGGGTCGTCCACCAGCCGGACTCGCAGCGCGGCGGGTCGAAGCATTTGGATCAGCAGGGCCACGAAGATCGTGGCGACGACGACCGGCAGGATGTCGTTCATCCCCGCCCCCCCACGCCGGCAGGTTCCGCGGCTGGGCCCCGCCCGTTGCTGCGGAAGCGGCGGTAGGCATCCGAGCGCCAGAACCGGCCCAGGCTGGCGAGGTGCCAGCGCAAATGCCGGGCATCCTTCAGGCTGGCCCGCCGCGCGTCGTGGACGACGCCCTCGCAGGGCAGGCAGCGCACGGCGAAACCTGCAAGCCAGCTGCGGATGCAGAGATCCATGTCTTCGCAGTACATCCGGTAGCGGGCATCGAAACCGCCCAGCCGCTCGAACAGGCTGCGACGGACGACCAGGCACATGCCGGCCACCCAGTCGGGCTCGCAGGGCCGGCTGGCGTCGGGGTAGTCGGTGCGTCGTCGCTGCGGCCAGAGGCGGTCCCGCAGGAGTCGCGCCGGGGTCAGGACCCGTCGCGCATTGTCGGCCACCTGCCCGTCAGGCTGCCGCACCCGGGGAGCCACGATCCCCACGGAGGGGTCGTCGAAGGCGGCCAGCAGACCCGCCCAGCTCTCCCGCCCGATGCGCAGATCCGGATTGAGGACGGCGATCAGCTCACCCTGCCCCTCGGCGGCGAGCCGGTTGTGATTGGCGGCAAAGCCGCGGGGCACGGCGTCGGGATGGCGGATGACGCAGATGCCCGTCCGCTCGGGCGCCCGGGCGGCGACCAGGTTCTCAAGCACGAATAGCCGCGACGGCACCCGCGCCAAGTCGTCGAGCAAGGTTTCGACGAGTTCGGGCGTGCCGTGTGAAACGATCTGGATGTCTAGCGATCTCGGCAAATTCCGGCGCCTCGCCCGTCCGGATCGGGGACGGAGCTTCCATTGGCAAAACCTGCCAATGGTATCGTGGAACCGCAGCGGGGGCGAAGCCCGCGACCGACCCCGGCCTCAATTGCGCGTGCGTCGCGTCCGCGCGGGCTCCCGGAAGACCAGCCCGTCCTCGAGGCGCACGGCCGTCAGCTCGCCGCCCCAGAGGCAACCCGTGTCCAGGGCCAGGAGGCCGGCCTGGCGACGGAAGCCCAGGGCCGACCAGTGACCGCAGACGATCGTCTGCGCGGCTGCGGCCCGGACGGGCAGGTCGAACCAGGGCAGGTACCCGTCGGGCGCCATGGCCGGCGGCCCCTTGGCATCGAACTCGAGGCGCCCTTCCGGCGAACAGAAACGCATGCGCGTGAGCGCGTTGACGATGTAGCGCAGGCGATCCTGCCCGCCCTGATCATCGCACCACGCCGCGGGGCGATTGCCCTGCAGTTGCGACAGGAAGCGGTCGCGATCCGGACCGCGCAGGGCCGCCTCGACCTCCCCGGCCAGGGCCCGCGCCCGAGGGGCAGACCACTGGGGCGGCAGCCCGGCGTGGACGAGGACCCGCTCGCCCTCCAGGTGGAGCAGCGGGCGGCCCGCCAGCCAGTCGAGCAGCTCGCCACGATCGGGGGCGTCCAGCACCGGCCCTAGGGTGTCGTCCTTGCCGCGCTTGCGGAATCCCGCGGCGACCATCAGCAGGTAGAGATCATGGTTGCCCAGCACCACGATCGCCGCGTCGCCCATCCCCCTGACCAGGCGCAGGACCTCCAGCGAGGCGGGCCCGCGATTGACGAGGTCGCCCACCAGCCACAGCCGGTCCTGCGACGGATCGAAGCGGACGCGCTCCATCAGTCCGCACAGTTCGTCGTAGCAGCCCTGGATGTCACCGATCGCGTAGGTGGCCATGGGTCAGTCTGTCACCTTTCGGACCGTAAGCTCGCATGCGTCGCGCGATCCGAACATGGCATGCCATGGACTCGGGAAGAAACGCCGTACTGCGCCCTTTGGCTGGCCGGCGGGCTCAAACACGCCCATAGACGTCACTAAACCGAACGATGTCGTCTTCGCCGAGATACTCCCCGCTCTGCACCTCGATCATCACCAGTTGCATGACGCCGGGGTTCTCCAGGCGGTGCTTGTGGCCGGCAGGGATGTAGGTGGACTCATTGGGGCGCACGAAGAATTCGTTCTCGCCATTGACGACCCGCGCCATGCCGCTGACGACGATCCAGTGCTCCGAGCGATGGTGGTGCATCTGCAGGGACAGGGACTCGCCCGGCTTGACCTCGATCCGCTTGATCTTGTAGCGGCTGCCGTTCTCGAGCACGGTATAGGAGCCCCAGGGGCGGAATACCGTGCGATGGAGCTTGTAGGCCTCGTGACCGCTGGCCTTCAGGCGCGCCACCACCTCCTTGACCTCCTGGACCCGGTCGCGGTGGGCCACCAGCAGGGCATCGGCGGTGTCGATGACGACCAGATCCTCGACACCCACCGTGGCCACTGTCCGGTCTTCACTCTGGACGTAGCAGCCGTGGCTGTCCACGAGGATGGCGTCGCCCTGGGTGCGGTTGCCCTCGGCGTCGGCCTCGGCCAGGTCGGCCAGGGCTGTCCACGAGCCGATGTCGCTCCAGTCGAAGCTGGCGGGCACGACGGCCACATTGGCCGCGTTTTCCATGATCGCGTAGTCGATCGAGATGTTGTCCATCGAGGCGAAGCCGGCCCCGTTCAACTCGCGGAACGGCTGGCTGCCGGCCTCGCCGGCGATCGTGGCCTCGAGGCACTGGCGGCCGGCCGCCAGCAGTTCCGGCGCCAGTTCGGCAAAGGCCTTGACCAGGGCGCCCGCGGTGAAACAGAACATGCCCGAGTTCCAGAAGTGATCCCCCCGCTCCAGGAGCTGGCGGGCCCGCTCCAGGGGCGGCTTCTCGACGAAGCCGAGCACCGTGCGCCCTTCGCCCTCGCCGATGGCGGTTCCGGCATGGATGTAACCGAAGCCGGTCTCGGGATGGGTCGGCCGGACGCCGAAAGTGACCAGGTGCCCACGCTGGGCCAGCGCCACGGCGTGCGACACGTCCCGGGCAAAGGCCGCGGAGTCGCGGATCAGGTGATCGGCGGGCAGGACCAGCAGCACGGCCTCATCCCCGCAGCGGGCCTGAACATCTAGGGCGCCGAGCAGGATCGCCGGCGCGGTGTTCCGTCCCACCGGCTCGAGCAGGTAGCGGGGCGCGCAGCGGGCATCGCCACCACCCTCGCCCCAGACGTCCCTCGTCTGGAAGAAATAATCGCGATTGGTGATGGTCATCACCTCGCCCACGTCCCCGCAGGCGAGCGCACGACGGTAGGTTCGTCCGAGCAGGGTCTGCCCATCCGCGAGGCGCATGAAGGGCTTGGGATGGCTTTCGCGCGATACGGGCCACAGGCGGGTGCCCGCGCCGCCGGAGAGGATCATCGGTATCAGCATGGTGCTCGTCTCGTGAGGATTGCCCGACGCTCCGGGCAGGGTGGACAGACTGCCCCGGCGCAAGGCGAATGACGCAGGCCGGATCGCCTCAATGATGGCAGAATATTGCGGTGCGCCAAGCCTAGCATGTGGCCGCCCTGCAGAGTTCCCGCGCCAGGATCTCGACGATCCTCTCGGCAGCCCGACCATCCCACAGCGCCGGCCGACGACCCTGCTTGCTCTGCCCCTGGATGGCCCGCCCGGCCGCCTCGACGATGCGGTCCGCATCGGTCCCGACCAGGACGTTGGTTCCTTCATCCACCGTCACGGGCCGCTCGGTGTTCTCGCGGATGGTGACGCAGGGAACCCCCAGGGCCGTGGTCTCTTCCTGCAGGCCGCCGCTGTCGGTCAGGGCCACGGAGGCATCCTTCCACAGGTTCAGGAACTCCATGTAGGCCCGCGGCCCCACCAGCGTGACCCGCGGCCCCAGATCGATGCCGAACCTGTCCAGGTTGCCCCGCGTGCGCGGATGGACCGGAAAGATCAGCGGCAGCTGCTCGGACACGGTCCGCAACGCCCCGCCGATGCGGGCGAAGGTGTCGGCGTCGTCCACGTTCGAGGGGCGGTGCAGCGTGACCACGCCGTAGCGCGGATGGGCGGCCTTGAAGCCGGCCGTCTCGAAATGTCCGGTTTCAAAGTTGTCGAGCTTATCGGCCTGGTAGAACAGGTTGTCCACCATCACGTGGCCGACATAGTGCACCGCAGACGCGGGCTTGCCTTCGCGCAGCAGGTTGTCGCGGCCGCTGGGCTCGGTGACGAAGAACCAGTCGCTGATCGAATCCGTGACCAGGCGGTTGATCTCCTCCGGCATGGACAGGTCACCGCTGCGCAGGCCGGCCTCCACATGGACCACCGGAATGTGCCGTTTGACCGCCACCAGCGCGCACGCCAGGGTGGAGTTCACATCGCCCACCACCAGCACGGCGCGCGCGCCATGCGACTCGATCACCGGCTCGAAGCGCTTCATCACCTCGGCGGTCTGCACCGCATGGGAGGCGGAGCCCACTTCCAGATTGATGTCCGGATGCGGCAGGTCCAGATCGGAAAACAGGCGATCGTTCATCGCCGCGTCGTAGTGCTGGCCGGTATGAACCAGCAGGGTCGGGATCGGTGGCTCGTGGCGCGCGAAGGCCTTGAGGATCGGCGCCATTTTCATGTAGTTGGGGCGGGCGCCAACAATACAGATGACGGGCGCCACGCCTTGATCGGCAGCACTCATTTGGCCACCTCGTCCGGGCCGGTGTCGGATGAGGCCGCGACCAGCTGGTTCATCAGCGTGATCACCGCCGACAGGGTGTGTTCGAGATGCGTCAGGCGCGCCTCGATCCGGCTGGCATCGAAGTTGGCCGAGAGCTGCGCAAACTGGGCGGCCACCTCGGGATCGGTAATCAGCTTGGCCAGATCCGGCGCGGCGTCTGTCCCGGTCGACGCCGAGCGCACGGGCGTGATCAGCCGGGCGGTGGCGGTGTTGCGCCCGCTACGGTGCTCTTCCTTCATCTCGGCGACCACCTCACCCACCTCGGCGGCGGTCAGGGCCAGCTTTTCGGCCAGAAAACCGGCCAGCAACAGGCGATCGCACAGGGTGTTGACGCGCCGCGGAATGCCGCCCGAGGCGCGGTAGATGTCTTCAAACGCGTCCGCCGAAAAACTTGGCGAATCAGGCGTCCAGCCCACATGCTTGAGGCGGTGCTCGATGTAGGCCTTGGTTTCCTCCACATCGAGCGGGCCGAGGTGGTAGGAGGCGATCACCCGCTGGCGCAGCTGCTGCATCTGCGGACTCTGCATCATCTCCCTGAACTCCGGCTGTCCGATCAGAAAACTCTGGA
>JAGRFX010000597.1 GCA_020445805.1 Rhodocyclaceae bacterium
CGCACCGCCATCCCCCAGTGGCTCAGATTGTCCACCAACATGCGCCGGCTGGCACTCGGCGCTTCGATCACCAGCGCACGGCGTCCGCTCAGCACATCCGGCAGCGTCGTCCCGTCGCGCGCGGGGACGACATGCCCATCCGCGTCGGGTGCTGTTGCCGGGCGCGCGGGGATGGCCGGCGCAGCGGCGCGCCGCAATGTGAGCGTGAACCAGAACGTCGAGCCGCGCATGGGTTCGCTCTCGACCCACATGCGTCCGCCCATGGTCTCGGTCAAGCGCCGGCTGATGGCCAGTCCCAGACCGGTGCCGCCGAAGCGCCGGGTTGTGGTGGCATCAACTTGGGAGAAGGAGTCGAAAATGTAATTGAGCCGGTCGGCCGGAATGCCGATGCCGGTGTCGCGCAGGCTGAATCGCAGCACCACCGCATCGTCGTCCGCCGGCGCCGCGGGTTCGTCCAGCGTCACGTTCAGCACAATCTCGCCGTTCTCGGTAAACTTGACCGCGTTGGCCGTCAGATTGACCAGGATCTGGCGCAGCCGCATGGAGTCGCCCACCAACTGGGTGGGCACGTCTGTGTCAACGAAATAGGCGAGATCGGTGGCACGGTCC
>JAGRFX010000598.1 GCA_020445805.1 Rhodocyclaceae bacterium
GGGCTCGAGGACCTCGCCGACGGGCCGCAGTTCGTCCCCGGTGCACAGGATTGCCACCCGCGGCCGCCCGAAGACCGTGACCTCGGCCACTCCGGCCCCCGCCAGGCAACCCAGCTCGAGAGGGCCGATGCGCCGCCCGGCCGCCAGGCCGGCGGCCGGCTCCGCCAGTACGCGGCCGAGGCTCGAAGAGAAGGCCAGCCGCTCGCGTCGCCCGACCGGTGTGATCCGCCGCAATACTTCAGCGCGCACCACCGCCGGGTCGAGTGCGATCTCCCGCCCACCGGTACCGCACCCCGGATCGGCATGCATGCGCGTCCTCCCGTCGTTGGCATTAAGTGTTCGATTGCCTATACAAAGCATATGCCACCTGTACGCGACACCAACTTCGAACCCGTTCCCGCGGCATCAAATATGCAAACGCCCCGCAGCAAGGCTTGCCCGCACGGGACAACTGCTCCAACCTGGAGCACCTGTACCATCCATGCGCACACCATTCTGGACAGTGCCCTGTTTTTGACCCGGATTCCCGCACGCCGCGGCCGATCCGGAACGGCACGCCTTTTGCGCCTGTCAGGCCTGTTGGAAGAGACCCGAGCTTCATTCGAATAC
>JAGRFX010000599.1 GCA_020445805.1 Rhodocyclaceae bacterium
GGTTGCACCTGACCGAGCACCACGAGCACGAACATGTCCATGAGCCACTCGAACACCATCACATGCACACACACGACGCACACCACCAACATCAGCACGCGTTCGAATGGGACGCTGATACCCCTCATGCTCATTGGCATGATCATGTCGCTATCGTCCACAAGCATCCTCATTACCCGGATATTCACCACCGGCACGCTCATTGAAGAGCGGAAAGACGTCATAGCGTGCCTTACTTTCCGTTCTCTGAGAGGACTCCCTAGGAGCGATGGGGTTGCCACCTTAGCGTGCTTTATTTTCCGTTTTCTGAGGCGACCCCTACCTAATCACCGACGCCGCAACGGGGAGGCTTTATGTTGGCAAGGCCGACGGTGAAGACGGGATTTGGGGCCGGTGGTCCGTTTACTCGGCCACCAATCACGGCCACAACGTGGCGCTCAAGCAAGAGTTCGGCATTGAGGCGTTACCGGAACGCCAGAATGACTTGCGCTTCTCTGTGCTGGAGATCGCCGACCTCCACACAATGAAGGAAGACATCGGCGCCCGCGAAAGCCACTGGAAGGAAATCCTGTTATCGCGGTCGCACGGCTACAACCGCAACTAGTCG
>JAGRFX010000600.1 GCA_020445805.1 Rhodocyclaceae bacterium
GATTTCGGAGGGGCGGGTGATGCCGCTGATGGGATCGGCGGACTGGTTGATGCGGATCTGGTGGTGTTGGATACGCTGCAATTGCTCCAGCGCCCGTTCTGGCGACAGATCGCTGTCGGCGGCCTTGAGGCGCTGGCGCATGACGCGATAGAGAATCAGGGCGATGAAGCAGATGCTGGCGTGGGCCTTGATGCGTTCGGGCAAGCGGTGAAACACCGGACCGATCTCGATTTCCGACTTCAGCACCCGGAACCCCCGTTCGATGTCGGCCAGGGACTTGTAGCGCTCCAGCACTTCCTGGGGCGACAGATCCGGGGCATTGGTCACCAGCAGCAGCTTGCCGTCCATCAGCTCGGCCAGTTCCAACGCGGCTTCGTCGATCTCATAGGTAAACAGTTCGTTCTTGAGGTCGATGCGCAGGATGTGCGCCAGATGCGCTTCCTTGACCGCGTGGTACAGCCGGGCCTTTGCGCCACTGTCGGAGAGCTTCTTGCCGCGCGCCTTCACCCCGGCATCCTGGGCATCGAGCTTGCCCGCCCAAGCGGCAGCCTGGGCTTCCAGGGCCTGGAGCTTCTCCCGGCGCAAGGTCTGCGCCTGGGCAGCCACT
>JAGRFX010000601.1 GCA_020445805.1 Rhodocyclaceae bacterium
GCCCATCTCGGGAGCGAAACGCCCCGGGCCGCCGCGCCAGTGCCCCGGACCCTTGTCGCGGCGGGCCTGACGTGCCTTGAGGGCTTCGCGCTGCTCGTCGGTCAGCAGGGCATACATCTCGGCCTGGAGGCCGGCCCGCATGGCGCCGATCTCCGCCATCGCCTGCGCGGCCTGCTTCGACAGCGCCTGCGCCTGCGCCTCGCTGTACTCGCCCGAGAACGGCAGGGTGCGCAGGGCCTCGCGGGCGGCACGGGCAGCTTTCCACTGCTCGCGAATCGCAGGCGCCTGGGCGTGGCGCAGCTCGAAGAGCTTGTCGCGCTGGGCCTCGGTCAGGTCGATGCCGCGCATCAGGCCCCGCATGCCCATGCCGTCGCGGTGCTTGCCCTCGTGGTGACCCATGCCGCCACGCATGGTGTGGCCGCCATGGCGCCCTTCCGTTGCGCAGGCGCGCTTGCCATCCTCTCCGAACGGGTTGGCATGGGCGACGAAGGGGGCGGCGAGGGCCAGGGACGAGGCGGCGAGCACGCCGACGAGGATTCGGTTACGGGTTTTCATGATGTTCTCCTTTCGGTTGCTTTGCTGTTTCCGGGTGTCACCGGACGATTG
>JAGRFX010000602.1 GCA_020445805.1 Rhodocyclaceae bacterium
AGCCATGCCCAGTCCTTGCAGCGCCAGCCCGTCCTCCCAGCCGGTCATGCCCAGGAAGGCCCGGTTCGAAAGGACGAGCTGCCCTTCGCGGTCGAAGACGACGAAGCCGTCGGGGCTCAGGTCGAACACGGCATTCAGACGGGCACTGCGCTCGGCGATCGCAAGCCGCGCGCGTTCACGCTCGGTCACATCGTTGACGATGCCCACGTAGTGCCGCACCTCACCGTCGGCGGTGATCACCGGGGCAATCGCCAGCTCATTGAAGAACAGGCTGCCATCCTTGCGGTAGTTGCGCAGCACCACCGTCACGGCGCGGCGCTCACGCACGGCCTGGCGCAGTTCGTCGATCTGCGGCTGCGCCGTGTCGCCACGTTGCAGGAACGCGCAGTTGCGCCCGATGGCTTCGCCGGGTTCGTAGCCGGTGATGCGGTAGAAGGCGGGGTTGGCGTAGAACACCGGCTGGCCGGGCAACGACAGGTCGGAGATGACCACCCCGTTGCTCGTGCATTCCAGCGCCTGGCTGTAGAGCTGCAGCATCTGCTCGGACATGCGCTGCTCGGTCAGGTCGCGCACGGTGCAGGCGTAGCGCACGCCCACCTCGGTCTC
>JAGRFX010000603.1 GCA_020445805.1 Rhodocyclaceae bacterium
CCCGGGCGCTGCCGTCCGAGGCGGTCATCAGCAGGCAGATGCCCTTGGCATCGGCCTGCCCCGCGACCATGTCCAATGCCGATTCCAGGCATTCGTCAAGCCGGAACGGGACCTCTTCGAGACGCAGCTCACCCGCCTCGATCCGCGAAAAGTCAAGGAGATTATTGATCAGCACCAGCAGCTGGTTGGCGCTCTGATGGATAGCCCGAATGTGCGCTCCTCGGGTGTCGTCGGTCTCCAGCCCCTTGAGCAGGCTGGAATAGCCGATGACCGCGTTCAAGGGCGTGCGCAATTCGTGGCTGACGCTGGCCAGGAAGGCGGACTTGGCCGCCGAGGCCCGTTCTGCCTGGATCAGTGCCTCGCGCAGCTCCTGCTCACTGCGGACCTGCTGGGTGATATCCAGCGTGGCCCCCACCATATGCCGCGTGCCCAGTGCCTCATCCGCCAACACCTTGCCGCTGACCCGCAACCAGCGAAAGCCGCCGTCCACGGTGCGGATGCGGTATTCGATGTTGTAGGGCGCTCCCGATCGGATGCTGTCCTGCCAGGATTGCTCGACGCGGGCCTGGTCGTCAGGGTGGATCATGGCCTCCACCGATGTCAGGG
>JAGRFX010000604.1 GCA_020445805.1 Rhodocyclaceae bacterium
TCCGGTCGTAGATCTCGCTGCCGAACTCGCCGTCGAGCCGCTCGAAGTGGAGGTGGGGCGTGGACGACGAGCCGGTGGAGCCGACCGCGCCGAGCTGGGACTGCCGCATCGGGAGATCCGCACCCTGCGCCGCGCCGCCTTGCTCCACGACATCGGCAAGCTCGGCGTCAGCAACCGGATCCTCGACAAGCCGAGCGCCCTCGATCCGCTCGAGATGGAGGCGATGCGGCAGCACACCCGGCACACCTTCGACATCCTGCGTCACGTGAGCCGGTTCCGGCAGTTCGCGGCGATGGCGGCCGCCCACCACGAGCGGCTCGACGGCAGCGGCTACCACCTCGGGCTGCGGGGCGACGAACTGGACACCTCAGCCAGGATCCTCGCGGTCGCGGATTGCACCGAGGCGATGTGCGCCGACCGGCCCTATCGCTCGGGGCTCGGCCTTGACGAGGCACTCCGGCGGCTCGACTCGCTGGTGGCCGTCGGGCACCTCTGCCCTGCCGCGACGGAGGCGCTCAAGGGGTGGTTCCGCGGGCTCCCGAAGGCGGCCACGGAGCCGGCGGCATCAGGCGACGGGGCGGTGCGTGCGGCCTGAGGCCGCGATTG
>JAGRFX010000605.1 GCA_020445805.1 Rhodocyclaceae bacterium
GGACAGCGCCAGCGGCTGGCCGTCGCGTTGCAGCTGGCGGCGCACCAGGTCGACCCGGTAGGGGCCGCAATGCCAGTCGGCCGCGCCGTCACCCTGGGCGCGACGCAGCAGGGCCCGCACACGCGCCACCAGTTCGCGTGACGACGCCGGTTCGTGCAGCGGCGCCGGCTTGGCCATCACGTCGTCGGCACCGAGTTCGAGGCCCAGCACGCGTTGCGCGGCAGCATCCAGCGGCCCCGCGCCGCCGAGCGCGATCAGCGACAGCGCGGGGTAGTGCATGCGCAGCTCGCGGCACAGCGCCAGGCCGTCGCCGTCGGGCAGCGACAGGTCCAGCAGCACCACGGCCCAGGCTCGGGCGGCCAGCGCCGCACGCGCCTGCGGCGCGTCGGCCACGCGGTGCAGCCGCCACCCGGCCTGCGTCAGGTGGTGGCACAGCGCGTCGGCGGTGGCGTCCTCGTCCTCGACGAGCAGCAACTCGGCGGCCATGCGGGCATTGCAGCAGCGCCAGCGGCCACCGACCTCACGCGCAGGTCACGTTGCGATCACATTGGCTGCCGGCGCTGCCGGCGGCGCGCGAGACCACCCACCGCCGCCAGGCCGGCCAG
>JAGRFX010000606.1 GCA_020445805.1 Rhodocyclaceae bacterium
CCTATACCTATACGCCCGACGCAAACTTCAATGGCGAAGACAGTTTCACGTACCAGGTAAGAGACCAACTGACAGGCGAGACGCTTATCCGCACGGTCACCATCACCGTCAACCCGGTAGTCGATCTTACAGCGGCCGACGACAGCAACACGACCGACGAAGACACCCCGGTCAGCGGTTCG
Organism: Rhodocyclaceae bacterium; assembly: GCA_020445805.1. Lineage (GTDB taxonomy): Bacteria > Pseudomonadota > Gammaproteobacteria > Burkholderiales > Rhodocyclaceae > Cognatazoarcus. Next base: position 183 of record JAGRFX010000606.1, read on the forward strand.
GTTGCAGGCAACGACAGCACCACCAGCGGTGGAACGCTCACCTTCGCAAAGCACTCCGATCCCGCTAACGGCACGGTCGTGGTCAATCCGGACGGCACCTATACCTATACGCCCAATGCAGACTTCAACGGCGAAGATAGCTTCACCTACACCGTCACAGATGCGGATTCAGGGGAAAGCCTGACCCAGACCGTCACCATCACCGTCAACCCGATCAACGATGCCCCCGAAGCGGCAGGCACGATCGCCGACCAGAGCAATCTGGACGCCGAGGGCATCACCGATCTCGACGCCTCCTCGTTCTTCTCGGACGTCGATGGCGATACGCTCGGCTTTAGCGCCGTCGGCCTGCCCAACGGTCTGATGCTCGATCCGGTTACCGGCATCATCAGCGGCACGATCGACAACTCCGCCAGCCAGGAC
>JAGRFX010000059.1 GCA_020445805.1 Rhodocyclaceae bacterium
CGGCCGTCGCCAAGGCCGAAGCGGAGGTGCCCGCCAAGGCGGAGCCGGCCAGGCCGGAACCCTCCGCCAACGCGGAAGCCGCGGTTCGCGACGCCCTCGACAGCTGGGCCCGGGACTGGTCTTCGGGCAACCCCGATGCCTACCTCAAGCACTACTCCCGGCACTTCGTTCCGGCCGACGGCAACACGCTCGAGGGTTGGAAGAACCAGCGCCGCGCCCGGGTCGAGAAGCCGGAGTCGATCCACATTGCGCTGGCGGACATCGCCATCACCGTCGACGGCGACAAGGCCATCGCCCGCTTCGTCCAGGACTACCAGAGCGACAGCTACAAGGTCGTGAATACCAAGCAGGTCACCTTCGGCCTCGAAGGCCGCAGCTGGAAGATCGTCGACGAGCGCACCGTCGACTGAGCGACACCCCCTGTCGCATGGGCCCATCCCCGCCCGCCCGATCCCTCCCTGTCGTTGTCGTTCATGGCCTGTGGATGCACGGGCTGACCATGAGCCTGCTGGCGCATCGTATCCGCCACCGCGGCTTCCGCACCATCACCTATTCCTACCCGTCCGTTCGCCTCGGGCTGGACGACAATGCGCGTCGTCTCAGGGACTTCCTCGTCGCCCAGGGAGAACCCGGCTTCCATCTGGTCGGCCACAGCCTGGGGGGCGTCATCATCCTGCGCATGCTGGCGACGCTTCCGCACCCCCCGGTGCACCGGGTCGTGCTGCTGGGTTCGCCGCTCCAGGGATCGGCCCTCGCCCGCCAACTCTGTCAACGCCCACTGATGGCGCATATCATCGGCCGATCGATGGGTGCTTGGCTCGGCCCCGCCCCGTGTGCGGCCCCGTCCGGCTGCGAGGTCGCGGTGATCGCGGGCACCCGATGCCTGGCCGCGGCGCGGATCTTCGGCGGCGTGGCGCGCCCCAACGATGGCGTCGTGGCGCTCTCGGAAACGCGGCTCGACGGCGAGACGGACCGCTGCGTGCTGCATGTGGGCCACTCGGAGATGCTGCTCTCGCGGCGCGTGGCGGGCGCAGCAGCGGATTTCCTGGCCCGCGGCCGGTTCGCCGCGCCGGAGTCAGGCTCGGGCCGGCAGTGACAGCCTGACCACCAGCCCCCTTCCCCCGTCGCCCGGCTCGAAGACCAGTTCGGCACCATGCAGCTCCGCCACGCGGCGGACGATCGACAATCCCAGTCCGCTGCCCGGCGACTTCTGCCCTGCCTCGCGCCAGAAGCGTTCGCCCAGGCGCGCGCGATCCTGCGGGGCCACGCCGGGCCCCCGGTCCACCACCCGCAGGCTCACGCCGCCGTCGGGCCCGTCCGCCAGCACGACCGACACCAGCTCGCCGGGGGGGCTGAAGCGCAAGGCGTTCTCGACCAGATTGCGCAGCAGGACCGCCAGCCAGGTGGGCTCGCCCCGGGCGATCAGACGCTCGGGCGCATCCAGCTCGATCTCGACCTCGTCCGCGCGACCGGCCACGACCGCCTCGCCGATCACATCGCGGGCGATCGGCACCAGATCGATCTCCGACCAGTCGCCCACCAGCTGGCTGTCGGCCCGGGCCAGGGTCAGCAGCTGCTCGACCAACCGCCCCATGCGCCTCGCCGCCTCCAGGACCGCGGTCAGCGCCCGCTGCTTCTCCGTGTCGCAGCCGGCCGCCAGGGCCACCTCGGCCTGGGCGCACAGGGCCGCGATGGGCGTACGCAGTTCGTGGGCCGCGTCTCCGGTGAATCGCTGTTCGGCCTGCAGGGCCTGGGCCACCCGCGACAGCAGTTCGTCGAGGCGACGAACCAGGGGCTCCACCTCCCTGGGCACCACCATCTCGCGCAGCGGTTCCAGGTGGGCCGGCGAACGCGTCGCGATCTCGCCGGCGAGTGTGGCGAGCGGACGCATGGCCCGGCCGATCACCAGCCACAGCAGGATGAAAAGCAGGGGCAGACCCCATGCCAGGGGCTTCAGCAGCCCCTCGGCCACCTCGTCCGCCATGTCACTGCGGGCATCGAGCCGTTCGCCCACCTGCACCAGGATCTCCTGGCGGCTGTTCCAGGCGGAGAAGACCCGCCACTTGACGCCATCGATCTGGCTGTCGCTGAAGCCCTCCTGGATGCGGCCCAGCGGCACGTTCGGCGCGTTCTCGGAATGCACCAGCAGCTGGCCGTCGCGTCGCCACAGCTGGAAGGCGACCTTGCGCGCATAGCGGTGGGGCACGGCCGCATGGAGTTCGTCGTCGGCCTCGCCGCTCTCCTCCATCTCCAGGGACGACTGGGCCACCAGCATCGCGGCGGATTGGGCCAGGTGGCCATCGAAGATCTCGGCCGCCTCGTGCTCGGCCTCCACCCAGGTCAGGAAGGCGGCAGCGCACCAGACCACGGCCACGGCCAGCACCACCACCGTGGTGGTGCGGGTACGGATGCCGATCGTGCTCACGCGGACTCCCGGGGCATCAGGTAGCCGACACCGCGCACGGTGCGGATGAGGTCCCGCCCGAACTTGCGACGGAGGTGGTGAATGAACACCTCCACGGTGTTGCTGCCGGTCTCGTCGTCCCAGCCGTAGAGCTGTTCCTCGAGCTGGGCGCGGGACAGCACCCGCCCGGCGTTCTGCATGAAGACTCGCAGCAGGGTGAATTCCTTGGCCGAGAGCTCGATCGGCGCCCCCTCGAAGGACACCGTATGGGCCGCCGGATCGAGGGTCACCCCGGCGACCTGGAGGGCCGGCTGCGAGCGACCCTCGGAGCGGCGCGCGAGGGCCCGCAGGCGGGCGGTGAGCTCGCCCATGGCAAAGGGCTTGACCAGATAGTCGTCCGCCCCCGCATCGAGCCCGGCGATCCGGTCGCCGACCGTGTCGCGGGCGGTCAGGATCAGCACGGGCAGCCGGTTGCCGGCCGCCCGCATCCGCGCCAGGACTTCCAGTCCGGAGCGACGCGGCAGGCCGATGTCGAGGACCATGGCGCCATACTCGGTAGTGGCCAGGGCATGCTCGGCGCCGATGCCGTCGGTGATCCAGTCCGGCACGAAACCCGCTTGGCGCAGGCCCACCTGAAGGGCGTCGCCAAGCAGGCTGTCGTCCTCGACGACGAGAACTCTCATGCTGTCGTCCCGTCGCGCCCGCGCTCAATCGTCATCGCGATCCTCGTCATGTCCGCCGAATTGTCCGTCCATGGCCTGAACGCCTGCGCCGGGCAACCAGTCCGGGGCCAGGCCGGCCTGCCAGGCACCCCACGCACCGACGATCGCGACCAGCAGCAGCACACCGGCGATGCTGCGGAATCCGCGGATGCCCTCGTCGGCATGGCCGCGCTTCCAGCCGGTCACCATGGCGCGGGCCAGGTTCTCGCGGTGCAGGACGCTGCTCACGATCACGCCGGCCACATGCACCGCCACCACGGCGAGCATCACCGAAGCCGCGCCCTCGTGCAATTCCTCGAGCCACTCGCCGCCCATTTCCTGCCCCATCGGGATGCCGGTCAGGGCGATCACCGCGCCCAGCCCCAGCAGCAGGAAGATCGCCAGTGCGCCGGCCGGATTGTGCCCCACGTGGTGCTCGGGCCGCAGGGTCAGCAGCGACTTCAGGTAGCGCACGACCGCCGCGGGCGAGAACAGGAAGCTCGCGAAGCGGGCGTGTCGCGAGCCGACCACGCCCCACACCAGGCGGAACGCGATCAGCGCGGCAAAGGTGTAGCCCAGCATCATGTGGACGTTGATCCAGCGCTCCGATTCGGCGGTCAGCCAGGCGCCGGCAAAGGACAGGGCGAAGGACCAGTGGAAGATCCGCGTCGGCAGATCCCAGACCCGGACCGGCTTCATGTCCGTGCTGTCTGCGGCGTCATGGGCCCCGAGGCCCGGGGCGGTGTGTGCGTGGCTCATTGCGTTCTCCCCTGTGCAGTGATGTTGGCGCGGACACCCGGCGCCGGCACGCGGATCTCGCGTTCGGCGTAGCTGCCGTCGGCGGCCCCCCGGTGACAGGCCCCACAGTTGGCGGCGCTGCCCACCTCGGCTCGCTTGAAGGTATCGGCCCGCAGGCCATGCTCGCCGGCCCGGTGCTCGCGCTGGAACCAGCGGGTATCGGTGATCCGCAGCAGGGGCTTGCCGTTCGCACCGTCCGTGCTGCGACGTCCGGCATAGGCGTCGAGGTAGTCGCGGACGGTCGCCAGTGCCTGGGCGTCGAGGCTGGCGTCGGTACCGAAGTGCTCTGCCAGGCCATCGACCACCGCGTTCCACGAGCGGCGGGACAGCAGCTCCGGCGGAAACGCCACGTGGCAGGCGCCGCATTCCTCCACGTAGGCCGGACTCATCGGAGCACGGCGATTGTCGTCGTCATCGTCCGCCATCGCCGGTGCGCCGAGCGCCAGCGCCGCGGCGAACAGGGCGAGGCGAACGGGGTTCCGCCGGCTGTCACGGGTTGTCTTTGCTTGCATGTCCATTCTCCTAGCTCCCTACCCGCATCAGGTAGGCAATCACATCGGCCTTTTCGGCGGGGGTGCATTCGCGACCGACCACATCGCGGCAATTGCGTCGAAACCACTTGTCCACGCTGCGGTCGCTGGTCAGGCGCTCCGGATTGGCGACCGGCGCCATCGGCTCGATCGGCTTGCCGGTCACGGCGTGCTTGCCGCGGCCGGCCGGATCGGGCGTATGGCAGGTCGAGCAGCTCCATTCACGACCGTGGCGCGCCTGGAACCAGGCCTCGCCCCGTGCGGGAGAGGCGGCGAATGCGCCATCGGCCTGGCGGGCCTCACGCTCGAAGCGCGCGAGAAAATCGGCAGGCTGGGCTGCCGTGGCGGCGAGGCTCGCCAGCATCAGCATCGCCCCGCCCAGAGTCGTCTTCGCCTTCATGGAACCTCCACTGCGGATATCAGGATGGTTCCCAGCCTAGGGGGGCTTTCTTAACCCGCTCTTAATCTTCTCCACACCGTCCGCGCATGCCGAAAATGCCATCGAACTCTCCCGGACGTGTGGAATCCCACGCCGTGCAAGCATTTATCACCATGCGTCGTTGAGTGCGCCCGAGCGGGCGCATAGAATCGCCCCCAGCCTCGTGCTCCCCACCCGGCATTGCGCCACCTGGACGATCCGGTTTGGCGGGGGGCCTGCCCAGGGGCCTGCCAGCCAGACACTTCGAAGACCTTGTCGAGCCCGCCAAACGCCCTCCCTGACGCCCCGCTGCGCCGCCTGCCGACCTGGCTGCGGCGGCTGGTCGCCTGCCTGGCCCTGGTGGCCACCTCGGCCCTGGCGGCGCCGCGCATGGCGCTGGTGCTCGGCAACGCCAACTACGACTTCGGTCCCCTGCCCAATGTGGCGAAGGATGCGGAGGCCCTGGCCGAGCGCCTGCGCGGCTTCGGCTTCCAGGTCGAGACCGCCACCGACCTCGACCAGTCGCAGACCTACAACACCCTGCTGCATTTCCTGGCCCAGGCGGTCGACGCGCAGGAGGTCCTGTTCTTCTACGCCGGACACGCCATCCAGGTGAATGGCCGCAACTACATCGTGCCGCTCGACGCCAAGGTGGGCGGCAACGAGCTGGTCTTCACGCTGGTGGACCTGCGTTTCCTGACCGAGCGGCTCGACGGACTGTCGGCGCGCACCAAGCTCATCATCCTCGACGCCTGTCGCGACAACCCCTTCAGCCACGCCGCCAATGCCTCGGGCGGACTGGCCGAGATGAACGCCCCGCTCGGCACCCTGGTGGCCTTCTCGACGGCCCCCGGCTACACCGCCGAGGATGGCGTGGGCGAGCACAGTCCCTACATGACGGCCCTGCTCCAGGCCCTGGACACCCCGGACGCCAGCGTCGAGGAGGTCTTCAAGCAGGTCCGCGGCCTGGTCGTGAAGGCCACCGGCGGGCGCCAGATTCCCTGGGAAAGCACCTCGCTGATCACCTCGTTCCGGTTCGGAACGCCCCCGGTGGCGCCGGCGCCCACCGGAGGCGGCGGCAAGCCGACGGCGCCCCCGACGCCTTCGGCCGGCAACCCCGCCGAGAATTGTCCAAACTGTACGTGCGCCAGCCTTTTCACCAAACTGTCACTGGGCCTGGAGGGTCTGACCAAACATGAACAAGCATTCATTCAGTCCGTTTGCCGTTGAGCGCCTGCTGATCCTGCTGGCGACCCTGGTGGCCCTGGCCGCCTGTACCGGCGACAAGGTCGTGGCCCCCACCTACCACGATGACCTGGACGGTGCGATCGCGGCCCTCGCCGGGCGGATCGCCGAGCAGCTGCCCGGGGGCCTGCTGTCGGTCGGCCAGGGCGGCAAGATCGTCGTCGTCGATGCCTTCTTCAACGAGCAGTCCGCCGAGGTGACGAACTCCGGCGTGCATGTCCAGAAGGGCCTCGTCGAGCGGCTCGCCAAGGCCAACGACAAGTACGAGTTCGCCGCGCTGTCCACGCGCAACCTCTCGAAGTCGAGCCTCGCCATCCTGGGCAGCGTGCGCCTGGCCGGCAAGGCCGCCAACAACGAGAAGTCCTACGCCCGCATCGAGGCCGTGGTGCGCGAGGTGGAGTCCGGCAAGGTGGTGGCCAACGCGGTGGCCTTCGTGGCCAGCCAGCAGTTCGACGCGACCCCGACCCGCCTGTACATGGACATGCCCATGTTCCTGGCCGGCGACGAGCACCAGCAGCGCCTGCAGGTGGTGGCCGGCAATGCCGCCCCGGTCAAGGACGTGGTCGGCGTGTCGGCGCGCATCGCCGAGGCCACCGAGCAATACAACGCCGGCAACTTCAGCGAGTCGGGGCGGCTCTTCAAGGAAGCGCTCGATGCCTCGGGCGGCAAGAGCCTGCTGGCCCTCTCCGGCCTCTACCAGTCCGAGTTCCGGGGCGGTGATTTCCTCGCCGCCGAACGCACCTTCGGCGAGCTGGTGGCCGCTGCCATCGGCTCGGGCAAGCTCTCCATCAAGTTCCTGTTCGAGGTGAACGGCACGGCCTTCGCAGCCACCGGCGACCTGACCCGCCAGTACCCCATGTGGCAGCGCCAGATTGCCAAGCAGATCGCCGAGGGCAGCGCCTGCCTCGAGGTGCAGGGCCATGCCAGCCGCAGTGGCACCGAGGCCTACAACGACAAGCTCTCGGCGCGCCGGGCGGAATACGTGGCCAACTCGCTGCGCTCGATCCGGCCCGACCTGAAGGGGCGCCTGAGCTCCAGCGGCAAGGGCTTCTCGGAGAACATCGTCGGTTCGGGCACCGACGACGCGCAGGACGCCATCGACCGGCGCGTCGAGTTCAAGATCCTGCCCTGCGCCCAATGAGCAGGCGCGTCCTCGCCGCCGGCGCCGGCCTGCTGGTGGCCGGCCTGCTGGCCGCCTGTGCCTCGCGGGTCGAGCTGCCGGAGACCCACTTCCAGCAGGTGCGCGACGTGTCGCGGGCGATCTCGCTCGAGGTCGGCAAGCGCTTCGCCTCGCCCATCCCGGGGCTGACCCTGCCCCAGGGGCTGGGCCTCGCCAAGCCCCTGCTGCTGGGCGGCTTTCCCCAGGCCAGCACGGCCGAGGCGATGGTCTCGGGCCATCACCTGCGCGACCTGCTGCTGCTCGACCTGCGCCAGACCATGCCCGACACCACGGTGGCGCGGCTGGAGGAGGCCGGCAACGAAACCGGCGCGCTGATGCTGCATGGCGTGGTCAGCTACCAGCCGGACGAGAAGGCGGGCGAGGAGTCGAGCTGGTTCAAGATCGACTACTCGGTGCGGACCTACCCGGAAGCCGAGGTGCTGCTGAGCGGTTCGGCGCTGGTGAACGCCCGCCACTTCGACGCCACACCGACCCGCTTCTACAAGGACGCGCCGATCTACTTCGCCTCCGAACAGAAGAAGGAACTGCTGGCGCTGGCCTCCGCGGACCGCGCCGACGAGTCGATCAAGGGCGCGATGCGGCGATCCCTGGCCTACGAGAGCGCGCGCGGCGCCTACGAGCGCCAGCAGTACGAGGTGGCCGCCCAGCGCTTCGCGCAGATCCTCGAGCAGCAAGGCCAGGGCGACGACCTGCTGGCCCTCTCGGGCCGCTTCCAGAGCCTCTGGAAGCTCGAGCGCATCGACGAGGCCGAGGCGGTGTTCGGCCAGCTGATCGACGCGGCCATCGCCCGCAAGGCCCTGTCGATCAAGTTCCTGTTCTCGGTCCAGAAGGACGACTTCGACCGCAGCAGCGAGCTCTATCGCCAGTACCCCATGTGGATCCGCCAGGTGGCCCGGGGCATGCGGGCCAGCGGCCGCTGCTTCGAGATCAAGGGGCACTCGAGCCACAGCGGCGCCGCGGCCTACAACGACGCCCTGTCCACCTCGCGGGCCGAGCGCGTGATGCGCTACATGACCAGCGCCGAACCCCCGCTGCGCGGCCGGCTGAGCGCCAAGGGCTACGGCTTCCGCGAGAACATCATCGGCTCGGGGACGGACGACGCCGGCGATGCGATCGATCGACGGGTGGACTTCGCCGAGGTCGCCTGCCGCGGCTGAGGCGCCGCCTCAGCCCCGCGCCGCCATCAGCTCGCCCGTGATGCGGGCCGCGATCTGGTCGAGCCGGTCGGGGTCCGCCTTCTCGCGGCCGTGGGGCTTCAGCTTGAGGCCGGGGAAGCGCGGGATGATGTGGAAATGCACGTGCGGCACGGTCTGGCCTGCCGCCTCCCCGTTGAACTGGGAGATCAGCAGGCCCGGGGCACCGACCGCCCGCTGGATCGCGGCGGCCACGCGCCGCGTGACCACGATGCAGGCCGCAGCCCCCTCGGGCGAGAGGTCCAGCAGGGTCACCGCCGGCTCCTTGGGCAGCACCAGGGTGTGGCCGTCGGACTGGGGCATGATGTCCAGGAAGGCCAGGGTCTGGGCGTCCTCGTACACCTTGATGCAGGGCAACTCGCCACGCAGGATCCGGGCAAAGACGTTGTTCTTGTCATAGGGCATCGTGCATGCTCCAGAGACCGGCAGTCGCGCCACCCGCGCGACAGGGTCCTACTGCTTCGACATGGCCTTGGCCATGCCTGCCTTGTTCAGCGCTTCGCAGGGGTCGGGCCGCTCGAAGCGGGGGGTGAACCACACCAGATCGAACAAGCCCTCACGCACCGAAGGATAGTCCGCCGCCGTGAGCGCATCTTCCTGGACTTCGATCATGCCGACGCTGAGGACGCGGCGCCCCGGCGCCAGCGCATCGAGATAGATGGGCACCGCCAGGTCGCGGCGGGCATGGCCGCCGCCCAGGATGGCCACCACGCCCCGGGCCGCGTGGGCCGCGATGCGTTCGGCCATCACCGCGTCGCGCGAGCGCTGGGCCTGCACGATCATGCCCATGACGCGGTCGTCCACCTGGCCACAGTGGCCTTCGCGGATCAGCCCCTCCAGGGTCGCCTGGCGCCCGGCGTTCCACACCGGCTCGACCACGCCCCGGCCCGGCCCGTCCGGCATCGCCCTGAAGCCATCGCGGGCCACCTGACGCGCGCCGGCCCGTGAGAGATTGATCGCCACCACCGGCAGGCCCCGCGATACCGCGGTGCGGACCAGCGGCTCGTAGAGCGGCCAGCCCCAGCCTTCGCGGGACAGCTTGCCGGCATCGGCCAGGCTGTCGGCGGTGGCGTCCGGCCGGGCCTGGTCCGCGTCGATGGCCGCCTGGTGCTCGCTGTCGAACTGCTCCATCGCCAGCGCCGGGTGGCGCCGCTGGGAGAGCTGCTCGAGGACCTTCAGCTGAAGCCGGTGGTGAATCGGGTTGTCGTGGACCTCGCCCAGCAGCACCACGTCGGCCTGCGACATCCGCGCCAGGGCATCGCCGAGGGCAAGCTCGCTGCCGCTCCCCGCGTCCACGATGTGGCCGGCGAGGGGGTGATCGTGCAGCTGGAGCCCGCCGCCGCCGCAGCCCGCCAGGACGGCGACCGCGAGCAGCGCGAGCAGGGTCCGGACGGCACGTCCGGTGGTCAGGGTCGGGAAGCGGCGGATCATGGCGCGCAGTCTAGCAGCGTCAGCGCCGCCTGCGCCAAAGGTCGCTGTCACCCGGCCCGACCGATGAGCGCTGGCGGGCCGGCATCCCGTGGGATCAGAACTCGTATTCGACGGTCATCCGCAGGGTGTGATCGGCGGTGTGATCGTTCAGGCCGTACAGCAGCGCCATGTCGTACTTGATCGCGTCGTGCTCGCCGATCGGCCACTTGCCGAAGATGGCCGGCCCGGCCATGTGGGTCTGCTCGTCGGAGTCTTCCCAGTCGTTCCACTTGCCGACCTCGCCGAAGCCCTGCATGCCGAACTCGAAGGCCTGGGCATAGCGATACTTGGCCTGCCACTCGTAGACAAGCTCGGTCTCGCTCTCTTCCTCGGCGTCGAGGTGGCGCTCCAGGATCGGGTTGAAGTTGAGCTGGACCTTGCCGAAGTCCTTCTGCAGCAGGGCACCGACCTTGACCTCCCAGCCTTCGGCGTGGTCCATCGGCCGCTCGAGCACCAGCAGCAGGCCCAGATCGACCGGCCACTCGCCCTGCTCCGCGAAGGTCAGGATGTTGGCCCACTCGAAGGCCTCGAGTCGCGTGCCCTGGCTGCCCTCACGCTCGAACTCGAACTCCACCTCGGAATACCAGTGCTGGGTCAGGCCGCGGGCGAAGGCCAGGACCGCGGCCGTCTCGCGCTCCTCGCCCGGCTCGCGGGTGGTCCCCAGGTGCAGTTCGATCTCGGTCTCGCCGTATTCGACGGTCGGCGTGTGGACATAGGCGGCCGGTCCGGCCATGGCGGCCGAGCTGAGGGCCAGGAGGCCAGCGGCCAGCGTGCTCTTTTTCATGTGTTTCCCCTTGGATGAGTCAATAAATCAGGCACGCAAGGGCCCCTCCGCGAGAGCGGATCGATCGGGGACCTGCGCAAGGATTCGGTGTCTGGGCGGGTGGCTAGGTGGCGGCGGGCGCCCCCAGCCGCGGACCGGCGGGCCGGGCCTCCCGGACCAGCCGCATGCCGGCCAGGATGAGGGCCAGGGTGGCGAAGTAGAACAGCGCCTGCATGCCGCTGGGTCGTGCGTCGTAGCCGGCCAGCACATGCAGCAGCGAGCCCAGGACGGAGTCGTTCGACAGCCAGGCCGAGGTATCCCAGAGCGGCGCTGCCAGCGCCGGCAGCAGGTCGCCCTGGATCAGGAAGCGGGCGCACTGGCCGGCCATGCCGGCCGCGATCAGCAGGACCATCAGTGCCGTCACGGAGAAGAAGTGGCGGACCGGCACCCGCAGCAGGCCGGCATAGAGGCCCAGCCCCAGCACGGCGCCACCGGCGAGCCCCAGGGCCCCGCCCAGGGTGATCTGCACGGCCGCCTCGCCCTGGGCCACCATGCCGTACAGGAACAGGGCGGTCTCCGAGCCTTCGCGCAGCACGGCCAGGGCCACCACCAGTGCCACGGCGGAGAGCTCGCGCGAGCCCTCCGTGACCTGGCGGACCACCGCCCGCGCGCCGTCGACCATCTCGCGCGCATGCCGGCTCATCCAGATGTTGTGCCATGCCAGCATCAGGACAGCAGCCGCAAGCACGACGGCGTTGAGCACTTCCTGCCCGACGCCGTCGGCGAGCTCGCTGACGTAGCCGGCCGAGGTCGCCAGGACCACCGCGCCGAGGATGCCTGCCAGCACCCCCAGCGAGATCCAGCGCCCCCGCCCCGGCAGCGAGCGCGCTGCGGCCGCGACGATGCCGATCAGCAGCGCCGCCTCCAGCGTTTCCCTGAACACGATGATGGCTGCACCGAGCATGCTGCTTACTCCGCGATCACGACGCCCTTGGCGGTCGCTTCGTTGAATTCGCCAAAGAACGGGTAGCGGCCGGGGTTCAGCGGCCCGATGAAGATGCTGGCCTTGGAACCCCCGGGAATCACCTTCTCGCGGTTCAGTTCGTGGCTTTCGAATTCCTCGGGTGTCGCATCCCGGTTGTCGACCACGAGCTTGACCTTGGTGCCGGCGGGCACGCGGACCTCGGCCGGCTCGAAGCGGTGATCCTTGATCACGAGCGGAATCTCGGGCGTGGCGGCCAGGGCCGCCGCGGGCAGGGCAAGCAGACAGAGCAACAGTCGCGACATGGAAAAATCCCCTTAATTGATAGCGCAAATGATAATGATTTGCATTTTCCCGTCAAGTGCCATGACATCCCGTTCGTCGCTTCTCCCCTCGCTGCCACCCGCGCGCCCGGGTCGGGTGCCCTGTACCCCTGCCCATCATGACGATATGCTGATGACCGTCACACCCCACCCGGGATGACACCAGACCGCCACGTCAAGGGAGCCGTCCGTCCATGCCCTTCGCCCTCCGCAGCCTCGTCCTCGCTGCCACGGCGGCCACCCTGGCCGCCTGCGTCACGCCCACGGGCCACGGGCCCACCCCGCTGGCGACCGGCCTCGCCGCCGAGGCCAGCGCGGGTCCGCTGGCCTACGCGGAGGGGCAGCTCTATCTCGAGAACGATGACGCGCTCGGCGCCAAGGTGGCGATGGTGGAGGCCGCCCGCGGCTCGGTGGATCTCGCCTATTACATCTTCTCGGACGACTACAGCTCGGCGCGCCTGGCCCAGGCCCTGATCGATGCAGCGCGGCGGGGCGTGCGCGTACGCCTGCTGGTGGATTACTTCTCGGCCTACAAGGACCTCGACCGTTTCACCTGGCTCGAGCAGGCCGGCAACGGCCACCTGTCGGTGCGCCTCTACAACCGGCCCACGCTCGAGATCATGCGCGACGCCGCCTACCTCACCACCAGCTGCACCGATGTGGGGGCCACCGGCAGCGCCTGCGACGATGCCAAGCGGGCGTCGATCGAAGCCCGCTTCTCGGCCGACGCGGCCGCCGGCCGCAACCGCTCCAATGCCCAGGTCGCCGGCTCGGGCCTGTTCCTGTCCGGGCTGTACGGCAAGAACGCCAAGCTCCTCGCCTACGCGATCACCCGCGGGCAGGCGATCGACACGGAGGCCATCGGCCACTCGGCGGAAGCGGCCAGCGGTGACCAGACCGAGCAACTGAAGCGCCTCGGCAAGATCTACTTCAGGGCCCGCTACCTGGGCGGCATCGACGGCCTCGAGGCGCGTCTGAAGCTGGCCTTTGCCCGCCTGGCCTTCGCAGACCAGGTCAATCCGGTGTTCGAGACGGTGGCCAACTACCTCCCGCTCGAGCGCCAGAACGACGCCCGGGCCCGCGAGGACTGGGACTACCTCACCGAATTCCTGCACCACAAGTTCCTGCTCGTGGATGGCGAGCACCTGATGCTGGGGGGCCGCAATGTGGAAGATTCCTACCACATGCAGCCCAATCCCCTGGCCCACAAGTACATCTTCATGGACTCGGACGTGCGCCTCGACCTGGGGGCCCCGGCACCGGTCCTGGCGGCCAGCTTCGATCGCCTGTGGCAGCTGGACATGGTGGCCGGACTGGACGAGGTGCGGCGGCACGCCCCCAACGATCTGCTGGTCAATTTCGATGCCCTCGACGGCGCCCAGGCCGCCTGCGACAAGGGCCGCGACGTCGCCTGTGTCGATCGCGAGCTGGCGGCCCGCTTCGTTCCGCTCGAGAGGCGCCTGGCGACCGCCGCCGCCGAGCACGCCGAACGGCTCGCCCGCTATCGCAAGGAGTACCGCCCCCACCCCGCGCCGGCGCGCATCGCCATGGACCCGGCCGCCTCCGTCCATTACCTCGAGAACCTGCCCGTCACCCGCCGGGGCCGGAGCCATGGAGCGCCCCACGACGGCGAAGCCGAAGCCGGCAAGCACATCCAGTCCGCGTGGCGCCAGGCGCTGGCAGGGCTGTGCAACGCCGACGGCGAGCGACGCCGGCCGCTCGTCATCCACAATGCCTACTTCTTCCTGCCCGCCAACCTCCTGCAGGACCTGGCGGGCATGCTCGATGGCAGTCGCCCCTGTGCGCCCGTCGACATCACGCTGCTCACCAATTCCCTCGAGACGACGGACCTCAATATCGTCAACCTGCTGGCGGTATGGCAGCTGAAGGCCCTGGCCGACCACCTGCGCGAGACGCCGAAGAAGCATCCCGCGGCCACGCTGCGCTACCTCGAGTACCGGCCACAGGAAGGGGTGCAATTGTCCCTGCACAGCAAGGTCATGGTCTTCGACCAGGACATCTTCATCGGCTCCGCCAACGCCGACGTCCGCAGCCTGATGATGGACAGCAACAACGGCCTCTTCATCCGCCGGGCGCCGTCCTTCGTGCAGGGCTACCAGCGCTGGCTCGACGGCGTCATCTCGCGGCCGGGGCGCGTGACCGACCTGACCGCCGACCTCGGGCGCGACGCCAATGACCTGGCGATCGACCGGGACAGGCTGGTGGACCGGCTGCTGGACCGCTATGCCGGCCAGGACCGCCTGAGTGCCGAACAGCGGTCGGACCTCAAGGCCCGACTGCAGGCCACGACCGGCGAGGTGTATGTGCTCTCGCGCAAGATCATGCGCGGCGACCGCGACGCCGCGAACACCTTCAACGCCCTGTTCAAGGCCATTTGAGGCCGGCGCCCTTCACCGGACGGGATGGACCAGGCGAGGGGATCGCCGTGCGTTCGGTCGGACGTGCTCCCCTCGGGGTCCGGTCCGCGCCCGGCGCGGGATGTCCTGAACGCCAGCCCCGACCGCTGGCGGCTGCGTGCCTCAGCCCAGCCCGAAGCGCTGGATCGCGCGCAGCGAATCGCCATAGCTGTGCCGGATCTGGTCCTCGTCGTAGCGATGGGCAGCGCCCGCCGGGCAGGCCATGCGGGCTGCACAGGACAGCGCGCAGGGGGACGCCGGCGCGGCCCTGAAGCGCAGGCAGGCCTTGAGGTCGAAGGCGGCAGGCCCGACGGCCGCCGCCGGGCAGGCGGACTGGCACGGCCGGTCGGGGCAGGACGCGCAGGGGGACGGGCCGGTCTCCGCTGCGGTCGCGTCCCAGTCGACGTCGGTGACCACCACGACCCGATAGCCGAACCAGGTGCCCCAGTGCGGGTGGATGCCGATCATCAGCGGACTGGAGTGGTGCCAGCCGGCCAGCCGCCCCAGTGCCTGAAGGTCGACCCGCGTGGCGCCCGGGAACAGCACCTGGTGGCGCGCGCCCGTGCCCTGGGCACGCCACCAGCGCGCGAACAGCGCACGGCTGAAGTCATCGATCGGATCCGGCCCGGGCACGCCCGCCTCCCTGACCGTCCGCCACAGGCGCGGTCCGGCATTGGCCAGCACCAGGATGCGCCGCCAGGGCCCCGGATCCAGCTCCGCCAGGACGCGTTCGCGCAGCCCGGGCGCCAGCGCGTCCAGATCCAGAATGGCCTGCAGGTTCATGCCGGCCGCGTCGAGCATCGAAAAGTCGGGGCTCATCCGGGCGGTCCGCCGCCTTCCGACATGGCGAGCAGGAAAAGCCGGTCGATGAGGGGCATGTCGGTGGTGGGCACGAGCGCCAGCACGCGCAGGCCGAAGTCGGCGCCCAGGTCGGCCATCAGGGCCACGGTCTCTCCCCGCGAATCGACCCGCCAGCGCCCCGGCGCCGACAGTGCCATCGGGCGTCGCTCATAGAGGGTCTCGCCGTTGGCCCGATAGGCCTCGACATGGGTCGCCGCCTCGTACTGCATGCGGATCGCGTCGCTCCCGGCCCGCTGGAGGCTGACGCGGTCGGCCGACATGCCGATGATCCGGTGGCATTCGTGGTCGCCGTCCTCGCAGGCGATGACCCGGACCACGCTCCGGTGGTCCGCAGGCGTCGTGATCCGGCCGACCATCTCGCCCCGCCCATCGCGCACCAGGGTTTCCGGCCGCCCGCCGGCGCCGCTCGAGACGCTCACCGCATAGAGCCAGTCGGTCCGTGCGGGGTCGATCTTCAGGGTCGCCAGAATCGCCTCCGGCGCCAGGGCCATCGCCTGCTGCATGCGGACGGCCTTCTGCCTGCGGCGACGCCACAGGACCGTCGCCCCGATCAGCGCCACAAGCGCCAGTAGGGAAAGCAACCACACTGCGTTGGGGACTTCCGACACGATTGCGCTCCGGCCCGCGACCGCCTTGTTCAAGGCGAATCAGTGTACGCCCGGCGCGTGACTTTCATCCACGCCCTACAAGGTGGCCGGAATCGGCCTACAGGTCCGGGCGCATCCGGCAGGTAGCGTGTGGGACATGTCCCGAGAAAACGCCCTTCCCCTGCCCGGCCACTGACCCGACCCCATGATCGCCAAGCCCGCCTTCTCCCTGCTGTGGATCCTCGCCTGCTGCCTGCTGGGCGGCTGCGCGAACACGCTGGTGGCGCGGGCGGAAACCACGGCCGCCAGCCGCATCGCCAGCATCGCGGACGAGCGCGCCGTGGCCAGCGCCCTCACAGTGGCGGATGCCCACGGCGAGGTCAGGCCGGCCGACCGGGTCGCGTCCCTGCGCAGGCTGGGTGACGAGGGCCGCGAGGCCCTGCTCCAGCGTCAGCTGGCGGCCATGGTCGCCTTCGGCGACGTGCGGCTCTACGAGGGCACGGACAGCCGGCTGCTGGTCGATGGCCCGGAGACCTTCGCGGCCATGTTCGACGCCATCGCCCGCGCCCGGCGCACCATCCTGCTCGAGAGCTACATCATCGACGACGCCGAGGTCGCCCGCAGCCTGGCCCGCCTGCTGCTCACCAAGCGGGCGGAGGGCGTCCAGGTGGCGGTCATCTATGACGACATCGGCTCGATCACCACCCCGGACGGCTACTTCGAGGAGATGCGCCGCGGCGGCGTGATGGTCTGCGCCTTCAACCCCGTCTCGCCGCTTCGACGGCCCGGCTACTGGGACATCACCCACCGGGACCACCGCAAGATCCTGGTGGTGGACGACCGGATCGCCTTCACCGGCGGCATCAACATCAGCGGGGTCTACGCCTCGGGTTCCTCGCAGTTCGGACGCGGCCGCGACTACCACCGCGAGGCCGGCTGGCGCGATACCCAGTTGCAGCTGCGCGGCCCCGCCGTCGAGCCCCTGGCCATCCTGGTGCGCCAGACCTGGCTCGAGCAGGGTTGCGAGGGCGGCGTACCGGGCTTCGACCCGGGCCAGCCCTCGGGGGGCGGTACCGCCGGCGACGACGTGGCCTGGGTGATCGCCTCGAGCCCCGACGACGAGCGCAACCGCATCTATGCCATGCTGCTGGCGGCCATCGACGCCTCCGTGGCCAGCATCCACCTGACCATGGCCTACTTCGCCCCCGGCGAGGACATGGTGGCCGCCCTCGAGGACGCCGCCCGCCGCGGGGTCGAGGTCCAGCTGATCCTGCCCTCGCAGAGCGACTTCCGCCCGGTCCTGTACGCGGGGCGCAGCTACTACCAGCGCCTCCTGGATGCCGGCGTGGACATCCACGAGTTCGGGAATGCCGTGCTGCACGCCAAGACGGCGGTCATCGACGGGGTGATCTCCACGGTGGGCTCCAGCAACATGGACTGGCGCAGCTTCGGTGGCAACAACGAGGTCAATGTGGTCGTGCTCGGCCGCGACTTCGCGCGCCGCATGCAGGCGATGTTCCAGGACGACCTGGCCGCGTCGCGCCGGATCACGCCCGAGGCCTGGGCCGGGCGCGCGCTTCACGAGCGGCTGCTGGAGGGGCTCGCCCGGGTGCTCGAGCCCCTCTGGTGACCCGCCCCGCGCTCAGGCCGCCAGACCGGCGTTGACGCGGGCAATCACCCGCTCCCGGCCCATCACCTCGACCACCGCGTCGATCGACGGCGTCTGCGTCACGCCCAGCAGCAGGACCCGCAGCGGAATGGCCACCTGCGGCATCTTCAGGCCGTGGTCCTTCATCACCGCCTTGATCGCGCCGCTGACCGCCTCGCGGGTCCAGTCCAGCGTGGCCAGCGCCCCCGCCAGGGCCGACAGGGCCGCCCGCGAGGCCTCGGTCAGGTGCTGGGCCAGGAGTTCCGCCGCCGGCGTCGGGGCCACGTAGAAGGCCACCAGCGCATCGGCCAGCTCGTTGAGCGTGGCAGAGCGGTCCTTGTACAGGGGCACCAGCGCCTCGAGCGCCGGCCCCCCGGCCAGCGCGACGCCACGGGCCGCCAGCCGTCGTGCCGCGTCCGCCACCAGCACGGCATCGTCGGCCTGGCGGATGTACTGGCCGTTCAGCCAGTTGAGTTTCTCGGTGTTGAACTGGGCCGCGGACGCCGTGATGTGGTCCAGATCGAACCATTCCATCAGCTGGGCGCGCGAGAAAACCTCGTCGTCGCCGTGGCTCCAGCCCAGCCGCGCCAGGTAGTTGATGACCGCGTCGGGCAGGTAGCCAGCCTCGTCGTACTGCATCACGCTGACCGCGCCGTGGCGCTTCGAGAGCTTCTGGCCGTCGTCGCCCAGGATCATCGAGAGGTGCGCGTACTCGGGCACCTCGGCGCCCAGCGCCTTGAGGATGTTGATCTGGCGCGGCGTGTTATTCACGTGGTCGTCACCGCGGATCACATGGGTGATCTTCATGTCCCAGTCATCCACCACCACGCAGAAGTTGTAGGTGGGCGTGCCGTCGGGCCGGGCGATGATCAGGTCGTCCAGCTCGGTGTTGGCGAACTCGATGCGGCCCTTGACCAGGTCGTTCCAGGTCACGACGCCGTCGCTCGGGTTGCGGAAGCGGACCACCGGCTGCACGCCGGCCGGCGGCGCCGGCAGGGTCTTGCC
>JAGRFX010000607.1 GCA_020445805.1 Rhodocyclaceae bacterium
GGGCGCCCCGCCGCCACCGGGTCGAGGAGGTCCTTCACGGTGAAGAAGGTGCCGTCCCGCTTGCTCATCTTGCGGCCGTCTACGAGCAGGTGCCGGCCGTGCACCCAGAAGCGGGCGAAGGAGCGCCGCGCCTCGTCGGTCGGGCCAGGCACGGTGACGTCGAGGGCGCCGCAGCTCTGGGCGATCTCGCACTCGTGGTGGGGGAAGATGTTGTCCTCGCCGCCGGTGTGGATGTCGATCGCCTCGGCCAGGCACGACAGCGACATGGCCGAGCACTCGATGTGCCAGCCCGGGAAGCCCTTCTGGATCCGCGCGTCGACCCCGTTCGGCAACAGAGCTTGCAAACGCGCCCAGTCCTCGGCCGGCCACCCGTCGCCGCTGTGGGGGTCCCACTGCATGAGGTGGCTGGTGTCGACCTTCCACAGCGCGAAGTCGCGGGGGTCACGCTTCTCCTCGCGCACCTCGACCCGCGCCCCGGACTCCAGGTCGTCGATGACCTTGTTCGACAGGCGCCCGTACTCCGGGAAGCTCTCGATCGAGTAGTAGACCTGGCCCTTCGAGTCGACGTACGCGTGGTCCTTCTCGATCAGCTGCTGGATCATGGC
>JAGRFX010000608.1 GCA_020445805.1 Rhodocyclaceae bacterium
GCCCGGCCGCCGGTCCTACTCGGCCGCTTTCGCCGGCCCCTTGTCCCAGCGCTCGGCCGCGTCGTCGTCGCCGTCGCGCGCGTCGACCCAGTGCGCGCCCTCGGGCCCGTCCTCCAGCTTCCAGAAGGGCGCCCGGGTCTTGAGCCAGTCGATCAGGAACATGTTGGCCTCGAAGGCCGCCTGCCGGTGCGGCGAGGCCGTGACCACGTAGACGATGCGGTCGCCGGGCTCGAGCCGGCCGTAGCGGTGGACAATCAGGCTCGCCTGCAGCTGCCGGCGCCGGTTGGCCTCCTCCTCGACCTCGGCGAGCTGCTTCTCGGTCATGCCGGGATAGTGCTCCAGGGTCATGGCGCTGGCGCCCGCGCCGCCGGCCATGTCGCGCACCAGGCCGACGAAACTCGCGACGCCGCCGATGCCGGTATCGCCGCCGGTCATCGCGCGCATCTCCGCGCCGATGTCGAAATCCTCGCGCTGGACGCGGATCATCGTCTTCAGCCGCCCGTCACCGGGGGGAAGAGGGCGACCTCGTCGCTGTCCTTCAGCGGCGTGTCGGGCCGGGCATAGGCCTGGTTGACCGCGACCTTGATGACCTTGTCGTTCTTCAG
>JAGRFX010000609.1 GCA_020445805.1 Rhodocyclaceae bacterium
CGGGAGGACGACGGGCTCTTCCTGTGCATCAACGCCTCGAACCGGGCGCGCGACCTCGCGTGGATGCGGACCTGGTGCGCGGGGCTCGACGCCGCGATCGAGGACCTCTCCGACGAGCTCGCGATGCTCGCCCTCCAGGGGCCCACCTCGATCGACGTCGCCCGGGCGGTCTGCGACCCGGCGCCCGACCGGCTCGGGTACTACCGCCTCACCCGCGCCACGGTGCTCGGCGTGCCCGACGTGATGGTGTCGCGGACCGGCTACACCGGTGAGGACGGCTTCGAGTTCTACTTCCCCGCGGGCGAGGCCGAGCGGTTCTGGAACGGCCTGATGGAGGCGGGCGCGGGCGCGGGCCTCACGCCGATCGGGCTCGGGGCGCGCGACACCCTCCGGCTCGAGGCCGGGATGCCCCTGTACGGGCACGAGATCGACGACTCCACCACGCCGGTCGAGGCCGGCCTCCTCTGGGCGTGCGACCGGACCTGGGAATTCGTCGGGGGACCGGCGATCCGCGAGGTCGCCGAGCGCGGCGCCGCCCGCCGGCTCATCGGCTTCACCTGCCAGGGGCGCCGCGTGCCCCGCGAGGGCTACCCGATCCTCTCCG
>JAGRFX010000610.1 GCA_020445805.1 Rhodocyclaceae bacterium
TCAGGGCAACGCGGACAGCCTGACCCGGCATTGCCTCAATTTCCTCGACCATGTGCCCTGCGGACTTCTGACGGAAGGCAAGGCCGATCGCGGTTTCGCCCTGGTGACCGGTGAAAAACCCACGCCCGTGACCGCGCCAAAGGTGCGCATCGCCCCCGACATGACCGTGCCCGAAGCGGTCTCGGCGACCCTGCATGCGGCCTTCGCACAGGTTCTGGCCAACCACGCCGCGCTGATCCAGGCGGGCCAGCCGGAATCCATCCACCAGATGCGGGTCGGCCTGCGCCGCCTGCGCGCGACCGTGTCCGCGTTCGAGCCCGTGCTGGACCTGAAGGATGCGAAATCGTTGCTGGCAGAAACCAACCGGGTCTTTTCCCGGCTGGGCGACATCCGAGACGCGGACGTGTTCCTGACCGAAACGGCGTCGGTCATCCCCGCCGATCCATCCGGCCCGCGCGGACGCGAACTTCTGCTGCGCGAAGTCGGCCGCTTCCGCGAGCGCGCGTACAAGGACATCGTGGCCTATGCCGCAGGTCCGGACTTCGCACGCCTGACCGTGCGCTGGTATGGCTGGATCGAGGGCGATGCCTGGCTGCGCGACGAC
>JAGRFX010000611.1 GCA_020445805.1 Rhodocyclaceae bacterium
GGCCTGGTCGCCGTCTCCACCAACCACTACCGTTACCATTTGCTCCGGTCTGACACGGCGCCGGAAAGCATCGCGCACCGCCTCGGGGGTTACTTTCGCGACCGCCTCCGGATAGCGGCTCAGCCAGTCCAGCGGAAGTTCGAAGAAACCGATCACCGCGACATAGCCGAGCACCTTGCGATTGGAATCGAGTCGCAACCCGAAGCCGTTGACGATGTTGTCGCGCGCGGCGGCGAGTTCTTCGTCGCTCGGCCCCGCATCGAGGAAGCCCTTGAGGGTCTGGTTGACCACCTCGATCGCCTCTTCGGTCTGGCTGCCCTTGGTCTGCAGGCCAATCTGGAAGGGCCCCAGCTCACGGCGGGGCTCAAAATAGCTGTACACACTGTAGGCGTAGCCGCGCTTTTCCCTGACCTCGTGCATGAGCCGGGAGACGAATCCACCGCCCCCGAGCACATAGTTGCCGACCAGCAGCGGGTAGTAGTCGGGATCGTCCCGCTTGAGGCCGGGCAGTCCCATCAGCACATGTGCCTGGGCCGACGGATGCGCTTCGACGATGTGCGCCTGCCGCGTTGCCTCGACCGGCGGCGTCGCGGCCCCAGCTAC
>JAGRFX010000612.1 GCA_020445805.1 Rhodocyclaceae bacterium
CCTCGCGGAATGGCCGGGGACCGGCGTGCCGGCCAATCCCGGTGCTTGGCTGATGACGGTCGCGCGGCGCCGCGCCATCGATGCACTGCGTCGCGACAGGATGCGCGCGCGCAAGCACGAGCAGATCGCGCGGGAGGCGGACGACGACGCTGGCATTGCCGGGGAGATCGACCCGGCCGCAGGCGAGGATCCCGGCGACGAGCTTTTGGGCCTCATCTTCGCCGCCTGCCACCCGGTGCTCTCGGCCGATGCCCGCGCGGCGCTCACGCTGCGGGTGGTCGGCGGCCTGACCACCGAGGAGATCGCCCGCGCATTCCTCGCGAGCGAGCCGACGATCGCCCAGCGCATCGTCCGCGCCAAGAAGACCATCGCAAGGGCGGGCCTGGGCTTCGAGGTGCCGCGCGGCGCCGAGCGCGCGGCGCGGCTCGCCTCGGTGCTGGAGGTGATCTACCTGAACTTCAACGAGGGTTATGCCGCGACCGCGGGCGAGGACCTCGTCCGACCGTCCCTCTGCCTCGAGGCGCAGCGGCTCGGCCGCATCCTGGCCGGGTTGATGCCCGACGAGGCCGAGGTGCTGGGCCTGCTCGCCCTGATGGAGCTCCA
>JAGRFX010000613.1 GCA_020445805.1 Rhodocyclaceae bacterium
CGCGCGCCTGACGCGCGAGATGCTCGAACAGCAGCGGCACATCCTCGCGCCGCTCGCGCAAAGGCTGGATGGCGAGCGACAGGACGTTCAGGCGGTAGAACAGGTCGGCGCGGAAACGCCCGGCCTTCGCCTCCTCGCCGAGATCGGACTTGGTCGCGGCGACGAAGCGCACGTCGAGCGGGATCGACTTGTTGGAACCGAGACGCTCGATGGCGCGATCCTCGATGGCGCGCAGCAGCTTGGCCTGCAGGTCGAGCGGCATGGATTCGATCTCGTCGAGGAAGACCGTGCCGCCGTTCGCGTGTTCGAGCTTGCCGACACGCTGGCGCGACGCACCGGTAAACGCGCCGGCCTCGTGGCCGAAGAGTTCGGATTCGAAGATCTCGGGCGGCAGGGCGGCGCAGTTGAGCGCGACGAAGACGGACCCGGCGCGCGGGGAGAAATCGTGCAGGGCGCGGGCGACGACTTCCTTGCCGGCACCGGTCTCGCCGAGAACGACGACATCGGCGTCGGTCGCCGCGATCAGCTCGATCTCGTCGCGCAGGGCGGCGATCGCCGGGGAGCGGCCGACGATGCGCTCGGCGATGCCGGAGACGGCGTCC
>JAGRFX010000614.1 GCA_020445805.1 Rhodocyclaceae bacterium
CCGCCCGGAAGGCCTCAACCGCGGCTTCTTCGTGCGCCCGACGGTGTTTGCCGACTGCAACAGAGGCATGACCGTCATGCGGGAGGAGATTTTCGGCCCCGTTCTGTCGATGATGCCCTTTGATGATGAAGAGGAGGCAATCGCGATTGCCAACGATACGCCGTATGGCCTGACCAACTATGTGCAGACCCAGGACGGCGCCAGAGCAAACCGCGTTGCCCGGCGTCTGCGTTCCGGCATGGTCGACATAAACGGCATGTTCCGTTCCTCGCCCTCGCCCTTCGGCGGCTACAAGCAGTCCGGCAACGGGCGTGAGGGTGGCAAATGGGGTCTGGAGGAATACCTCGAAATCAAGGCGATCGGCGGTTGGACGCCGGGCCAGTAAGCGGCGCGCCCTGCTGACGGCGAACGGAATCGGAAATGATGCGCAAACCCGCCATTCTTGTCTTCGCCGGATCGATCCGCTCCGGTGCCTACAGCCAGCAGACGGCTGATGCCTATGCCGCACAACTGGCTGGGATGGAATGCGAGGTCACCCGCATAACGCTGGCCGACTATCCGTTGCCCATCATGGATGAGGACCTCGAAGAGGAAAAAGGGA
>JAGRFX010000615.1 GCA_020445805.1 Rhodocyclaceae bacterium
CGCTGGTCCTGGCCGGGCTGTCGCGCGGGCGGCAGCGCGAAGAGGCGCACCTGCGCAGCGTGGCCGAGACGGATGCCCTGACGGGGATCTCGAATCGCTTCGCCCTGTTCGCGCGTGAGCAGGCGCGGCTGCGGGACCCGCAGCGGGCGCCGTTCGCGCTGTTGCACATGGACCTGGACCACTTCAAGGAGATCAACGACCGCTACGGTCACTCGGTGGGCGATGCAGCGCTGATCGCCTTCGCCGACGTGTGTCGCGGTGTGGTCCGCCATGCGAGCGACACGCTGGCGCGCATCGGCGGGGACGAGTTCGTCATCGTCCTGCACGAGCTGCAGGATCCGGGAACGGAGGCGGCGGCCGTGGCCGACCGGATCCGCACCCTGTTGCAGGAGCCGCTGGACCTGCTCGGGCACAAGCTGGCCCTGAAGGTGAGCGTCGGGGTCGCGGTCGCGCATGGACCGGTGGAGCTGGAGGCCTTCCTGCACCAGGCGGACGTTGCGCTCCTGGATGCCAAGAAGGATCGAGGCAGCCGCCACACCCTGTTCGAGCGGAACCTGCACGGCAACCTGATCCACGAGTTGGAGGAGGCCCTGGGCGCAGG
>JAGRFX010000616.1 GCA_020445805.1 Rhodocyclaceae bacterium
TCGCGCACGCTGTCACCCACCACCGGTGCTCCTTGCAGGTTGCATTTCAAGCGCCGGCCGATCTCCAGCAACATGCCGGGATTGGGCTTACGGAAGGGGTTGGCTTCGTCCACATCCGGACAGAAGAAAATCGCCTCGATCAGACCGCCGACTTCCTGCACCATCCGATGCATTTTGCGATGGATCTGGTTGAGGGTTTCCAGATCCAGCAACCCGCGGCCGATCCCGGACTGATTGGTGGCGATCACCACGCGATAGCCGCCGTGATTCAGGCGAGTGATTGCCTCCAGGCTGCCGGGAATCGGGTTCCATTCCTCCGGCGACTTGATGTAGGCATCGGAATCTTCGTTGATCACGCCATCGCGATCCAGAATAATCAGCTTCATGGTGGGTCGTGTTTTTTCACCCGCGCAAGCCAGCGTATATGTTTCACGTGAAACCATCCGACCGGCGACATTGACCACAGGTGGCGTCGCTGGACTTCGTTTCATGTGAAACGACAATTCGGCCTCCATCCCGGTCGCTACCTCGGCTACTTTCATCATCGGACTCTGTTTCACATGAAACCTCGTTGGCTGCCGGGCTGCGATGGAAAACACC
>JAGRFX010000060.1 GCA_020445805.1 Rhodocyclaceae bacterium
GAGCTCCAGCGCCGCCGCAATGCCGCAACCACCGCGCCCGTCGGGGCGGGCGTCGCGGGCCAGCCACAGCTTGAGCCACTGGGCGATGCCGTTGCTCTGGACCAGCAGGATCTCGGGCTCGAGCGGCGCGGTGGGGTGGCGCTGCATCCAGGCCTGCAGCAGATCGCGCAGGGATTCCGCCCGGTTGCCATGCACCAGCATCAGGCCCGGCTCGAGTCCGGCGCTCACGGCGTGTCCGCCCAGTGGGGCAAAGGGGGTGTGCGCGGGCGGCGGCCGGTCTCCATGACGACATTGTAGGGTCAAGTGGCTCGGCGTTAGACTGCCACTCCCCCTGCGTCTGCAGCACCCCGAAAGGACCTCCATCATGAATCCGCGCCTTGCCGCTTCGTACCTGGCCCTTCTCCTGCTGTCAGCCTGTGGGGGGGGCGGCGGCGGGGGTGACGGCGGCGGTGGCGGAGGCGGGTCCGGCTCGGTCGCGGTCTCGGTGTCCGGGGTGGCCACGGTCCCCGACGGGGTCAGTACCGACAGCGACGTCAACGACCCCAACGCGGCCTTCAGCGCCAACGACACGCCCGCCACCTCGCAGCGCATCCCCAACCCGGGCACGGTCACCGGCTTCGCCACGGCGGTGCCGTTCGGGCAGGCCGGCAGCCGCTTTGCCAGCGCCGCCGACGAGTTCGACGGCTACCAGGTGGACCTGGTGGCCGGCCAGGCGCTGATCCTGAGGATCGGCGCCTGGAACGAGCAGGCCAGGGAGAGCGTGGACCTGGACCTGTTCCTGTACGACGCCAACGTCAACCTGGTGTCGTCGTCGAGTTCGGTGGATCAGGAAGAGCGCATCGTCGTGCCCAGTTCCGGTTCCTATTTCGTGGTGGTCCAGGCCTTTGCGGGTGCCAGCGCCTACGAGCTGTCGCTGGGCGCGGAGCTGGATGGGGCCGCCGCCGCCCGGGCGTCCTGGGACCAGGCCAGCGAGATGGTGCCCGACCAGGCCATCGTGAGCCTCACCACGGGCGGGGCCGACGCCACGGCCAGCGCCCTTGGCCAGCGCCGGGTACTGGCCGGCGGCGCCGGCATGCCGCAGCTGGTGGACCTGACGCCGGCCGACGGGCTGGCCCGCGCCGCGGCGCTGTCGGTCGAGACCGACGACTGGAGCGGCGCCCCCCTCAGCGCCGAGCAGGCCGCGCGCCGGCGGACCATCCGCGCCCTCAAACACCTGGCGGCCAGCCCCGGCGTGGCCAGCGCCAGCCCCAACTACGTGGTGAGGGCGGCGGCCGTTCCCAACGATCCGTTCTACCCGCTGCAGTGGCACTACCCGGTCATCAACCTGCCGGCCGCCTGGGACATCACCGACGGCAGTCGCGCCGGCAACCCGGTGGTGGTCGCCGTGGTGGATACCGGTGTCGTGCTCTCGCACCCCGACCTGCAGGGGCAACTGGTGGCCGGCTACGATTTCGTCAGTGACGCGACGCGAGCCCTCGACGGCGACGGCATCGACGCCAACCCCAACGACCCGGGCGACCAGGACTACGGCGGCGGCAGCTCGTGGCACGGCACCCACGTGGCCGGCACGGTCGCCGCAGCCACCGGCAACGGCACCGGCCTGGCCGGGGTGGCCGGCGGTGCACGGGTCATGCCGGTGCGGGTCCTCGGTCGGGGCGGCGGTACCGCCTTCGACATCCTCCACGGCATCCGCTTCGCTGCCGGCCTCGACAACGTCTCGGGCACGCGGCCGACGCGGGCCGCGGACATCATCAACCTCAGCCTCGGCGGGCCCGACTTCGTCCAGGCCGTCCAGGACGCGGTCACCTCGGCCCGCGCGGCCGGCGTGATGGTCGTTGCCGCGGCGGGCAACGAGAGCGTCTCGCGGCCGTCCTACCCGGCGGCCTACGACGGCGTGATCTCGGTCAGCGCCCTCGACATCAACGGGGCCCTGTCCGACTTCTCGAACTTCGGCAGCACCGTGGACGTGGCCGCCCCCGGTGGCAGTTCGGCCCAAACCGACGTCAACGCCGACGGCTACGCCGACAACATCCTCAGCACCTACATTTCCGAGGTGACCGGGACGCCCCAGGCCAGCTACGGCTTCCTGCAGGGCACCTCGATGGCCTCGCCCCACGTGGCGGGCGTGCTGGCCCTGATGCGCGCGGCCAACCCTGCGATCACGCCGGCCCAGGTGGACAGCCTGCTGAGTTCGGGCCAGATGAGCGACGACATCGGCAGCGCGGGCCGCGACAATTCCTTCGGCTACGGACGCATCAATGCCTACAAGGCGGTGCTGGCGGCACGCGGCCTGGTGGGCAACACCGACCGTCCGGCGGTGCTGTCGGCCGCTCCCACCCGCCTCGACTTCGGCAGCAGCGGCAGCAGTCTCACGCTGCGGCTGGCGAACCAGGGCGACGGAGGGCTCTCGGCGCCCACCCTGACCGCCAGCGACAGCTGGATCGCGATCTCCGCGGCAAGCGCGGTCAGCGGCGGCTTCGAGTACCAGGTCTCGGCGGTGCGCGGCAGCCTGCCGGCCGGCGCCTACGGCGGCAGCATCAGCGTGGCCAGCAACATTGGCACGATCAGCGTGCCGGTCACGATGCTGATCACCTCCGCGGACACCACCGGCGACGCGGGCCGGGTCTACTTCCTGCTGCTCGACCCGGACACCGGCGAGAACCTGGGCCAGGTGGACGCCGCGGCCAGCGGCGGACGCTATACCTTCCGCTTCGACAACGTCGCGCCCGGGACCTACACCCTGGTGGGGGGCAGCGACCTGGACAACGACGACTTCATCTGCGGTGCCGGCGAGAGCTGCGGTGCCTGGCCGGTGCTGGGCGCTCCCGACGGCATCACCATCGACAGCAGCAATGTCACCGGCCTCGCCATGTCGGTGGGCCCGGGCGGCGCCCTGCGCTCGGCCGGTCTGCACGCCAGCGATCCGCGCGGCTTCGCGCTGCGGCGGAAGGACTGAGCCATGGCCATGCCCATCCGGACGCTGACCCTCGCCCTGGTCGCTGCGACTGCACAAGGCTGCACCAGCACGTCACCACAGGCGCCCGAGCCGGCATCGGGGGTGGTTCGGCTGCAGCTGATTTTCAATTCGACCCAGTGCGGCCAGTACTCGGGCGGGGCGTCAGTGACGCTGGTGTCCGCGCCTGGCCAATGGGCCAATGCGTGGCGTCGGATCACCAGTTCGATGGTGCCGGCGCCGGCCCTGCCGGAGATGGATTTCAGCACCACGCGGATCGCGGTGGTCAGCGGTGGGCGCTTCACCACCGGGGGGTATGGCCTGCAGTTGCGTGCGGACACCGCCAAGATGGAGGAAGGCGTCCTGCGCCTGCCCGTCGCGGTGACCCAGCCGACCCCCGGCAATGCGGTGCCCCAGGCGATGACCACGCCCTGTCTCGCCATCACCTTCCATGCGCCCGCGGTGACCCGGGTCGAGGCGCTGGGCGTCGCGAGCGCGCCGAACACCCAGTTTCGCTAGCCGGGACTCCGCCAGACCGGGCCCCGGGTCGGTCGGGATCGAGCGCGAGGGTACGACGGGCCCTGCCGGCAACCCGGTCGGGCCCGTCCCCCATCGACTGCGCGGAACTCGCCGCCAGCCGATACGGACGGCCCACGCGCCCGGACGTTGGCTGAGACTGGCGCGCGCGCAGGCTCCGGCGACCTGAGTCGCCCCTCTTCCCCACTGTTTCAGTCGTGTTTCAGCGTCGTTCCACGGCGCTGCCAGACACATTCCCTTCGACCTGCCGCGCGCCTCCACGCATCCCCGGGGTCACACCGCGCCTTTGCCGGGACCACCCGCGGCACGCGCGTCTCCGGCCGATCGGCGTCCATGCCATCCGGATGAACGTGCCGTCTGGCCCGTCCCTTGCGCTGTCTCGGTCCAAACAAGACCAACCCACGCAGGACGGAGACACCCGTGCATCGCAGCGATTCCCCCCACCCCGACAGCCCACCCTGTGCGTCCCGCCGCGAGGCGCTCCGCCTGTGCGGCGGCGCGCTCGCCGGCCTGGCGTCCGGCCTCTGCACCCCCGCCTTCGCCAACGACGATCCGGCCGGCGCCCGACCCCAGGCCGGTGACCGCCTGGTCCTCGCCGATGGGGAAGGGCAGCGTGCGCCGCTGCGGCTGGCCGACATCGAGGCCGGCGCCAAGCCCCTGATGGCCCTGCCCCTCGACGCGGCCAGCGGCACGGTGCGCGATGGCTCGCGCCTCAACAAGCTGCTCTTGCTGCGGCTCGATCCGGCCAGCCTCGAGCCCTCGGCCGCCCGCAACGCGGCCGACGGCGTGGTGGCCTTCTCGGCGGTGTGCACCCACCAGGGCTGCAACATCACCGAGTTCAGCACCGAGAAGGGGCTGCTGCTGTGCTTCTGCCACTTCTCGCAGTTCCGGCCTGCCGCCGGCGGCGAGCGCGTCGCGGGTCCCGCCCCGCGCCGCCTGCCGATGCTCCCGCTCAAGCTCGAAGGCGACGTGCTGGTGGTCGCCGACGGCTTCACGTCGCGACCGGGCGCGACGCTCTGAAACCACCCGGGTCATTCATCGATACCCCCCAAGCAGGGGTCGGAGGAGTCACAACCATGTCGTCAAGAACGAAACTGATCGCCGCCATGCTGGCCTTCGCGCCGCTGGCCAGCCTGGCAGCGCTGCCGTCCTATGCGCCGGTCACCGATGCGCGCCTGGCCTCACCGGAGTCGCAGAACTGGCTGTCCTACCGGGGCAACTATTCCGGCTGGGGCTACAGCCCGCTCAAGCAGATCACCAGCGACAACGTCGGCAAGCTGACCCTGGCCTGGTCCTACGCGACCGGCATGAAGGAAGGCCACCAGTCGCCGCCGATCGTGAACAACGGCTACATGTACATCTCCACGCCCAACAACCAGGTGATCGCCTTCGAGGCGGCCACCGGCAAGGAGCTGTGGCGCTACCAGAAGTCGATCCCCGAGGAGCTGATGCAGCTTCACCCGACCAACCGCGGCGTGGCGCTCTACGGCGATCGCCTCTACCTGGCCACCACCGACGCCAACCTGGTGGCGCTGGACGCCAGGACCGGCGCCGAGCTGTGGGTCAAGCCGGTGGCCGACTGGCGCAAGGGCTACTACATGACCCTGGCCCCGCTGGCCGCCAAGGGCAAGATCATGGTCGGCTCCTCGGGCGGCGAGTACGGCATCCGTGGCTTCATCGCCGCCTTCGATGCCGAGACGGGCGCCGAGGCCTGGCGCACCTACACCATCCCGGCACCGGGCGAGCCCGGCGGCGAGACCTGGCCCGGCGACACCTACAAGCACGGCGGCGGCTCGGTGTGGATCACCGGCAACTACGACCCCAGCACCGGCATCGCCTACTGGGGCGTGGGCAACGCCGGCCCCTGGATGCCCGACACCCGCGCCGGCGACAACCTCTACGCCAACTCGACCCTGGCCCTCGACGTGGACACCGGCAAGCTCAAGGGCTACCACCAGTACCACTTCAACGACGCCTGGGACTGGGACGAGGTCTCCGCCCCGCTGCTGATCGATGTGGACCACGGCGGCCGCAAGGTGAAGTCGCTGGTGCACGCCGGCCGCAACGGCTACCTGTGGATGCTCGAGCGCAGCGACGGCCCGATCGGCTTCGTCGACGCCTGGCCCTACGTGACCCAGAACGTCTTCAAGAGCATCGACAAGAAGACCGGGCGCCCGACCTACGACCCGTCCCACACCCCCGGCACCCACAAGACCGTGACCTTCTGTCCCTCCCTGTGGGGCGGCAAGGACTGGCCGCCCGAGGCCTATAACCCCCAGACCGGGCTGCTCTACATCCCGGCCAACAACAACCTGTGCTCGGAGCTGACCGGCGAGCCCACCAAGTACAGCGCCGGCGAGCTCTACATCGGTGTGGCCCTCGACAACATCCTGACCAATGTGCGGATGGGCGAGCCGGCCCGCAAGCACGTGGGTGAGGTGCAGGCCTGGGACCTCAAGACCGGCAAGAAGGTGTGGACCCACACCTACCCCGAGATGAACTGGGGCCCGCTGCTCACCACCGGCGGCAACCTGGTCTTCGGCGGCGGCACCAACGACCGGAAGTTCCGTGCCTTCGACGCCAGCACCGGCCAGGTCCTGTGGGAGTACCCGGCCAGCTCCGGCGTCACCGGCGTGCCGTCCAGCTTCGAGGTGGATGGCGAACAGTACATCGCCGTCCAGGCCGGCTGGGGCGTCGATGCCCAGCGCATGCAGGGGGCCTTCGACGCGGTGCTGCCCCACAAGACCGTGGTGCCGCAGGGCGGCACGGTGATGGTCTTCAAGCTGGCCCGCTAAGCCCCCCAACCCCAACCGAGAAAGGCAGGCCCCGCGTCCCGCAGGACGGGACGCGGCGGACCCCTGCGCCCACGAAACCCGGATTCGAGAGGATTTCATGAAGCACACCACCCCCATCCGCCTGACCGCGACCGCCCTGACCCTGGCCTGCCTGGCCCTGCCGGCCGCCGCCCAGACCACCTTCGACGTGATCGGCCCCCACGAGTACGAGCTGCCGGTGGATTTCGCCCCCTTCAACGTCTTCGTCCAGTACGCCTACGTCCAGCGCAACAACAAGGCCTACGACAGCGACGGCGACAAGGTGGACGGCAACGGCAGCACCACCATCGTCGGCCTGTCCAAGTACGTCCGCTTCTGGTCGCCCGAGTCGAACCGCCAGATCGGCATCGCCTACGAGGTGATCGTTCCGGAGATCGGCGTGCGCGACAAGCGGAGCGACAGCCAGGCCAGCGGCATCGGTGACCCGCTGACGGGCTTCGCCATCTGGTACAAGCCCAGCCCCGGCTCGACCCTCGGCTTCCAGTCCTTCCTGCAGATCCCGGTCGGCGACGACTCGGTCAGCGACCGCAACTGGAAGAACCTGTCGAGCGTGCTGTGGGATGTCCGCATGACCGAACAGCTGGGCTGGACCGCCGATGCCGGCTTCGTCTTCCAGGGCGAGAAGGTGGACGGCACACGCCCCGGCCACAGCTTCCACACCAACCAGCGCCTGGGCTTCCGCGCCAGCGACCTGCTCGAGCCCTTCGTGGCCCTGGACTACGAGCGCAGCAAGAAGACCAGCACCGTGGACGCCAGCCACGCCCTGGACGCGGGCCTGGGCCTGATGCTGCACACCTTCGACAACCAGTCGATCACCCTGCGCTACTCGCGGACCCTGCAGGGCGAGAACCACTCGGCCAACAACAGCCTGAACATCAAGTACGCCTACGTGTGGTGAGCGCGGCCCCGGGCCCCGCAGCCGCGGGGTCCGGGACGTGGCCACCCGAACCCTTCGGGAGGATTCCATGAAACTTCTGCACGCCCTCGCCTCCAGCATCGCCGCCCTGGTGGCCCTGTGGGTCTACCTCAGCGTCGGCAACCCGGACTTCCACTTCAACCCCTGGATCGGCTTCGTCGCCTGGGCCGCCTTCTTCGCCGCCGGTGGCGGCGCCGAGGGGCTCAGCAAGTCGCTGGCCGCCGGGCTCGCGGCCATCATCCTGACCGCCGTGACGCTCTATGGCGTTCAGCTCCTGGGCGGCGGCCTGCCGGCCCTGATCGGCCTCGTGACGGTGCTGGCCTTCGTGCTGGTGGCGATGGCCGACCTCTCCCTGCTGGCCTACACCCCGGCGGCCTTCCTGGGCGCAGCCTGCTTCTTCGGCTCGGGCGCCAAGCTCGAGGAGGGCTTCGCCTTCGTGGTCCTGACCTGGGTCGCCGGGGTGCTGTTCGGCCTCGTCTCCGAGCAGCTCGGCAAGCGCCTGGCCAAACCCGCCTGACACCTCTCCAACCCCACCAACGATTCAAACGGCGTCCATCACCCTGGAGCGAGACATGACCACTCAGTACGAAAACTACATCGACGGGCACTTCGTCGGCGCGGGCGCGGCCCGCATCGAGGTGCGCAACCCGGCCAGCGACGCCCTGCTGGCCACCGTCCCCGAATCCTCCGACGGCCAGGTGGCGGAGGCCATCGCGGCCGCCCGCCGGGCCCAGCCCGGCTGGGAGAAGCGGCCGGCCATCCAGCGGGCCGGCTACCTGCGGGCCGTGGCCGAACGGGTCCGCAGCAAGGCCGACGCCCTGGCCGAGATCATCACCCGCGAGCAGGGCAAGGTGCTGGGCCTGGCCCGGGTCGAGGTGGACTTCACCGCCGACTATCTGGACTACATGGCCGAATGGGCCCGCCGCATCGAGGGCGAGGTGATCCCCAGCGACCGGCCGGGCGAGTCGATCTTCCTGATGCGCCGGGCCATCGGCGTGACGGTGGGCATCCTGCCCTGGAACTTCCCGTTCTTCCTGATCGCCCGCAAGATGGCGCCGGCCCTGATCACCGGCAACACCATCGTGATCAAGCCGAGCGAAGAGACCCCCATCAACGCCTTCGAGTTTGCCCAGCTGGTGCACGAGGCCGAGCTGCCGGCCGGGGTCTTCAACCTGGTCGGCGGGCGCGGGGCGTCGGTGGGCGCGCAGCTCGCCGGTTCGTCCGAGATCGACCTGGTCAGCTTCACGGGCAGCGTCGCCACCGGCCGTCGCATCATGCTCGCGGCCGGCGCCAACCTGACCCGGGTGAACCTGGAGCTGGGCGGCAAGGCCCCGGCCATCGTGCTGGCCGACGCCGACATCGACCTGGCCGCCAAGGCCATCTGCGACTCCCGCGTGATCAACACCGGACAGGTCTGCAACTGCGCCGAGCGCGTGTATGTGGAGCGCTCGGTGGCCGGCGAATTCACCGACAAGGTGGTGGCCCGCATGGCCGCCGTGACCTACGGCGACCCGATGGAGGACCGCTCGGTCGCCATGGGTCCGCTGGTCAACCGCCAGGGCCTCGACAAGGTCGCCGGGATGGTCAAGCGGGCCCGCGCGGAAGGCGCCGAGGTCGTGCTGGGCGGCGGCGAGGCCCCGGTGGACCGCGGCCACCACTACCTGCCGACGGTGCTGGTGAACTGCCACCACGAGATGGAGATCATGCGCGACGAGATCTTCGGGCCGGTGCTGCCGATCCAGGTGGTGGACAGCCTGGAAGAGGCGGTGGCGCTCGGCAACGACTCGCCCTACGGCCTGACCTCCTCGGTGTTCACCCGTGACCTCTCGAAGGCCATGCAGGCCTGCAACTCGCTGCGCTTCGGCGAGACCTATGTCAATCGTGAGCACTTCGAGGCCATGCAGGGCTTCCACGCCGGACGTCGCCACTCCGGCATCGGCGGCGCGGACGGCAAGCACGGCCTGCTCGAGTACACCGAGACCCAGGTCGTCTATATGCAGCACGGCTGAGTCCGGACGCGGGACTGGCCGGATATCTCCTCAGGAGGGTCGCGCCTCCCTTGGCGGTCGTGTCCACCCACGACCGCAGTTTTTTGCCTGAGGCCGATCTTGCCCCGGCCGGGGCCGCTCACTATGATCCCGAAGGACCGCAGGTCAGACACAAGACCGGAGCCGCCGCGCACGATCGACGGTGGCCCAGGAGAGAGACAACATGCTCAGACGCGCCCTCGAAGCCGCGTCGGCCGTCGACGCCCGCCTGGGTTCCCAGGCCATGGCGGCCCGACTGGCCGAATCCCAGACCCGTTCCCGTTTTGACCACCGCCTCGATCCCTGGGGCCAGCCGGCAGAAGAGGTGCTGACCGATTCGCGCCTGGCCCGCCTGCGCGAGCGCCACGCCCGCTTCCTGCGCACCGCCACGCCCGGCGTGGACTGGCTGCACCGGCAGATCGGCGGCCTGGGTTACTGCACCCTGCTGACCGACGGCTGCGGCGCCACCCTCGAGGTGTGGACCAAGCCCAGCCTGGGCCGCGATTTCGGCGAATGCGGACTGCTCGCCGGCGCCTGCTGGTCGGAGCAGGCCCAGGGCACCTGCGGGGTCGGCACCGCGATCGCCGCCGAGGCGCCCGTCCTGGTCCACCGGGAGGACCACTTCCTGGCGCTCAACCACGCCATCTCCTGCAGCGCGGTGCCGGTCTTCGGGGCCGACGGCCGCCTCCAGGGGGTCATCAACGCCACCGCCATGCAGCCCCCGTCCGAGCGCAGCGGACAGGCCCTCGCCTACAACCTGACGCTGCAGACCGCCCTGCGGATCGAGCAGGCCCTGTTCCGCGAGGGTCACGCCGATGCCTGGATCGC
The DNA here is from genome assembly GCA_020445805.1 of Rhodocyclaceae bacterium. Classification (GTDB taxonomy): domain Bacteria; phylum Pseudomonadota; class Gammaproteobacteria; order Burkholderiales; family Rhodocyclaceae; genus Cognatazoarcus. The sequence continues at coordinate 10,096 of JAGRFX010000060.1, forward strand.
CCAGGTGCGCACCCGCGGCGGCGCCTGGGATGGGGACCCGGACGCCCTGATCGCCTTCGACGAGGACGGTCGCATCCGCGCCATCAGCCGCCAGCTGGCGCTCCAGCTCACGGCGCCGGTGGACCATGTGGAGGCGCTGCTCGACCTGCCGGTGGCGCGGCTGATCGACTTCGCCCACCGGCAGCCGGGCGTGCCCATGCCCCTGCTGGGCGGACCCGACAACTGCATTTCGGTGATGCTGCGGGCCCCCGCCATGCCGGGTCGCAACGCCGGCCGGCCGGTGGCCGTGCGGCGCCCCGACGGCGAGACCGACCTGGCCGGCCTGTGCACCTCCGACCCCCGCCTGCGGCAGAGCTTCGAACGCATCAAGCTGCTGGCCAACAACCGCATCCCGATCCTGCTGCTGGGCGAGACCGGCAGCGGCAAGGAAGCCATGGCCCGCGCCATCCACGGCTTCAGCGCCCGCGCCGACAAGCCCTTCGTGGCCATCAACTGCGCGGCGATCCCGGAATCCCTGATCGAGAGCGAGCTCTTCGGCTACCGCGAGGGGGCCTTCACCGGCGCCCGCGCCAAGGGCTGCCCCGGCAAGATCGCCATGGCCGATGGCGGCACCCTGTTCCTCGACGAGATCGGCGACATGCCCCTGTCGCTGCAGACACGCCTGCTGCGCGTGCTGTCGGAGGGCGAGGTGGTGGCGCTGGGGGCCATTGAGCCGGTCCGGGTGGACATCTCGGTGGTCTGCGCCACCCACCGGGACCTGCCCGCGATGGTGGCCGACGGCAGCTTCCGGGAGGACCTCTACTATCGCCTGAACGCCGCCACCTTCCGCCTGCCCCCCCTGCGCGAGCGGACCGACGTGCGCGAGCTGGTGGCCCGGGTGTTCGGCGAGGAGTGCGAGGCTGCGGGTCGTTCGCTCGCCCTCTCGCGGGAAACCACCGACACCCTCTGTCGCCATGCCTGGCCCGGCAACATCCGCGAATTGCGCAACGTGCTTCGCTTCGCGATCGCCATCTGCACGGGCGAGGTGGTGGGCACCGAGCACCTGCCCGAGGGATTCGGTGCCCCGCCACTGCGCAGCGGCGGACCCGTGACGGAGTCGCCGCCGCCCCTGCGTTGCGGCGACCCGCGCAAGCAGATCCTCGATGCCCTGGAGGACGTGCATTGGAACGTCACAGCCGCCTGCCGGCTGCTGGGTGTATCGCGCTCGACCTTCTACCGCCGCGTCGGGGAGCTCGACATCCAGATCGAGCGCCCACCCGCGTCGTAGGCTGGGGATTCAGCCCGGCATGCGCTCCGCACCGGCGTCGGCCTCGGCGGCCGGCGGCTTGCCGGCCCGCAGTCGGAGCCAGTCTTCCATCGACTCGGCGGGCAGCTCCGCACCGAGCCAGCGGCCCTGCATCCCGGTGCAGCCCAGCTCCCGCATGACGCGCCACTGGGCTTCATTCTCGACCCCTTCGGCCACTGTCTCGAGGCCCAGCGCCCGGGCCATGGCGATGATCGCGAGGACAAGGGCCTGCCCGGTGCCTGAGGTAGGCAACTCACGCGCGAAGCTCTGGTCGATCTTGAGCCGGTCGAGCGGCATCTTGCGCAGGCGTGCCAGGGAGGAATAGCCGACCCCGAAGTCGTCGATCGCCACCGACACCCCGGCCTTGCGCAGGCGGCTCAGGATCAGCGCCGTCTGCTCGCCATGCAGGCACAGGGCCGATTCAGTCACCTCCAGCTCGAGATGGCTCGGTGAGAGTCCGTGGCGCGCCAGCGCCGACAGCAGGATGGCGTCGAACTGGCCGTGGAGCTGGTGGGCCGAGACGTTGAGCGACACCCGGGGCACGGCCAGACCCTGGCGCTTCCAGGCCACGATCTGTGCCAGGCAGCGATGCAACAGGACATGACCAATGGACTCGATCAGGCCCCGTTCCTCGGCCAGCGGGATGAACTGGTCAGGCAGGATGACCCCGCGACGCGGGTGGTGCCAGCGGGCCAGCGCCTCGATGCAGAGGCATTGGCCCTGGAGATCGACGATCGGTTGGTAGTAGAGGCACAGCTGGTCGGTATCGATCGCTTCGCGCAGTTCGCCCTCTAGCTGGAAGCGCTCCTGGCTCAGACCGGTCTGTTCCGGCGCATACAACTCGACCCGGGGACCGCCAGCCACGCTGGCGCGCGATGCAGCCCGCTCGCCGCATCGCAGCAGACTGCTCAGGCTCTCGCCGTGCTGCGGCGAAACCGCCACACCCAGGCTGAGGCTGGGGTGCAGGCGCAGGCCATCCACATCGACCGCGCGGGTCACCTCCGAGCGGATCCGGATCGCCTCGGACAGCGCGACAGATCCCTGGATCGGCGCATCCATGATGATCGCAAACCGGTCACAGGACACTCGCCCGATCATGTCACCCGATCGTACGGCGGCTGCGAAGCGCTGGCCCAGCGTGGTCACGAAGCGGTCGGAAACCTCGAGCCCCAGGTTGCGGGTGATCTCGTCGAGCCGGTCAACCTGGACCACCAGGACTGTGATCTGGCGCCGCGATCCGCGCGCCGTGCGCTGGAGCCGACTGAATTGTTCATTCAGGCCGGCGCGGTTCGGAAGCTCGGTGAGCGGATCGCGCAGGGCGAGGGCCCGCAGGTCGCGTTCGGCCCGCTGCCGGTGGCGCGTCTCGCCGTCCAGGCGCCGCTCGCAGCGGCGCAGCTCGAGGGTCTTGGCAACGGCCCGCCCAAGCACCAGGACGCCCCGCTGCTGCGCCTCACTCAGCGCGCGCAGGCGGCGATCGATAACACACAGGTTACCCACCGCCACGCCATTGGAGAGACGCAGCGGTGCACCGGCATAGAAGCTGGCGCCCATCTCCCCGCGCACGGCCACGCTGGTGGCAAAGCGCTCGTCCTGGCAGGCGTCCGGCACGACCAGAAGGGTCTCTGCGCCGATCGCATGGTTGCAGAAGAAGGTGCTGCGCGAGATCTCGCGCAGTTCGGTGCCCACACGCGACAGGAAGAACACCCGCTCGCGGTCTACCAGGGTCACGAGGGCCACCGGCGTGTCGGCGATTTCGGCGGCCAGTCGAGCGATACCGTCGAGTTCCTCGAGGGGCGAGGCGTCGAGCAGCCCCAGCTCGGTCAGGGTCGCAAGGCGGGCCTCCTCGTCGTCGGGGCGCACCAGCAGGTCGCCGCGCAGACGTCCGAGGATCGCATCGATCTCGCTGGCCTTGTCGTAAACCCCGTCGGCACCCAGGGCGATGGCCTGCGCCCTCAGCGCCGGCTCGATCTGAGTACTCATCAGCAGGATCAGCGCGCCGCAGCGCGCCTCCCGCAGGCGGATCAGCGCATCGAGTCCGTTGTCGTCGCCCAGGTGCAGGTCCATCAGGACGACGTCGGGCCGGGTGGCCAGCACCGTCTCGACCGCCGACAGCGCGCTGCCGGCCACGCCGACGACCTTGAGGCCCGGCAACCGGGCCAGCAGCTTGAGCCAGTGGGAACGCAGACCTTCGTTGTCTTCGACGAGAACCAGATTCATGATGCGACCTCCTTTGGTGGCAGGGTCGATCATCCCGGAAGCCCTTTGCGGGGCCCATCGGCGGGGGGCGGTCCTTGGGATCGGCAGGCCCCGATTCCGGTGTAGGGGAAAACCTAGGCGTTTACCCCGAAGTGCTCATCAGGCCGCGCTCGCGGCAATACATGGCGATGCCCACGTTGCTGTCCACGTCCAGCTTGTCGAGGATGCGGGCCCGGTAGGTGGTGACGGTCTTGGGCGACAGGTGCATGTGCTCGGCGATGTCCTGCACCCGTTCGCCCTGGGCCAGCAGCAGCATGACCCGGTACTCCTGCGGCGAAAGCTGCTCGTGGGGCTGCTCACCCGCAGCCCCCTCGAGCATGCGCGACGCCAGGTGGTCGGCGACCCTGGCCGAGATGTAGCGCCCGCCCTCGCGCGTACGCTCGACGGCGGTCAGGAGTTCACTGGCGGCGCCGTCCTTGGCCAGGAAGCCGGCGGCGCCCAGCTGCATCGCCCTCAGGGCGTAGTCGGGCTCCGAGCTCAGGCTCAGCACCAGCAGCGGCACGCCGGGGAGGGCGCGGGTGAGGTTGGCCACGCTTTCCAGCCCATGACTGTCGGGCAGGTTGAGATCGGCCAGCACGAGATCCCAGCGCCCGGAGCCGGCCAGGCGCCGCGCCTCGGCCAGAGTCGCGGCCTCGGCCACCTCGACGTCCGGCCAGCGACTGCGCAGCAGCTGGGCCACGCCGAAACGGAATATGGGGTGATCCTCGAGCAGGATGATGCGCATCGGGACTCGCTTATCCATCGTCCTCATTCAGGGGGGCCGGGCTCGATCGGAAGCTGTATGCGCACCGTCGTGCCCTCGCCGGGCGCCGATGCGACCTGCATCCGGGCGCCGATGATCGCCGCCCGCTCCCGCATGCCGACCAGTCCGAGGGCACCGGCCCGCACCCGCCCTGGGTCGAAGCCCCTACCATCATCGTGGATTGTAACAAGCAGATCTTCGCCCGACACCTCGTCCCGTATCCAGATTGACTGTGGCGCCCCATGGGCCAGGGCGTTGGCGCAGGCCTCCTGGACAATGCGAAAGACCTGCACGGCGCGGCGGTCGGTGCGCGGCAGGCCCACCTCCACGGCGACCTCGACGGCGACGCCGCTCTTCGCCGCCAGCTGACGCCCGAAATGGCTCAGGGCCGCGGCCAGGCCGAGATCGTCCAGCAAGGGCGGGCGAAGCTCGGCGGCGATGCGCCGGGCGGAATCCACCCCATCGTCGATGGCCATCTCGATCTGCCTCTGCAATTCGGCGGGCAGCGTGCCGGGCCCGGCCAGCGAGATCGCCATACGGATGGAGGTGAAGGCCTGGCCCAGACGGTCATGCACCTCCCGCGCCAGGTGACGGCGTTCGCGCTCGACCCCTTCCTCGCAGCGACGGGCAAAGCCCTTCAGTTCCTCATGGGCCTTCGCGAGCTCGGCGGTACGCGAGGCGACACGCGACTCGAGGTCCCGGTTGACGTCCACGAGGCGGGCCGCGAGCCGCCTCCGGGCGCGTATCTCGCTGACCAGCAGCAGGGCCCCCAGGGCGATGAAGGCGGCGCCGATGGTGGTCGAGGCCACCGCCGAGGCCCGTGCCTCCCGCTGCAAGACATGCACGGACCGGTTGATCTCGTCGATGCGGGTCACGCTCCGGCCGTCGATCTCCTCGGCCAGCAAGCGGAGGTGATCCATCGCCGCCTTGCCGGCATCAAGGGCGTCGACCGCGGGGCGCCCCCCATCCCGGCGGACTGTGATGTTCGCCGCGGCGATGCGAAGCCGCTCGTCGATCGCCTGAGCCAGCCCAGGCAGGATCGACTGCGGCAGGGCGCTGGCAGGGAATCCATCGGACACCCGTGCCAACGCGGACGGGATGGCATCGGCGGAATCACGGTAGGGCTGGAGGTAGGCCTCATTGCCGGTCAGGATGTAGCCGCGCTGGGCCGTCTCGACATCCTTGAGCATCGACAGCAGCTGGGTGAGCTCGAGACGCGTCTGGCGCACCTCCGCACGCAACGCGGTCATCGCCGCCAGGCGTGTCAGGTTGCGATCGGCCGACACGGCGGCGACGATCGACACGGCCATCCCGATCAGCAGCATCAGCACCGGGGCGTAGGTACGCCAGCGGAACACGCCGGCGCTCACGGGGCGACTCCCGGCCCGATGGACCGGGCTACACTGGCGGCTTCACCCCGCCCCGGGAGATCGCGGATGCTTGCCGTCCTGCGCGGACTGCGCACCTTGGCCGGATGGTTCGACTTTGCCATCTTCACGCTGCTCGTGTATCTCATGACCTACCTGCCGGCGACGCGCGGCCTCGTTCCGCGCCTGTTCCACGCCTGGTGCCGCTGCTTCGTGCGGGCGCTCGATGTGGATCTGCGCCTGCACCAGCATCAGCGGCGTCCCCTGCCCGAGCGCTACATCCTGATCGCCAACCACCCCTCCGCCTTCGAAGACATCGGCATCCCCGCCCTCTTTGAGGTGGTGTCGCTGGCCAAGATCCAGGTCAAGGACTGGTTCGTGGTCGGACGCATCAGCGAGGCGGCGGGCACCCTCTACGTGGACCGGGACGATCCCGACTCCCGCCAGCAGGCGCTGGAAACCATGGTCCATGCCCTGAATGCCGGCGTCAATATCGCCCTCTATCCCGAAGGGGGCTGCAAGGGCCGCCGGCTCCACACGGAGTTCAAATCGGGCGCGTTCGAGGTCTCGATGCGCACCGGCGTGCCGATCGTGCCGGTGTTCCTCCACTACGAGGCCCAGGACGATTTCGAGTGGCAGGACCCCTACACCCTGCCGGACAAGATCCGGCACATGATGGCCACCGTGAACAACCGCGCCAACTACCACGTCTTCGACCCGCTCGATCCGAAGGACTTCGCCGACAAGTACGAGATGAAGGCCGAGGCCTACCGCCGCTTCGCGGCCTGGAACGAGCGCTTCCTCGAGTGAGCCGAATGCCGATGGACAAGGACAATGTCACCCCGCTGCGCCCCTCGCACCAGAGCAGGGAAGCACGGCTCGCGCGCATGCGCGGACGCTTCGAGCAGGCCCACCCCGAGGCCTCCCGGGCGCCCAGGCGGGGGGGCTCGGCCCGGGCCCTGCTGGTCTTCATCGCCATCGGCCTGCTGATGATCTGGCTCGCCTCGACGCTCGCGGGACGCGGCTAGCGAAGAACGCGGCCCGGAAAAGAACAAGGGCCTGCACCCCGAAAGGTGCAGGCCCCCGCCTGTCTCGCCTGGCGGACCTTTCAGCCCACCGTGAACCCTGCCACGTCCACCCGGATGGCCGAGCGGTTGAGCGCCGCTGCGGTCATCCGGGCGAAGTCCTTCGCCCACGCGCCTCCGTCACGGAAACGCGCTTCACCACCGTACTTGGCGACGTTGAGCACCATGTCGAGCACCAGGACCTTCCCCATGGGGTTGGTCGGAGAGCACTCAAGATCCTCAAATTCCTTCGCCAGCCACGACCGGGCAGCATCCCGGTCGATGTCGGCCACTTCGGCATCAGCGAGCGGAAATTCGTACTCCCGCTCTTCGCCGAAGGAGACGATGACGTGGTGCGGCATAGGGTTCTCCTCCTGCGGTTTATGGATTTGCTTTTTGAGCGCGCCATTCTAGGCATGCTCCGCAAGAGTGCAAGGAAAGTATCGAATTGTGTTCACTGTGACGTGATTTGTCGCCGCAAGGCAGTCATTCCACAGCTTTGGGATAATCGCGAAAACGCCCCTCCAGCCCCCACCGGAAGCCCCGCTTGCCCGCCACCCGCCCCGCCTGGCTGACCGCACTGCTCAACCGCCGCATGCTGGTCTGCATCGTGATGGGCTTCGTCTCGGGCATGCCCCTCTACCTGCTGTTCAACCTGCTGCCGGCCTGGCTGCGCACCGAGGGCCTGTCGCTGAAGACGATCGGGGCCTTCGCCCTGATCCAGTTCCCCTACACCTGGAAGTTCCTGTGGGCGCCGCTGCTGGACCGCTTCGGAATCCTGCCGCGCCTGGGCCGCCGGCGCAGCTGGATGCTGGTGACCCAGCTCGGGCTGGTGGGCTCCATTGCCTGGCTGGGCCAGCTCTCGCCCACCGAGCACCTGCCCTGGGTGGTGGCGGTCAGCGCGGGTCTGGCGCTCTTCTCGGCCACCCAGGACATCGCGCTGGACGCCCTGCGGCGCGAGATCCTGCCGGACGAGGAGCTGGGGCTCGGCAACGCCATGTACGTGAACGCCTACCGCATCTCGGGCCTGGTGCCGGGCTCCCTGTCGCTGATCCTGGCCGATCGCATGCCCTGGGACATGGTCTTCCTGATCACGGCCCTGTTCATGCTTCCGGGTATCGTGATGACGCTGATGATCCGAGAGCCGGCCGTGGCCGACACGGCGCCACGCACCCTGCGCGACGCGGTGGTCGAGCCCTTCCACGAGTTCTTCTCGCGCCACGGCGTGGGTGCCGCCCTGCTGGTGCTGGCCTTCATGCTGTTCTACAAGCTGGGCGACTCCCTGTGCACCGCCCTGGCCACGCCCTTCTACCTGGACATGGGCTACTCCAAGACCGAGATCGGCCTGATCGCCAAGAACGCCGGCCTGTGGCCGATGGTCGCCGGCGGCATCCTGGGTGGCATCTGGATGATCAAGCTTGGCATCAACCGGGCCCTGTGGCTGTTCGGCGTGGTGCAGGTGGTGACCATCCTCGGCTTCGCCTGGCTGGCCTGGCTGGGCCCGGCCCCCTCGGACAGCGGCCGGCTGGTGGCGCTGGCGCTGGTCATCGCCGGCGAGGCCATCGGCGCGGGGCTCGGCACCACCGCCTTCGTGGCCTTCATGGCGCGCACCACCCACCCGGCCTACACCGCCACCCAGCTGGCCCTGTTCACCAGCCTGATGGCCGTGCCACGCACCTTCATCAACGCCACC